>NZ_JAOANA010000002.1:0-374674 GCF_032335535.1 Alkalihalobacillus sp. MEB130
GAACATGGTGATGGCTTCACTCGCTGCACGCCATTTAGGAGAAGATCACTCCTAATTGGCTTAATAGATCGCAGCGGCTTCGCCTATCACTTCGCGGAAAACAAAAAAGGGGAAGATCACCCTTTTTTGGCGAACATGGTGATGGCTTCACTCGCTGCACGCCATTTAGGAGAAGATCACTCCTAATTGGCTTAATAGATCGCAGCGGCTTCGCCTATCACTTCGCGGAAAACAAAAAAGGGGAAGATCACCCTTTTTAGCGAACATGGTGATGGCTTCACTCGCTGCACGCCATTTAGGAGAAGATCACTCCTAATTGGCTTAAAAGATCGCAGCGGCTTCGCCCATCACTTCGCGGAAAACAAAAAAGGGAAGATCATCCTTTTTTGTTTTCCGCTTACATAAATTCGGTCATTAGTTGGTTGAATTTTTCTTCGTTTAAGTTTAGGTCTTGGTGTGCAAGAGGTTTTTCGTCGTATGAGTTGATGAGCTCTTGGTATGATTTTTGTTCTGTGTTTTGATAAATAAGTCCTGTAACAAGTCCATTATGTTCCATTAATGTTTGCATTGCCGTCATACGGTTTGTTGGATCATAGTTCTCAATATCAGCTAACTTCGTAATGTTTTGTTTAAACCAGTCGTACGTATTCACTTTATTAAAAGTAACACATGGACTAAATACGTTAATAAGAGAAAAGCCCTTATGATTCATTCCTTGTTCAATTAATGATGTAAGCTCTTTTAAATCGCTAGAAAAACTTTGTGCGACAAACGTCGCTCCTGCCGTTAATGACATTTCCATTACATTTAATGCAGATTCAATTGAACCACCCGGTGTACTTTTTGTCTTAAAGCCCATCTCACTTCGTGGAGAAGTTTGGCCTTTTGTTAACCCATAAATTTGATTATCCATGACGATATACGTCACATCGATGTTACGACGAATTGCATGAATCGTGTGTCCCATTCCAATGGCAAATCCATCTCCGTCACCACCAGAAGCAATTACCGTCAAATCACGATTTGCCATCTTGACTCCTTGAGCAATTGGCAACGCTCGTCCGTGAACCCCGTGGAATCCATAGGAATTGATGTAACCTGAAATCCGCCCTGAACAGCCAATTCCTGAAATGACAGCGAGATCATCCGGTTCTAGTCCAACATTTCCTGCAGCACGCTGTATGGCGGCTTGAACAGAAAAATCACCGCAACCTGGACACCAATTAGGTTTAACTTTGTTACGAAAATCTTTAAATGTTGCCATCTAGACCAACTCCTTGCTACCTTCGAATAGTGCTTTACATGTTCCATGTAATTCACCAGGTAAAAATGGATTTCCATCATATTTTAAAACGTTTTCTATTTTAACATGGCCAACGTTCATCTTAATGATATTAGCTAATTGAGCTGTTGCATTATTTTCAATCACGACTACTTTCTTCGCACGGTCAATCATTGGTTTTAATTCTTCAGTAGGGAATGGATGCAACAATCGAATTTGAGCATGATTTACTTTCATTCCATCAGCTTCAAGTCTAGGCATCGCCTCTTCAATCGTACCTCTAGTTGAGTTAACACCAATGACAAGTAAGTCAGCCTCATCATGTGTTGCGTTCATATAGATAGGATTCTTAAATTTCTGAGAAAGATTTGCTATCTTACGCATACGCTTATCCATTTGTGCTTTACGATTTTGGGGACTTTCAGACGGTTTTCCCGTTTCATCATGCTCTACACCCGTAACATGATGAATACCATTCTTCATCCCCGGTATAACGCGGTTTGAAATGCCCGACTCTGTTACTTCATAGCGCTTATAATAAGCCTTATCTTCTCTTTCCTGAATCTCTTGACCTTCCTGAAGTGCACCGCGACGAATTTCTACTTTACTAAAATCAAGCGGCTCAACCGTTTGTTTCCCTAAAGACAAAGCTAAGTCGGTCACTAAAATAACAGGACACTGATATTCTTCAGCTAAATTAAAGGCTTCAACGGTATCATAAAATGCTTCCTCTACAGTGCTTGGTGTTATCACGATTTTTGGAATATCACCATGTGTACTGTAGATCATTGCCATTAAATCAGACTGCTCTTGTTTTGTAGGCAATCCAGTACTTGGTCCTCCACGCTGTGTATCCATAATAACAAGTGGCTGTTCGGTCATCCCAGATAAGCCGATTGCTTCAGCCATTAGCGATAAACCAGGCCCTGCTGAGGCGGTGAACGCACGAACTCCTGCATAATTCGCACCAATGGCCATTGTACATGCAGCAATCTCATCTTCCGTTTGAATGACGGTTCCACCAAACTCCGGTAACTTGTCTATCATATACTCCATAATTTCAGATGCAGGAGTAATCGGATAAGCTGCCATAAATCGACTTCCAGCAGCGATTGCTCCCATCCCAATAGCATCATTTCCTATCATAAACATTCTTTTCTTTCCATCAGCGGGAGCTAATTGTAAATCTGAGATGGTTACTCCTGCGTGTTTTCGGAAATATTCTGCACCCGCACGGATGGCTTCCATATTCTTCTCTACAACACTAGCACCTTTTTTTAGAAAGAGGTCTTCTACAACGTCTTGATATGACTCTGTTGACAAGCCGAGAATTGCACTTGATGCACCAACAGCCACCATATTTTTCATTAAAGACGTGCCTAACTCAGTTGCAATCTCAGTAAAAGGAACCGCAAATAATGGAATATTATAGCCTGCGGTTACAACTGGATTAAATTTTGCATCGGCGATAACAATGCCATCTTCACGTAGTTCATGAATGTTTACATCAATCGTTTCCTGATCAAATGCAACTAAAATATCCAGGTCATCCGAAATAGAATTTAATGGAGTTGTACTTACTCGAATCTTATTGTTCGTATGTCCTCCCTTAATTCGGGAGGAAAAATGACGATACCCAAATAAATAATAACCTTGACGATTTAATGCAGACGCAAAAATCTCACCTGTACTTTCAATTCCTTCCCCTTGTTGACCGCCAACTTTCCACGATAATTGCTCTCTCACACTCTCCACCCCTCGCTTGTTGATTAGACTAAAAATAGTGAAATATCAAATTATTGACATGATACCATATTCCCGACTATTTTACTAGACTTACTCAACAATAATAGGATCATCTAAACGTTATTATAATAGGATCTCTCCTCTAAAAAACAAGACCATTCTGAAACAAGAAACTCGTTATTTGAAGAGATTATTTACAATCATGTCATCAACTTTATTATGAAATATAAAAAACCTACTCACATAAATGTAAGTAGGTTTTTGCAGGCGCTATTCCTATCTTGGTTCAACGATGATTTTCATAGCTGTTCGTTCTTCTCCCTCAATTTGAATATCTGTAAAAGCTGGAATACAAACAAGATCAATTCCACTTGGTGCAACAAAGCCCCGTGCAATCGCAATCGCTTTTATTGATTGATTAAGCGCTCCTGCTCCAATTGCTTGAATTTCTGCTGCTCCCCGTTCACGAATGACTCCCGCTAACGCGCCAGCAACAGAGTTGGGAGTAGATTTTGCTGAAACTTTTAAGACTTCCATTTCTTGTACCTCCTCTTTATGCGAAAAGTGGGCTGTCCATGATTACGATCGTCTTCATGCATTCAACAGTGCAATTAGCAGACTCGCTAATCGTACAAGATGTGAATCTAATTCATCTTATTTCAGAAAACCTATCCTTATTCCTAAAACCTTAAAATTCTTACCTAATTACGTATAAAAAGGATGATCATCATTAATTAAGACCCGTTTCACTGATTTTGCTAGACCTGTTTTTGGATCTAAATCAATGACAACCCCACTAAGCTGTGTACGCCCTTCGGCTACTTCAAAGCGGACGGGCAAATTTGTTAAAAATTTATGTATGACCGGCTCCTTTTCTACACCTAAAATCCCATCGTAAGGCCCAGTCATTCCTACATCAGTTAAATAAGCTGTCCCTTTTGGCAATATTCGTTCATCTGCTGTTTGTACATGTGTATGAGTACCTACTACAGCTGATACTCTCCCATCAAGATACCACCCCATTGCCTGTTTCTCACTTGTCGCTTCTGCATGAAAGTCAACAAAAATATATGGCGTTCTTTCCTTTATTTCTTCTAATATTTCATCCATTTTTTGAAACGGACAATCCATTGCAGGCAAGAATGTTCTAC
Source organism: Alkalihalobacillus sp. MEB130 (assembly GCF_032335535.1). Lineage (NCBI taxonomy): Bacteria > Bacillati > Bacillota > Bacilli > Caryophanales > Bacillaceae > Alkalihalobacillus > Alkalihalobacillus sp. MEB130. The sequence continues at coordinate 4,180 of NZ_JAOANA010000002.1, forward strand.
CCATGACATTAATGACTGCTACTTCTATTGCATTAATTTTGACAAGGGTATAGCCTTTGCCGGGTACACCTGAAGGATAATTCGCAGGTCTTACTAACGCCTTCGCATCATCAATAAATTCAAAAACTTCACGGTTATCCCAAGAGTGATTTCCTAAGGTTACCGCTTGTGCCCCTGCTGCTAAAAACCCTTTGTAGATTTTCTCTGTAATTCCTTTACCTGAAGCTGCATTTTCACCGTTTATAATTGTAATGGCAGGTTTGAACTTTTGTTTCAATTTCATCGTATACTCTTGAATCATCTTTCTACCTGGCGCTCCAACAACATCACCAATAAATAAAATTCTCATATTAACTCCTTCACACCGCTATGTAGTAATTACAATCATTAAAAGTTTATATAAAAGTACGATAAAAAACAAATAAAGTGGCGAATGTCGCCACTTTATTTTGCATATTCCACGGCACGTGTTTCTCGAATAACCGTAACACGTATATGCCCTGGATAATCTAATTCTTCTTCAATTCTCTTCGTAATATCGCGAGCAAGCTTATGAGCAAGTGCATCATCTACAACATCTGGCCTTACCATAATCCGCACTTCACGTCCAGCCTGAATTGCATACGTCTTTTCAACACCTTCAAAAGACTCAGAAATTTCTTCTAACTTTTCAAGACGACGGATATATGTTTCAAGCGTTTCTCTTCGCGCACCTGGTCTTGCAGCTGATAAGGCATCTGCTGCTGCGACTAATGTTGCGATAATAGAAGTTGACTCTGTGTCTCCATGATGTGATGCAATGGCATTAATGACAACAGGGTGTTCTTTATACTTCGTAGCAAGTTCTACACCAATCTCTACATGGCTACCTTCGACTTCGTGGTCAATTGCTTTTCCGATATCATGCAACAATCCAGCTCGTTTGGCAAGCTTCACGTCTTCACCTAATTCAGACGCCATCAATCCCGCTAAATGAGCAACTTCCATTGAATGCTTCAGAACATTTTGACCGTAACTTGTTCTAAACTTCAAGCGTCCAAGAATTTTAATTAAATCTGGGTGTAACCCATGAATTCCCATCTCAAACGTTGTTTGTTCTCCATACTCTCTAATAGCCTCATCAACCTCACGACGAGATTTATCAACCATTTCTTCAATACGAGCAGGGTGAATACGACCATCTTGAACAAGTTTCTCAAGAGCTGTACGAGCAATTTCACGACGAATTGGATCAAAACCAGATAGAATTACTGCCTCAGGCGTATCATCAATGATCAAGTCAATTCCCGTTAATGTTTCTAATGCACGAATGTTACGCCCTTCACGACCAATGATTCTTCCTTTCATCTCATCATTCGGTAACGTAACAACAGAAACAGTTGTTTCTGCTACGTGATCAGCAGAACAACGTTGAATTGCAAGAGATAATACCTCTTTTGCCTTTTTATCAGCCTCTTCTTTTGCTTGTGCCATTCTTTCTTTAACAATAAGAGCTGTTTCGTGAGCAATCTCTTGCTCCACCTCACTGCGAATGGTTTCACGAGCTTCTTCGCGGGAAAATCCAGAAATACGTTCAAGCTCAGTTTGTTGCTTGTTCAAGATTTCCTCCACTTTGCTATCCATCTCTTCAATTTGTCGTTGTTTTTTGGTGAGAGATTCCTCCCTTTTCTCCAAAGACTCTTCTTTCTTATCTAAGGTTTCACTCTTCCGGTCTAGAATCTCTTCTTTTTGTACCAAACGATTCTCTTGTTTTTGAATCTCATTTCTTCGTTCACGAACTTCCCGCTCTGCTTCAGTACGGATTTTATGTGCTTCATCCTTCATTTCAAGAACTGCTTCTTTCTTACCCGCTTCTGCTTCACGTTTAGCATCTTCAACAATTTGTTTCGCTGCATGTTCCGCACTTGAAATTTTCGCTTCTGCAATGGATTTTCGAACAAGATATCCAACAACTGCACCAATACCTGCAGAGACAACAAGCAAAATGGAGATGATCAATATTTCCATACTCTTTCACCTCCTCTTGCTATCTAATTGTTGGTTTCAAAATTTGTCATACGTTTCATTAATTATAAAAACAAACGCATATTACATTTGATCGCGGAAAAAATAAATAGGAAAAAACTTAACCGCATTCTCCTTAATTTTATAGCTCGTTTTAGGCAATGTCAAGTGTTGTCAATTTTCGTAACTTCACTTATTCCATCTTTTATACTTACCTCATATGATAAATCACCAGACTGTGCAAGGTGATAGTTATGCGTAATCATAATAATTTGTCGATTAAACATCGTACTTAATGATTTTAAAAATTCATATAAATAAAGAACGTAGTCTCCTGAAACATGCTTACCAGGTTCGTCTAACAAAAGTGGCCCTTCCCGTCTAGGCTGAACCGTTTCAATTAATGCTACACGAAGTGCTAATGTAACGATATCGACCACTCCACCACCACGTGAATCCTGTGGTCTTGTTTTCACCTTTATTCCTTCGTATTCTGAAACAACATAAAATTCAGCAACTGCTTTATTTCCATGTTCTTCTAGTTCAATTTGAAATGAGAATAATGGGCCAAACACATATTGCAAAGCATTTGTTACTAGCGTCTCAATTTGTTGTTTCGCTTGTTCTCTTGCATATTCTGCAGATTGTTGTAAGAGTACTCTTGCCTTTTCATACGTATCAATGGTTTCAAAATATGAATCTAGTTCCTTTATCTTTTCCGCCAACTGTTCTTCTAGCAAAGTCTTTTTTGCATCTAATCTTGTCCATCTTTCTTGAGCTATTTTAAACCTGTTCTCTAATTGCTTTAATTGTGTAGAAGCGTTACTCATTATCAATCAATTCCTTAGGAATTAATTCCCACGTCTCTTTTAAGGATATCTCAATTTCCCGTTCAAGCTTTTCTATTTCATGATCCAACTCTTCAGGTTTCACTCCTAACTCTTTTAATTCTGCTAATAACCTATTTTTTTGGTTTTCTAACTCTTCTAATTTTGCTTCTGCACGGTAACGCATATCTCTTGCTTTATCTATTGCCTGTTTCATTTGGGCTAACTGCTTTTCTACTGACATCGTACATTCACCTTCCTTGTATCAATTTTTAGGCATGTTTACAAATGGATTGACCACAGGTTGGACAAGTTCCTTCTGCTAGTAACGCTTCTTGTAACGCTTTTTCGGCCTTTTCTTGTTCTATTTTTTGTTTTTCGATGTAACGTTTCCCTTCTTCTAACCTAGACTGATAATCTCTAACTTCTGAATAGATTGTTTGCAATTTCACACAGAGCTCTAACTTTTCTGTAATCTGTTCTGTATTGCTTTTAAGCTCAGTTACACTAGGCAATCTAGTATAAATTTGTTTAATTTTCTTTTTTTGATTACTGTTACTTGTTAACTGGTCTTTTATCTCATTTAACGTTTGGCGTTTTAATTGGCAAGCCGAAATACGATCCATTGTATGATGATTTACTGAATCGATAAAGGCGGTCTTCATTGTTCTATTTTTTTCTTCTTTCTCTGCATTCTCTAATCTTCTCCATTGTTGAAAATTTCTTTTTAACTGTGTTAGAGATTGAAGCTGATTATGCAGATGTTCATAATTCTTATTTGCTAATTCAGCATGCTTTGTTTTCGTGAGCCACATCTCACATACTGAGATGGCCCGCGTAACTTCTTGTTCTTGTTTTCTTTTTTGCTCATAAATAACAAAGCGATGAACCATCTCCTGCAATTGTTCTCGCTTTCTCTCCCAGTTGTCAACCTCTTTAATTAAGTTCATCCGTCTTTCTGTTTCCGTTTCTTCGATCCTGATTTGATGCCAACTACTTTGGATTTGCTTTAGTTTTTCTTTTTTCTCTAACAGGTTCTTTATCTCGTCAATACTTGAGTCTACACGTCTTAATTGGGATTTTAGTTCTTCTAAATGAATATAGGGTTCTAAGTCTTCTTTTAGTCTATCAATTACTTGTTGTTCTTGTTTCATTCGTATATTTAATTGGGAGACATCCTTCGTCGTATCACGAATGGCCATATCCAAAAAATGTGCCCCGCTAATTCTTCCTAGTGTTTTTGCTCGAATTGTGCTCGTATTTTCCAATAAAAACGGTCCATCTAATTGCTGGGATAAATGAATCATTAATTCATTATCCTGATCAATTCGTAAATGGTCCATTCCGTGTGCTTTCATAACTTCCTCCGGGACATGAATTCCAAATCCCTCTAGCACTAGTTCTTCTTCTCCCTTTCTTTTTATCATATAGCGGTTCTTGGAACCTGTCCGTTCACGTATAATCGTTGTTTCATTTTCAAACATAACGGTAACCCTTACAAAATCACCAGATACACGAATAAAATCGGTTCCTCTTGGTTGATTATACAATGCCCAACGAATTCCTCTTAAGATCGCAGTCTTCCCACTATCAGATTGTCCGACAATAACATTTAAGCCATTACTGAATTCAACAAAAGTGTCTAGGTGAGATTGGAAATTTTCGAGTCTAACTGCCTTAATGTTATTCATATTCCCCGTCCTTCCATACTTCTTCAATAACGGTCATCCTTCGTAACGCTTCTTGTTTCACTTTTTCTTCGACATTTTTCAAAGATGCAATTTCAAGAATAATATCACTCATATTTAACGTTTGGAATTGCGATGTTTCTTTTACTTGCTGAACAAAGCTATGAAGTTTCTCTTCTTGGTGGACAGCTTTTTCTAGGAAAGTACGATCTAGGACCTCTTCTCCTTTGCGCGCGCTCTTTATTCCTACCTCTTTTAGAGAAATCACTCCATTGCAAATAGTACCAATGATTACTTTTGGCATTCTACTAATTTCTGACCAATGGTTATTGACTCGAGACAAGGCACCAGGATTGCATATGTATTTACCATTACGTTCCTTAATCCCGAACCCACCATGAAAATGGCCTGTTAAAATAATATCTGCTGTCGTTCCCCAAATATGATCAATAATCGTGTGCGGAACTCCTTCCGGCAACGCTTTCTCAACGAGCATGCTATGCACGATATGAATCAGAACATCAGCGTCTGAGTCGTTCGTAGGGTAGTAATCTAGTTTCGGATCTCGTTGATCTAAGTCGTAATGATACGGTTGTCCACTAATTTGAACTCGTTGACCGTCTTTTTCTATTAAAACAGGATGAGTAGGATCAATTACTGTCATTACTCCAAAAGAATCCATTAATCCAAGCATTGTTCGTGAAATCGTCTCTGGATTATGACCAAATGTATCATGATTTCCGGCAACAACATAAATAGGCATGTTGGCCTTCATAAATACTTTTGCAAACTGACCAACAACGTTAGGAGACAGATCTGGTCGATCAAATACATCTCCACCATGTAAAATCACATCTACTTCTTCTTTATTGGCTAATTCCATTACTTCTTCCAACTTTTCTTTTAACGTATCTACATAGACGTCTAAACGATTTTTTGGTGTCGTTCCTCGGATATGCGTATCGGTTACATATAAAAATTTCAATGAATATGACACCTCCAAATTAAATTTAAAAGAAGGAGGTGTTCTAAAGGTTAAGATTGGACCTTTAGAACACCCCTCTATTTTTTATTTATTTTAAATCAAAAGGTACATCTTCAAACTCTTCCTCTGTAGCAGCAGCTACTTCAATTTCACCATTTAAACCGTGATGATCACGGATCAATGTTTCAATTTGTTCAGCAAGATGTGAGTTTTCCTTTAAAAACTGTTTCGAATTTTCTCGTCCTTGACCGAGGCGCTCTTCATTAAATGAGTACCATGCTCCACTTTTTTGAACGATATCCAGATCTGATGCAATATCCAAGATCGATCCTTCACGAGAAATTCCCTCTCCGTACATAATATCCACTTCTGCAACTTTAAATGGAGGAGCAACCTTATTTTTCACAACTTTAATTTTCGTTTTGTTCCCAACCATGTCATTCCCTTGCTTTAGTGTTTCAGCACGACGAACTTCAAGGCGAACAGACGAATAGAATTTCAATGCACGTCCTCCAGGCGTTGTTTCAGGATTCCCGAACATAACTCCCACTTTTTCACGAATTTGGTTAATAAAAATCGCAATAGTCTTTGACTTGTTGATTGCTCCTGAAAGCTTACGTAATGCTTGAGACATAAGTCGAGCTTGCAAACCAACGTGGCTGTCTCCCATATCTCCTTCAATTTCCGCTTTTGGTACAAGGGCAGCCACACTATCAATAACAATCATATCAACTGCACCACTTCGTACTAGTGCTTCTGCAATCTCTAATGCTTGTTCTCCTGTATCTGGTTGTGAGAGTAATAACTCATCTATGTTGACACCTAACTTTTGAGCGTATACAGGATCAAGAGCGTGCTCTGCATCAATAAATGCCGCTTGTCCACCTTGTCTTTGTACTTCCGCAATCGCATGTAACGATACGGTTGTCTTACCAGAAGATTCTGGACCGTACACTTCAATGACACGACCTTTTGGATATCCTCCTACTCCAAGTGCAATATCAAGGGCAAGTGCTCCACTTGATACTGTTGATACCCGTTGCTCAGCTTGCTCACCAAGCTTCATAATTGACCCTTTACCAAATTGTTTCTCGATTTGACGTAGTGCCATATCAAGGGCAGCCTTACGATCACTCATTATGAATCTCTCCTCTATTATAAAAAATAATGTATTTTAAATTGGAAAAGCGAATCTATGTTTTGTTCTTTACTATCATACATTCTTTTTTCGCTTTTGCCAATAGTTTTACGAACATTTATTCGCTTAATAATAATAGGGAAAAGGTGACAAGGAAAGGATAGGAAAGAGCCCGATGGAACAAGGACTCTTTCAAATTCGTTATTAACTACGTGTTGGGGTTCTGCGTGGTTCACGTTTCGGGCGTGGTTTAGCTGGCTCTAAGTTAACCCTAGCGCCACTAATTCTAGAATAACGTAATGCTTCATAGACAAATGGAGCTGCTTCTTCTGGCACTTCTACAAACGTAAAATTCTCAAAAATATCAATTTTCCCTACGGATTTTCCTGGAATACCAACTAGTTCAGATATGGCTTCAATTAATATTTTTGGTGTCATATTGACATTTCTACCTACATTAATAAAGAAGCGGACCATTCCTTTTGCAGCACCTGTATCACCAAAACTATAGCCAGATTCTTCGGACGAACTTGCTGGTGAAAAGTTCATTTTTAATAATGCCGATACGACATCTCGTGCTGAAAATTCTGCTAGAACTTCATCAACTAAAGGATCAAATAACTCTGTTTCTTTTCCACTTGTATTAATCGTATCAGAAATTAATTTTTTCCATGATCCCTGTTGCTTTACAACCACTTCCTCAATTGTAGGAACATCTTGTGAAGGAATACTCATTTTAATCTCTTGTTCAATTGAACGCAAGTGTTTCATCTCACGAGGAGTGACAAGCGTAAGAGCTAAACCTTTACGACCTGCCCGTCCTGTACGTCCAATTCGGTGGACATAACTTTCAGGATCTTGTGGAATGTCATAATTAATTACATGTGTAACATTGTCAACATCGATTCCACGAGCAGCTACATCCGTTGCAATAAGGAATTCAATCGATGAGTCACGGAATTTCTTCATAACAGCATCACGCTGTGATTGTGTTAAGTCTCCATGTAATCCATCAGCTAAATAACCACGTGCTTGAAGGGCTTCAGCAAGTTCAGCAACACCTTTTTTCGTTCGACAAAACAAAATTCCTAATTCTATATCCTCACTATCAATAATTCGACAAAGTGATTCAATTTTGTTTCTCTCTAACACTTTGTAGTACATTTGATCAATAAGTGGTGCCGTCACTTCACCTTTATTAATCGTAACTGTTTTTGGAGCTGTCATATACTTACGTGACAACTTTTTAATAGCTGGGGGCATCGTAGCTGAAAAAAGAAGTGTTTGACGTTCAGTATTCACCTCGCGAAGAATCGATTCGATGTCGTCCACAAAACCCATATCAAGCATTTCGTCGGCTTCATCTAGAACAACCGTATGCACTTGATCAAGTTTTAACGTTTGTCTACGTAAATGGTCGAGAATACGCCCAGGAGTTCCTATTACCACTTGCACACCTTGTTTTAACGCGCGAATTTGGTGACCAATTGACTGTCCTCCATAGATAGGCAAGGTTCGAATCGATTTATGCACAGATAATTTTTGAAGTTCCCCTGAGACTTGGATCGCCAATTCCCGAGTGGGTGTTAAAATTAATGCCTGTACGTAACGATCAGAAGTAACTTTATCAACAACCGGTATCCCAAACGCAGCCGTCTTTCCTGTCCCTGTTTGGGCTTGCCCTACAACATCTCCTCCTTCCAAAATAACAGGAATAGCTTTTGCTTGGATAGGAGAAGGTTCTTCAAACCCCATGTCCTTTATTGCTTTTTTAATTGGTTCTGAAATCTCAAAATCATTAAAATACGTAGTCATTCTTTCTTATTCCACCTTTTCATTTCGTTCAATATATAATAACAACCATATTTAATCGCACGATCCCTAACCGACTCACGATTTCCAGCTAAATTCAATTCATAATACAACGGTTCTGACGTGAGCCCTGATACCCCAATAAAAACGGTGCCCGGATCTTTTCCGTCTTGTTTAGATGGACCTGCTACTCCAGTAAAACTTATCGCTAGGTCTGACTCGTATTGCTCCTTTGCACGTTGAGCCATTTCGATCGCACATTGATAACTAATTACACCATGCTTGTTAATGACTTCATTCGACACACCTAATACGTTTTCCTTCACATCTGTAGAATAGGAAACAATTCCCCCACGGTATACCGCAGATGACCCTGCAAACGAAGTTAACATTGAAGAGAACTTCCCACCTGTAAAACTTTCTGCTGTAGATATCGTACAGTTTTTTTCTTGTAATTGCAAAAAGAGCTGTTCCATTAGAGAGGTTTCATCATAACCGTATAAGTATTGGCCAACTCGCTTTGTTATTTGCTCTTCTGTTTCATCTAATAACCTTTTTTGTTCAACAGGGTCGGCATGTTTCACCGTTAATCGTAGCGTCACTTCGCCTTCATTTGCTAAAGGAGCAATCGTTGGATTGGTTTGAGATTCGATTAAATCAAGTAAGTCCGTCTCTAATTGAGACTCACCAATATCGAAAAAACGTAACACACGTGAGGTAATTGACGTTTGTTCTCCCATCATGGCTGCAAGTTGAGGCAACAATTCGTTCATAAACATCGGCTTCATTTCTTGAGGTGGACCAGGAAGAAGAACAATTTTCGTATTCCCGGCTGAAACAATCATTCCTGGCGCCATTCCATGAAAGTTATTTAGGACAAAACTACCTTCAATCACAAGTGCTTGTTTTCGGTTGTTTTCAGACATAGGACGATTTCTTTTTTTAAAATACGCTTCAATATTATGTAAGGACTCTTCATGATGAACGAGCTTCTTTCCTACCATTGACGCCACTGTTTCTTTCGTAAGATCATCTTTCGTAGGTCCTAGACCGCCAGTTAAAATAATTAAATCTGAGCGCGACTTAGCTAACTCTAACGTAGTAAAAAGCCTCTTGTCATTGTCACCTACTGTAGTTTGGTAATAAACATTCACTCCAAGAAGAGCTAATTCCTGAGAGAGAAAAGCTGCATTTGTATTCACAATCTGTCCAAGTAGTAATTCTGAACCTACAGAAATTAATTCAGCATTCATCGCATCTACCGCCTACTATTTTGATTTTAGGAGCACATGTTGATTTTTTTGAAAATAATCAATTCCAGAAACAATCGTTAAAAACGTTGCCACGTATATAGCAATCATATCAAATGGCAATGAAAGAGCTTGAAAAGGCCAGTTATGTAACATAAGTGCAGAAATCGCTACTATTTGTGATACAGTTTTCAACTTTCCAAGCTGACTCGCAGCAATAACATCTCCATCGGCAGCCGCAACTAAACGAATCCCTGTCACAGCAAATTCACGACTGATAATCACAATAGCAATCCAAGCCGGAAGAAACTGTAGCTCCACTAACGCAATTAAGGCTGCAGTAATTAACAACTTATCTGCAAGAGGATCCAAGAACTTCCCTAAATTGGTCACAAGTTGATATTTTCTTGCATAATACCCATCTAGCCAATCTGTCGCAGCAGCAATAATAAAAATAATCGCCCCAATAAAGTGGGCAAGAGGGATCATTGTTCCAAGAAAATTAATGTCACCAAATGAAAAAGGGACTAAAAAGAAAATCATAAATAAGGGGATAAGAAAAATTCGAGAGATCGTTATTTTATTAGGTAAATTCACAAAATTCCCTTCCTTCATCTAACGGTGATAATAGTACAATCCAGGTTCCATAAAACATTGTACCATAATTGCTATTAATTAATAAATGTAACCACCTTATTCCATTTGCACAAAAAAAGAGCAGTTCATCATCCGGCCCTCCCTTCCAGGTTTTCAGAAGGGAGTACAACAGACAATGAGCCCCTCATTATTCAGACTCTTCTTGATTTAAAACCGTGATGTCAATTTTCTGATGAGTAATATCTAGTGGAAATTCTACTTGTACATCATTAATATACAATTCAACAAATTGAGAAGCTCCAAAATTGAAGATTACTCGTTCTTCAGCCTCAACTTCAGGTGTAATTACTTCTCCATCTGTTGGCTGTCCACTAAAAAATGTGTTACCTAATGCATTTTTTACATCGATATAAGAACGCTCTCCTGTAATTTCAATACGCACATCTGATAATTGCCCATTTTCTAACTCAAAGAAGGAAGTATTCCCAGAACTTTCTATGAACGTCAACGTGAACGTTGGTTCAGGCTCAGCTTCTTCCTCTTCTTGTTCTTCTTCAGGAACTTCTTCTACTTCAGGCTCTTCCTCTTCCTCTTCAGGAACCGTCCCCACGCCTTCAGAAAAATCGGCTTCTAAGTTCTCACTATCATCTGGAGCAACAGCCCCACCATCTTCTGTACCTCCACCTTGAGCCATAATCCAAATTCCAACGACAATTATACCTATAAAGACAACGGCAACAAGAGCTGGTATAAACGACCCTTTTTTCGTCCGTTTTTTCGGATTGGGCGCTGGCTTACTTCGCTCTGTTCGCGATGGAAGTGTAACAGCTTCACGCTGTGGATTGGGAAGCTCATTACGATATTGATCAAATAATGGTTCAGGATCAAGTCCAATTGCTTCGGCATATGTTTTAACAAATGCTCTCGCATAGAAGATCCCAGGCAATGCATCAAATCGGCCTTCCTCAATAGCAATTAAATAACGCTTTTGAATTTTTGTCATACGCTGAAGGTCATCCAATGACATTTGTTTTTGCTCTCGTGCTTCTTTTAAATGCTGACCTAATTCTGACAATCCTAACACCTACCTACCTCTAACTTATATCAAAAGAGGAAAAGCCAGATTCTACAACCTCGTATGTAATCTCTTCTCCCTCATCGTTTCTCAATTCTATAATACAATCAAAATCATCAAGTTCATATTCTGTTTCACGAACAAAAATATCTGGATGCTCCACAACTTTCACTGCTGGAAGTCGCATAATATCACTTACTAATGTCCGGTGTTTCTCTGTTGATCTCATCGTTGTCACAATTCCATCAATAATAAAAATATGATCTTCACTCATTTCATCATCGGCCAGTTGGCTTCGAACTGTTTGCCTTAAAAGCGTTGAAGAAATAAAAGACCACCTTTTATTTGCACAGACACTAGCAGCAACAATAGACTCTGTTTTTCCAACTCGAGGCATTCCGCGAATCCCCACTAGGAAATGCCCTTCACGTTTAAATTGTTCTGCCATAAAGTCAACTAATAGACCTAATTCATTTCGGATAAAACGAAACGTTTTTTTATCATCAGCATCCCGTTCAATATATCGCCCATGACGTATAGCTAAACGATCACGAAGCCTAGGTTCCCGAACCTTGATAACCGTAATGTCTTCTATCGTCTCTAAAATAGCTTTAAATCTAGCCACTTGATCATCTGAAGAGCTCCGAATTAGCATGCCTCTTCGCATATTGTCTACCCCATTAATCGTGACGATATTAATCGCAAGCATCCCAAGTAAAGAAGAAATATCTCCCAGAAGACCTGGCCTATTTTTATGTATTTGATATTCTAAGTACCATTCTTTTAAGCCCATTTGCTTCACCCTTTTTGAACTAATTGAGTCATATGTGAGGCTATATGAGATCTCATCTTTCATGATAATTGATTTTAATCATAAATGAAAGAACTTTGTCGGAAATAATTGGTGGTTGACAAATAGCTTCCCTTTTTTTTGGGTATAGTTGTGACTATCAACAGTTTGCTCCACTTCTGGTGCTATTATGTAATGATCCATTAAAGGTTTTTCATGCGATGAAAAAACGCCGCAGATTAGCGGCGTTTCTTGTTTGTCTATTCGAATTAGCCTTCATTTTGAACAAGCTTGACCATCATGTTGGCAATAGCATGTTGTTCTTGCTCATCTGCTACTTTCCAAAGTTCAGCTAGGACACGCTCTTGTTCGTTTTTAGGCTCAACCTGTTGCGCCAAATACTCACCAACTTGATAAGCAACATCAGACACAACATTCTGACTCATTCCTTCACCTTGTGCTTGGTTAAGACGGTTTCCTAAAAAATCTTTCCATTGTTCCCAATTGTCAAGTACAGACATATTAAGACCCTCCTTGAAAATGTACTTCGATAGTATTTTTTCTCAGGTCCAATTAGAATATTCATGTTTCTACTCTTTTTTAAATATGTATAACTGTTCGTATTTTGAGTTTCGATCGTGAATTTTTAACAATACCATGCTCCGTTAATTGACAGAATTTGGCCATTTATATAATTAGCCTTATCTGAACTTAAGAACGCAACTGCATGTGCGACATCCCTTGGTTGTCCAAAAGCATGAGCTGGTATTTCTTCTTTAAGTTCTTCTAACTCTTCAAGTCCATGTTTTTGTAGCATATCAGTTTCAATAGCACCGGGAGCAATTGCATTTACTTGAATTCCACTAGGAGCCAATTCCTTAGCTAGTCCTTTAACAAAGCTATTAATTCCTCCTTTAGCGGCGGAATACATCACTTCACATGAAGCACCTGTTAAACCCCAAATGGAAGAGATAACAATAATCTTCCCTTTTCGCGCATTTACCATGTTCGGCAGTACACCTCTAGTTAGTTTCATTGGGTTTAATAAGTGTATGTTCATCATTTCAGCTAGCTGCTTATCAGTAATATCGCTAAATAAGCCAAAATGACTTAGCCCTGCATTATGAATGATGGTATGGAAGGTAAGGTTGTTATCTATGTTAGATAATAGTTGTTGATCACCGTCATCTCTTGTGAGATCCGCACATAAAACAGTAACGATAGCTCCTTTTTTTTCACATGCACTTGCTACACGTTTTATGCCTTCCTTATTTTTATAATACTGTAAAAAAAGAGAGCAACCTGGGGAGGCTAGCTCGATTGCTACTTGAGCGCCAATCCCTCCGGATGCTCCTGTAATTAAAATAGCTTTCATCTTTATTCTTCAAACCCCTCTGCCTTTACTTGGCATACCGTAAAACGATTAAATTCAAAATGACTTTGTAATACTTCACTAAGTTGACCTGCATTAATACTTTCAAGCATAGGAACTACATCAAATAAATTCATATCATTAAATTCATACCTTGTAAACTGATTAGCGATATACTCTGGAGAATTTAATGAACGTAAAAAGGAACCAATTTTCTTTTTAATCGCTCGATTCACTTGGTCATCTGTTAACTTTCTTTCTTTAAATGTTTGGACCATTTCTTTTAGTCTTTGAGCAAGTTTATCTGGATATTTCGTATCTCCACCAATAATAGTAAAGCCGAAGCCTTCTTCTGCTGAGTGATCAAAAGAGAAGGAATCGTCAATAAGTCCTTCATCAAAAAGAGTCTGGTAATTATCAGAGCTTTGACCAAACATCAAATCAAGCAGTATATTTAAAGAAAGTTCACGCTTTAGTAACTCTTTTCCTTGTCTAGTAGCTCCAGTCTCCTTAAATCCAACTAAACATTTTGGCGTTTGAACCGGCATGGTAATTACATTCTTCTCTTTTGCTACCGTATCAGGCTCTTCTTCAAAGAAACGCTTTATCTCTTCAGGTGCGGCAAAATCTTTCTTCCCTTGGTTTTCCTTTACTTGTTGCATAATTTCTGCTGGATCTACTGGGCCAATTACAAACAACAGCATGTTTGCTGGGTGATAGAACGTCTCATAACAAGTGTACAACAAATCTTTTGTTATATTAGAAATTGAATCAATTGTCCCCGCAATATCAATCTTTACAGGGTGATGATGAAACATATTTTCTATAACTCCGAAATAAGCCCGCCAATCGGGATTGTCGTCATACATAGTAATCTCTTGATTAATAATTCCTTTTTCTTTTTCTACACTTTCCTCTGTAAAATAAGGGTGCTGAACAAAGTTCAGTAACGTCTCAAGATTCTTCTCAACTTCATTTGTGCTTGAGAAAAGGTAAGCGGTTCGAGTAAAGCTCGTAAATGCATTGGCCGAAGCTCCTTGCTTACTAAAATCTTGAAACACATCTCCTTCCTCATCTTCAAACATCTTATGTTCAAGAAAGTGAGCAATCCCATCTGGAACCGTAAGAGGCTCTTCTTTTCCAAGCGGAGTAAATGTTTGGTCTATTGAACCATATTTTGTTGTAAAGGTGGCAAACGTTTTATTAAACCCTTCTTTCGGCAAGATATAGACATCTAAGCCGTTATCTAGTTTTTCATGATAAAGTGTTTCGTCTACTTGTTGGAATTGAACTGGTTTCATTGGCTCTCCTCCTTACCTTTTAAGAAATAAATCGTATCTAATTTTACTTTTTTGGCAACGCGAACAATATCCTCTTTTGTCACTTTATCAATTTGTTGCATCCATTGTTCAATTGACCGATTCTTTCCACTTACTACTTGGTGATAAGATAACTCGACCAGCCCTCTTGCTACATCCGCCGTCTCTAGTAGTTGATTTTTCAACATTGCTTTCGTTTGTTCTACTTCTGCTTCAGTAAAATCACCTTGCTTCATTGCTTCAAATTGTTCCTTAATAATTTCAACCGCTCGATCATATTTAGAGAACTCAATTCCAGACATCACCATCATAATTCCTTTATGACTTTCAAATCTAGATGCCGCGTAATAAGCAAGACTTTCTTTTTCTCGCACATTGATAAATAATTTAGAATGAGAGAAAGCGCCATACAGTCCATTACATACTTGCATCGCAACATAATCATCGTCAGCATATGTCGTATACGTTCGAAAGCCCATATGCAATTTCCCTTGTTTAACATCTTGTTCGTCATTGACCACATTAACTTCTTTGACTTCTGGACTTTGAGAAGTCTCAAATGGAGCCACTTTTCTCTCTGATAAAGAATTAAACTTCTCTTCTACCTTTTGAATGACTTCCGTACCTTCAATGGCTCCCACAATATAAAGGTCAAATTGATTGCTTTTTAACAAATCCTGATAATATGAAAAAATCGATTCAGCTGTAATTGCCTCTACTTCTTCTTCCGTCCCAAAAGCCGTGAGGGCAAAAGGTTCGCCTTTGCACATCTCTTCTGTTACACGAACATTTGCATAGCGCATTTTGTCATCATAAACTGATTGAATTCTTTGTTTTAATGAACGCTTTTCACTTTCCACTACAGAGGTCACAAACGTTCCATTTTCGAGTTGCGGTTGAAAGATCACTTCTGCTAATAATGAAATGGCATTATCAAATAGTGGAGTCGTGTCGGATAAATAGCGTTCATTCGCGACATCAAGGCGAATAGAAATAACATGCTCCTCTCCTTTTTTTTGTACATCCGTCGCTAACATTGCTCCGTACATGTCATCTAATCTTTCACGTAACTGTTTTCTTGATGGACTATTTGCTGTTCCATTTTGCAAAATATGTGGCAATAATGCCCGCATAGCGACCGTTTCTTTTGTTAATGGCGCTTTAATCATAAGAATTAGTGAATTGGTCTTGTATTTATTCGTATACATAGAATGAACGGTTAAACCTTTCAATTCATTGATACGCTCCTCGACTTGCGTCACGTCAATCATCTCCTTTTAGCCAATCACGTTTAGGTTATACTTACATTCTTTTTTTACACAGGAAACGATACGATTACCAATCACAATACGCTTCCTCACTCTACACTTTTTCCATTTATTTCATTCGTTATAAGTATTTTCAATCAAGTAAGAAATCTTACTCATTCATCTGAAACATATTTGCTACTAATTCAAATGAACGCATCCGAGCTTGAAAATCATGAGTAATGGTAATTATTATTACTTCGTTAACGTCATATGTGGTTGCCAATGATTCAATGGACTTCTTCACTTTCTTTGGGTCCCCTACAATCATCCTCTTACGGTTTTCTTTTATTTGTTCGATATCATGTTGTGTATACGGATAATTTAGAGCTGCATCCACTGTTGGAATTTCCATTGAACGTTCCCCTTTTTGAAGCATAAGGAGGGAAAGATCTAAACTTGTCGCCAAACGGTTTGCTTCCTCATCTGTATCCGCACAAATAAGATGAATGGCTACACTCGCTTCTGGTTTTGCATAAAACTCTGAAGGTTGAAAATGCTCTTTATATGCTTTTACAACATCTTCTCCGCCTGCACCATTAATAAAATGAGCAAAAGTAAAAGCTGTTCCCTTTTCGGCTGCAATTCGCGCGCTTCCTCCGCTTGATCCTAAAAGCCATAATTCAGGCAAAGTGTCCACCATTGGTGTTGCTGTGATTCCATAAAAACGGTGAGCTTGAGGAAGTTCTGTTAAGTAACCCTTTAGATCTTCAATTTGTTCTGGGTAACGATCTCTGTTTCCATCCGGATTATTTTGGAGTGCCATCGTTGCAATTGGATTGCCACCTGCTGCACGACCTAAACCAAGATCAATTCGATTTGGATAGAGCGCTTCAAGCATTTTAAAGTTTTCTGCCACTTTGTAAGAACTGTAATGGGGAAGCATCACACCTCCGGAACCAATACGAATTTTCTTTGTTATTCCCCCAATGTGGGCTAATAATACTTCAGGGGTAGATCCTGCTACTCTTCCAGCATCATGATGTTCCGAGACCCAAAAACGGTAATAGCCTAACTGTTCAGCCCATACGGCTAAATTAGCCGTTTGCTTAATGGCTGTTCTTGCATTCACCCCAGTAGCTATAGGAGATTGATCCAATATACTAAGTTTCAACAAAGTGTACCCCTCCCAAAATTGATTTTATCTATGTATTAATGCCATCTCCTCGATTATCGTCTTCTTTTACCTTGCTGTCTACTAATTCACACCACTTTTTTGAAAAGGCTATCATTCCCTCCATCTATAACAATATATGGAATAAGTAAAAAGCGCCCTAGATTTCAAGGGCGCTTTTTACTGTTAATTTCGTTTTCTCACAACATGAAATTTAAATTTATCCGCTCGGAAATAATTTAATGAATACAAAACTGGTTGTTCCGCTTGATCGTAGTGCATTTGCTTTAATAATAAGAGTGAAGCCCCTGGTTCACATTCTAAAATATCAGATACATGTTCATGATAACCAATTGGTTCAACATACGTAATGGCATACGTAATCGTTCTTCCTATATCTTCTAAAAACCGAAAAATTGATTTCGTTTCATGGATAGAATGATGTTTCACTAATTCATTAGGAATTCGATCTAAACAATATACAACTGGGGAGTCATCAGCCGTACGGACTCTTTCAATTTCCATAATTTCAGTTAACTGATCATTGGCAAATTTTCTTTTATCCTCCTCCGTAGCATCTTGTACTGCGGAGGATAGAAAGATGGTACCTGGATTCATTTTTGCTTTCACAATCATATCGGTAACACTATCTAATTCTTCAATTCCTGCAGAAAATAAAGGCTTTGAATGAACGAACGTACCCACACCATGTCGACGAATGACTACTCCTTCTTCTTCCAATAAACGTAATGCCTCACGCAGTGTCGCACGACTTACACCGAGTAATTTAGATAGTTCAAATTCTGAAGGTAACTTTTCGCCTTCCTCATAAACATTTCTCTCTATATCTTCTTTTAGGCGATCAATCACCTGTAAATATAATGGTCTGTGGTCTGCTCTTATCACATTCTCAACCCCTTCTATAGAACCCCTTTTCAATTTAAGACGAGACTTCATCTTCCTTCGGCTTTTCTATTAATACTTCCCGTGGTTTACTTCCTTCGTATGGACCAACGATTCCCCGAATTTCCATCTCATCTATTAACCTTGCCGCTCTTGTATAACCGATTCGAAATCTTCTCTGAAGCATAGAAACAGAGGCCGTATTCATTTCGATTATCAACTCAACAGCTGCATCATACAAATCATCTTCTACTTTTTCCGTTACCACTTGCTCTTCTGTTGGTGTCATCTCTTCTTGATATTGTGCTTTTTGCTGGGAAATGACGAAATCAACGACTTCTTCAACCTCCCCATCTGATAGAAAGGCCCCTTGCACTCTCTTTGGTTTTGTAGCTCCTACTGGCATATATAACATATCTCCACGCCCAAGCAGTTTCTCTGCTCCACCAGAATCTAAAATCGTTCTCGAGTCTGTTTGAGAGGAAACTCCAAAAGCAATTCTCGATGGAATATTGGCTTTAATTACTCCTGTAATAACATCTACTGAAGGACGTTGAGTCGCAATGATCATATGAATTCCTGCGGCACGAGCCATCTGTGCTAATCGTGCAATTGAATCTTCTACATCACCTGAAGCTACCATCATTAAATCGGCAAGCTCGTCCACGATAACAACAATATATGGCAATGTTGGTTGTTTGGCTTCTCCTTCTTCATTTTGACGATTTACAAGATCATTATACCCCTCAATATTTCTTGTTCCACTATGTGAAAATAAGTCATATCGCCTTTCCATCTCGGCAACGACTTTCTTCAATGCCTGAGATGCCTTTTTCGGCTCTGTCACAACAGGTGTTAACAAATGAGGAATGCCGTTATAAACTGTTAACTCAACCATCTTAGGGTCAATCATCATCAACTTGACCTCATGCGGTTTCGCCTTCATTAAAATGCTTGTAATGATTCCATTAATACAAACACTTTTTCCACTTCCCGTTGCTCCTGCCACTAGTAAGTGTGGCATTTTATTTAAATGCGCTAAAACTGGCTCTCCTGATATATCTCTTCCTAGTCCAACAGCAAGCACATTTTTTTCAGATGCTGATTCAGAAGAATCGAGAACTTCACGCAACGTAACAATGGCAACCTCGTGGTTTGGCACTTCAATTCCAATAGCAGATTTCCCAGGAATAGGAGCCTCAATCCGAATATCTTTGGCTGCAAGTGCTAATGCTAGATCATCAGCCAAATTAACAATTTTGCTGACTTTCACACCTACATTTGGATTCACTTCATACTTTGTAACAGCAGGTCCCAAATGAACTTTTGAGACTCGCGCCTTGACCCCAAAACTTTCAAGCGTTTGTTCAAGCTTCCTAGCATTTGCAGTCAAATGTTTTTTTTCATTTGTTTGACTAGGGTTATTTGGCAACTTTAGCATATGAACGTCCGGTAGTTTATAGGCTTCATTCGTTTCTTCGGCTGTTACAAGCGCCACTTGTACTTCTTCTCCTTTTTCTTCTTCATTTCCAACAGTTGGAGGAGAACTATGTTTCTTCGGTTCCTGACCTTGTGGTTTGTATGCTTTCTGTGTAAAATCAACAATTTCTGGTTCTAAATCTTCCGCTTTTTCTTCCGCTTCTACGTGTTGATTTTTATCAACTAGTTTCTTTTCTTCCTCACGTGCTTTCTTTCTTTCACGCTGAGCAGCTCGTTCTTCTTCAAAACGCTGATTGGCTTTCTCACGTAACTGTTTTAGCTCACTTAAAAGACTTGTAAATGTGTCTATCACAAAGAGATAGCACTTTCTAAATGCTTTTCCAATAAATTCAGAAAGTGATTTACCTGTTAGTAAGATGAAACCAATAATGAAGAGGATAAAACAAAGAAAATACGTGCCCATTTCAGCAAACAAAAAATGACTAACTGCAAAAGCTAGGGACCCGACCATCCCTCCCCCTAAATCGGCTGGAGGGGTTTCTCCTTGCATTTCCATCCAAAATAATTTCCACGTATTTCGAATGACCGATTGATCTTCAAATCCTTCCCCGCCACTTAATTGGTGAAACAAACCAACATGACTGAATAAAACAAATGATAGAATGATAACATAAATGCCTGATAACCTTCTTGACCAGAACTTCGGCTTTTGTCGCTTTATCATAATATATAAGGAAACGACAAGTAGGCCTATTGCTAATACGACAAACCACTCACCTAAGAAAAAGCGAAAGAGTCGTACAAAGGTTTCCCCTACCGTTCCTAACCGTGCAAATGTAACGACGGCAATGACTAATAGCCCGAGACCGATTAATTCAAAAGATAGCTGTGATTTCCACTCGGTTTTTCTTTTTTTCTTACGCCTTGCCATACCTTTCACCCTTTACTGCTAAAAATAGTCAATAATATTAAGAAGCAGCCAAAATTGGCTGCTTCGACCATGCTTGGATGAAATTATTATAGCATAAGACAAACACTCTCTACAGAGCTAAAGTTGAGGATTTGCTTGAATGATTGATCCGGGAGCATATTTCTCATCCAAATAGTTCATGACATTTCCACTTATTAGGCGAACGACTCGATATTGGCTATGATTAATTTGTTCAACGACTAAATGACCGGCCTCACATGAAATCACTTGTTGGGACGTATACTGCTGATCGTCTTCAGGGAAAACCATCTCATGAGGCATCATCGTGTAAAGGATCATTGAACGACATCTCCTTCTGGACCTTGTTTATTTTGATCAATTAATTCATTTAATTTCTTTAGTGCCTGTCCAATTCCTCCAACTTCATTAATTAATCCGTACTCAACTGCATCCGTGCCAACAACATTCGTTCCAATATCACGCGTTAAATTTCCTTTAGAAAGCATTAGCTCTTTAAATTTTTCTTCTGATATGGAAGAATTCTTAGTCACAAAATTGATAACACGTTCTTGCATTTTATCTAGATATTCAAACGTTTGTGGAACGCCAATAACGAGTCCCGTTAAGCGAACAGGATGAATGGTCATCGTTGCTGTTTCTGCAATAAATGAATGGTTTGCAGCAACCGCGATTGGTACACCAATTGAGTGTCCCCCACCTAAAACGAGGGTTACTGACGGCTTTGACATAGACGCAATCATTTCGGAAATCGCTAAACCAGCTTCCACATCTCCACCTACCGTATTAAGAATTAAAAGTAGACCTTCAATTTTGGGATTCTGTTCAATCGCAACTAACTGCGGGATAATATGTTCATATTTGGTCGTTTTATTTTGAGGAGGAAGTTGCATATGTCCTTCAATTTGACCAACTACTGTCATGCAATGAATATTAGATTGTCCCATATCTGGCACATTTGTCTGACCTAGTTCTTGTATTTTTTCTATAATACCTGAGCTCTTTTGATCTTTCGGTGGTGCAGCAGGTGTTGGTTGTTGTTCTTGATTTGGGTATTCCATCGTCATCAACAAATCCTCCTTAAATCATCACTAGGAGTAGTATGATCCTGATCTCCCTTTATCATCCAAAAAATAAGGATGTTTTACATGATTGGTATCAAATTTAAATGGGTGAACACATCATAAAAAAGAGATGGTATCCGGCTAGGAATCCATCTCTTTTGGTTTTGCCTTTTTTACTTATTACACTTCCATAATAATTGGCAATATCATCGGACGTCTTTTTGTTTTTTCAAATAAGAAACGACTTAGCCCTTCTCGAACATTACTCTTTAGAGAAGACCATTCATTTACATTCTCATTCACACATTTCTTCAAAATAACTCCTACTAATTCATTAGCATCATCTAATAATTTTTCAGACTCACGAACATAAACAAACCCACGAGAGATAATATTTGGACCAGACACAAATTCACCCGTTTTTTTGTTCAATGTGACAACAACGACTAAAATTCCGTCTTTTGAAAGCAAACGCCGATCTCTCAGCACAATATTGCCAACATCGCCTACCCCAAGTCCATCAATTAATACATTACCAGAAGGGACTTTTCCTGTTTTTCTCGCTTGCCCATTCGTAAATTCAACTACTTCACCTTTATCAACAAGAAAAATATTTTCCTGTGCCATCCCCGTTTGCATGGCTAATTCTCGGTGAGCATATTGCATTCGAAATTCCCCATGAACAGGAACAAAATATTTAGGTTTCATTAAGTTAAGCATTAACTTTAATTCTTCCTGACTTCCATGCCCTGATGCGTGGACTTTCGCTTGTCCATAAACAACATCAGCACCAATTCTGTGTAACTTATCAATGATAGCGGATACTGATTTTTCGTTACCTGGAATAGCAGATGCAGCAATGATTACGGTATCTTCGTCTGTAATTGTGATTTGCCTATGGGCTCCTTTTGCCATCCTTGTTAAAGCCGACATCGGCTCACCTTGGCTTCCCGTTGTTAAGACAGCTAACTGTTCATCTTTATACTTACCTATTTGATCAATATCAATAAAGATATCTTTCGGTGCTTCAAGGTAACCTAATTTGGTAGCAATCGTGATCACACGAACCATACTTTTTCCTACAACAACAAGCTTTCTATTTGCCTTTAACGCAGCTTGAATCACTTGTTGGATTCGGTGGACATTGGATGCAAACGTAGTAACAATAATCCGTCCTTCTGTCTTCTCAAATACTTCAGCAATCCCTTGTCCAACTTCTGTTTCTGATTTTGTTGTACCTGGACGTTCTGCATTCGTACTATCTGATAAAAGGCAAAGAACTCCTCGTTCACCAATTGCCGCCATTTTTCCAATTTCAGCATGCTTTCCATCAACAGGGGTTTGGTCAAACTTAAAGTCCCCCGTATGAACAACTGCTCCTTGTGACGTTTCAAAACAAATACCAACTGAATCCGGAATACTATGATTTGTACGGAAAAACGATACAGATGTAGTTCCAATTGTTAGACGTGAATTAGAATCGATCAAATGTAAGGTAGTATGACGGTAGATTCCTGCTTCTTTTAACTTTTCTTCAACTAGGCCAAGGGTTAACTTTGTTCCATAAACAGGAACATTAATTTTCTTTAATACGTAAGATAAACCTCCGATATGATCTTCATGACCATGTGTTAAAAAGATCCCTTGCACACGCTCGGCATTTTCAACTAGGTATGATACATCAGGTATAACAATATCTACACCTAACATGTCGTCATCCGGAAACATTAATCCCGCATCAACGACCAAGATGTCTTCATCTACTTCAACAACATACATATTTTTGCCTATTTCACCGACTCCACCTAAGGCAAAAACACGTACTTTCTCTATATATTCTTTTGACAATGGACGTTCCTCCTACTTTTTCTAAATCTATCCGAAAAGTTATTCATGTTTGTCTAAACCGTTCTTTCATCCTTGGCGTAGATGATGTCACTCGCTAAAAAACAGATGATCGGCATACCCGATTCAATCTAACCCGAACAAATCAATTACAATTAGTATACCTTATTAAGGAAATGAAACACAAGACTGAACTAAGAACATTCTCATTCACACAACTGAAATACTTACACTATTATCAAACTAGCAAATGAAACACACAAAAAGAAGCCAATCCGAATGGATTAGCTTCTTTTCAATAAACTTGCCTTTACAATTGCTTTTTGATCATGAGTTAAAGAAAGCAATGGGAGACGCACATCTCCTACATCAAGTCCTTTCTCTGCGAGAGCAAATTTTACACAGGTAGGATTTGGCGCTAAAAACATAGCTTTCATCGTCGGCAACAATGTTCGATGGGCTTTCGCTGCTTCTTTTACTTTTCCTCTTTTATAGAAATCAATCATCTCTTTCATTTCATTGCCGATAACATGTGAGGCAACTGAAACGACTCCGATTGCTCCTATAGCCATGGCTGGAAGAGCATTTGCATCGTCACCAGTATAAAGGGTGAAATCTTCTTCAACAGCTGAAACAATCGAAGCCATCTGTTCTAAATCTCCACTTGCTTCTTTAATCGAAACAATATTGGAGATTTTAGATAGAGCAATTGTTGTTTCTGCCAGAATCTGTACTCCTGTTCTTCCAGGAACATTATAGAGCATAATAGGAAGGTCTGTAGATTCAGCTACTTTTTTGAAATGCTCATACATCCCTTCTTGAGATGGTTTATTGTAATAAGGAGCTACGAGCATAATCCCATCTACCCCTATGCTCTCTGCCCTTTTTGTTAATTCAATCGACGCTTGCGTATTATTGCTCCCGGTTCCAGCAATTACAGGGATCCGTTTGTTCACATGCTGCACACAAACATCAAATAATTCTAGCTTTTCATCTGTCGTTAACGTTGGAGATTCTCCAGTTGTTCCTGATACAACAATTGCATCCGTTCCATTTGCAATTAGATAATCAATTAACTTTTTCGTGTTCTCAACATCAATTAAACCTTCATGGGTAAATGGTGTTACCATCGCGGTAACAATATGGCCAA
This sequence comes from Alkalihalobacillus sp. MEB130, assembly GCF_032335535.1. Classification (NCBI taxonomy): domain Bacteria; kingdom Bacillati; phylum Bacillota; class Bacilli; order Caryophanales; family Bacillaceae; genus Alkalihalobacillus; species Alkalihalobacillus sp. MEB130. The sequence goes on from NZ_JAOANA010000002.1 coordinate 28,809, forward strand.
AGTACATAACCTTCAGCTCCTTGTTTCATATTTCTAAGTGGTTTCTTCTTGTTGTCCGATTTGTTCAAGTTGAAACATGTGATGGAGTGCGTTTACTGCTTTAACCATATCTTCTTCTTTAACAAGTACCCAAATTGTAGTATGAGAATCAGCTGATTGAAGTATTTGAATGTTTTGCTTCGACAATGCACTTACAATCTTAGCAGTAACTCCCGGAACACCACTCATTCCGGCTCCTACCGCTGACACTTTCGCACAGTTTCTCATCACTTCAGGTTCATAGCCCATATGATGCAAAACCTCAATAGCTTTGTCAGCGACATCTTCCATTACCGTGTAGCAGACCCCCCGAAGATTAATGTTGATAAAATCAACACTAATTTCCGCGGATGCCATTGCCTTAAATACTTTCTCTTGGAGATCATATTCACCTTCTTTTGCGAATACCTTAATCTGAGCAACATTAGCTAAATTCGCAATTCCGGTAATTACTCGGTCTTTTACTTCTGTTGCTGGTTTGGCTATTTTCGCTGTAACAAGCGTTCCTTCTTTCGAAGAATACGTTGAACGAACGCGAATTGGAATACGGGCTTGCATGGCAACTTCGACAGCTCGAGGATGAATTACCTTTGCCCCTTGATAAGCCATATTGCAAATTTCTTCATAGGACATGGCATCAAGTGCCCGGGCATCTTCAACAATTCTCGGATCTGCTGTCATAACCCCTTCGACATCCGTAAAAATATCGACCCATTCTACTTGAAGAGCTGCACCTAAAGCTGTAGCTGAAGTATCGCTCCCACCTCTACCAAGCGTCGTCGTTTCTCCTTCAAATGTTTGGCCTTGGAATCCAGCAACCACAATCACATCACATGACTGTAGCTGCTTTTTTAAGCCATCACATTTCATATCTATAATCTTTGCATTCGAAAAGTCGTTGTTCGTTCTAAACCCAGCTTGAGCACCAGTCATTGCCATTGCTTGAATGCCCATACTTTGCAGAAGATCTGTAAAAACAACAGAAGAAATCACTTCTCCACATGAAACAAGAAGATCTTGTTCCCTCTTTGGAACCTGTTTGTGATTAATAAGCCCAAGTAATGTATCTGTTGCATAAGGCTCTCCCTTACGCCCCATTGCTGATACAACGACAATGACTTTATAGCCATCTTCAACAGCTTTTTTCACATGGTTTGCTGCCATTGATCTGCTCTGGTCATCTCGTACAGACGTACCACCGAATTTCTGAACAATAATTTTCATATGACACCTACTTTAATTACGATAAAAGATCTAATTTTACGAGACTTTCAGCAATTTGTACTGAATTCCACGCTGCACCTTTTAGTAGATTATCGGAAACAATCCACATGTGGTAGCCATTGTTACGGTCAAGATCATGACGAATTCTTCCAACAAATACATCATTCTTGCCCACACATTCTGAAGCCAATGGATACACTTGATTAGCAGGATCATCTTGTAACGTTACACCAGGTGAATTGGCAAGAAGATCTTTAAGTTCTGCTACTGTTGCCCCACCTTTTTCCGTCTCAATATATACAGATTCTGAATGACCTGTTTCAACCGGTAAACGAACACACGTAGCTGCTACTTCAAGTTCTGCCATTTCCATAATCTTCTTTGTTTCATTGATCATTTTCATTTCTTCAAATGTATAGCCATTTTCTTGAAACAGATCAATTTGCGGGATGGCATTAAATGCGATTTGATAATGCTTCTTGTCTCCACCTACTGGTAAAATCTCAGGCGTGAATTCTTTTCCATCTAGAATGTCTTTTGTTTGTTGCTTCATTTCTTCAATTGCCTCAAGTCCTGCACCGGAAACGGCTTGATATGTTGAAACAACCACTTTTTTCAAACCGTATTTCTCACGGATTGGCTCAAGTGCAACGACCATTTGAATCGTCGAACAATTCGGATTAGCGATGATTCCATTATGGTTACGTAAAGCTCCTTCGTTTACTTCTGGAACAACAAGAGGTACCGTTGGATCCATTCTAAACGCACTTGTATTGTCAACCACAATCGCGCCACGTTTGACAGCTTCTGGTGCTAACGCTTTTGAAACAGATCCTCCTGCTGAAAATAAAGCAATTTGAACCCCTTCAAACGATTCTGGAGAAGCTTCTTCTACTGTATATTCTTGCCCTTTAAAGGTTAAGACTTTTCCTGCAGAGCGTTTTGAAGATAACAATTTCAAACTCGCAATTGGAAAATCCCTTTCCTCCAATGTTTTTAACATTTGTTGACCTACTGCGCCTGTTGCGCCTACTACAGCTACATGATAATTTGACATTTGTGTTCGTCTCCCCTCATCTGCTTACAACGTTTAATAGAACTTCACTGAGTTTGGATTGATTATAGCATATCCAAACTCGTTTGTATCTGTTGCTTTTCTCTATTAAACTTTAAGGGAAATATTTCATTTGTGCAACCGCGTGAATTCGTTAATCTCTGAATTTTTCCACTAGTACAGGCTGATATTGCTTCCCAGCTAGAGCAGACTCAACTGTATCCGTTAATGCTTCCATTCTAGCTACTAACGAGTTTGGTTTATTTACTGGATCATCTTGCCCAAAAGGAATAAAGTATATATTTTTCGTTGCCATTAGTTTCATAATATTTACACCGTTAAGTCCTAACGCATCGTTCGTTGATATTCCTAAGACTACTGGATTGCCGCTTCGTAATGTTGCTTTTGCTCCCATTAAAACAGGTCCGTCTGTCATTGCATTCGCTAGTTTGCTTGTTGAATTGCCCGTAATTGGAGCTAGCACCATACAGTCTAACGGAGTCTTCGGACCAAAAGGCTCAGCTTTCACAATAGAGTCGACTAACGGCTCTTCTGTAATTTCTTCAATTCTTTTTAACCAATAGGCACTCGTTCCAAACTTGGTATCAGTCGATTGAACGTTTCCAGAGACAAATGGCGTTACTTTCGCTCCTAGTTTTATTAGCTTTTCAATTTGTGGCATAACCTCTTCATACGTACAATGAGATGCCGAAATACCAAAACCAATGTGTTTTCCTTTTAGTGACATGATTCATCCTCCTCTTACTTTTTCGTTTCAGTCGTTAACAATCCCGCTAGGACGTCAGCTAAAATTTGACCAGCTGTTTTAGGTGCTACAATGCCCGGTAATCCAGGAGCAAGTAACGCTTTCATCCCCCGCTTTTCTGCATAACGAAAATCAGTACCACCAGGCTTAGAGGCTAAATCAATAATAAGAGTGTGAAGAGGCATCTCAGCTAATACATTTGCTGTAATAACGCGGGCTGGTATTGTGTTTATACACAAATCGACGTCTTTTAATTCTTCTTTGATATGATCCGTGTGAAATGGCTTTAACCCCATTTCGGTAATTCTTGCTAGCTGATGTGATTCATTAGCTCCAACCTTAACTTCGGCTCCTAATGCGCTAAACGTTCTTGCAACAGACATCCCAACCCTACCTAAGCCTAGAACAGCTACTTTGGCTCGGTGAATGGTAATATCGGTATGTTGAATTGCCATCATAACGGTTCCTTCTGCTGTAGGAATGGAATTGTAGATAGCCACGTCATCTCGCTCCATTAGTTTCACTAATGAACGTTCTGCTTTTTCTACGCATTGGTCAAGGTAATTATTGCTTATACCTGAATAGATGACACAATGTTTCGGCGTTTTTTGGAGGTGCTCGACCTTTAAGATGAGTGATTCATTCGAGAACACCGTCTCAATATTTCCATCTGTACTCGTTCCACTTACCGGTAGCAAAATAGCATCTACCGAAGACCATTCAATGTCCTCTAATGTGTGTTTGGATGCACCAATAAAACCATCATTCAACTGATCAAAACCTACCATAGATATTTTGGCATCCAATGTTGAGAGTTTTCTGATGATCTCTAATTGACGTGCATCTCCTCCAATGACAACTACATGCTTATCTGTTAACATTTGCTCTTGTTCTCCTTTCAATCATGCGAATCTGATCATCATCGCAGGCCGCTTAAGAAAGAGACGTTTCGCTTTCATCGTGCTAAATAACTCTAAACACAAGCGACACCAAATTGCACTCGTTCCCGTGAGCAAAGGATGAACAGCAACGATTCACCATAGCATATGTACTGTATATTCAATAGGTGAATACCAAATTAATATGGACATCACCATTTCTTTTCTAAAAAAGTCGCACTATAAGGTGTCGTTCTCGCAAAAAAAAATAGCCCTTATACAAAGGCTATAACTTATTAGTCATATATGTTTTTCACTCAAATTGGTCAAGATTAATAATGATCATATCTTCACCTATTTTTTTAACTTGATTCCAATAGACCGTTACTTCTCGATCTTTTTTTCCAAAACCAAACCATTTCATTGTTGGAATGATAAACGCTTCGATCTCCCCTGTTTCCTCGTTTACTAATAAGTCTGTTTGCCCTAATATTCCTAGTCGTTCTCCTTTTTGATAATCGATAATCTCTTTGCTGCTAATTTCACTAAGTCTCATCAGATTACCTCCTCGTCCCTCATTAGTAGTAAGCTATGAGACAAGAGCAAAAAAAAGACCAGCTGGAGCCAGTCTTTTATAAAATATTTTATTGAACAAAGGATGAAGGCAAAATACCTGTTGTATTAATTAAAGACACGGAAGGCTGTTCTTTTAATATCGAAGCAGCCAGTTGATTCACTTGTGAAATGGATACACTATCAATTTCTTCTACAACCTCATCAAGTGTTCGGTGCTTTTTCAATAAAAGTTCATTTTTGCCGTTTCGGCTCATACGACTATTGGTGCTTTCTAAACTTAGCATAAGACTACCTTTTAATTGTTCTTTTCCGTTTTTTAATTCCTTCTCTGTCATCCCTACATCCGCAAGTGTAAACGCCGTTTCTTGTAATGCTTTTGTTAAATCCTCTAATTGATTATGAGCAGTAGCTGCATAGATGGTTAGCATCCCACTGTCTTGATAAGAGGAATGGTATGAAAATACGGAATAACACAGTCCTCTTTTTTCTCGTATTTCTTGAAACAATCTGCTACTCATGCTACCACCTAAAAGGTTATTTAACAATACGAGAGCATAAACGTCTTTCTCTCCAATTGCTAAACCAGGATAACCTAAACAAAGGTGAGCTTGTTCCGTCTCTTTTTGACGAACAATCGTGTTAGCATAAAAAGTAGGCTTTTCTACTTTATGTTGATACGTAGTAGGGCTTACTTTAGAGAATGTTTCTTTTAGTTGTTCAATCACTTCATCTGTAATGTTCCCTGCTACTGATATCACAACGTGGTCTCCAGTATAGAAACGAGACATATATTCTCTTAACGAGTCCCCATTAAATGTATCTAATGTAGCGACAGTTCCTAAGATGGGATACCCGAGAGAATGATTTTTATAGCTAGCTTCGCTCAGTAGATCATGAACAATGTCATCAGGAGTATCGTCAACCATCTTAATTTCTTCAAAAACAACATTCTTTTCTTTCTGAAGTTCTGTTTCATCAAACACAGAATTAAAGAACATATCAGCGAGAACATCCACCGCAAATCCAGCGTGATCATCTAACACTTTCGCATAATAGCACGTATACTCTTTTGAGGTAAACGCGTTCACTTGACCACCAATGCTATCAAATGATTCAGCAATGTCTGCTGCGGAGCGTGTTGTTGTCCCTTTAAAAAACATATGCTCTAAAAAATGTGAAATTCCGTTTTCTTCTTTTGTTTCAAACCGAGAGCCCGTTCCGATCCAAACGCCTATTGAGACAGAACGGACCGACGAAATATTCTCTGCTAATATTCGAACACCATTGTCTAACTGTATTCTTTTTACCACACTTAATCCCCCTTATTATTATCAAGGGTTACACCTAGCGTAACTCGCTCCTCTGAAAGGACATCTGAAACTGTTCCAATTTTATAACCTTTTTCTTGGATTCCGATAATTAAGTCTTCTAGTCCCTCTGCTGTCGGCTTGGTTGGATGCATGAGAATCATGGCTCCGTTGTGTACTTTTGAAAGGACTCGATTAACCATCTCAGACGTATTCGGTTTTCTCCAATCGACTGTATCCACAGACCACAGGACCGTTTTCATTCCTTGGCTATCGGCCTGATCAACAACAGCTTGATTGTAACTTCCACTAGGTGGAGCGAACCATTTAGGTGTAACTTCAATTGTCGCTTCAATCACTGAGTTTGTTTTCTGTAATTCTTCATCAATTCGACCTATTGTCAATTTATTCATATCTGGGTGGGAATAGGCATGATTTCCTATCTCGTGCCCCTCTTCTACAAGCATTTTAGCGAGGCTTGGATTATTTTTCACCCATGAACCATCTAAGAAGAATGTTGTATGTAGTTCATGTTCTTTTAATGTTTTTAACATGTCCGGTAAGTATTCATTTCCCCATGCCACATTCACTAAAAAAGTTACTACCGGCTTGTTTTCATTGCCCTTATATATCGGGGAAGGAGGCAAATCATCTAAATGGACATTCGGACTTGTTTCATTAAAGACAAGTCGGCTCTCATCAAAGCCGTCTAGCTTCTTCATCTTATCATACGAAGCTTCCACGTCAACTTCTACCCCATTATAACCTGGTACTGCTTTCCACACTTTATCGATTCGTGCATCAATCGCCGGTTCTAGATAAGATTCTGATCTTGCCACTATCTCCTCGTACAGAGCGTCCTGCTTGTTAAAGACCGTTTCACTTTCTTGCTTCAATTCACTTATATAATTTAAAGCAAATGGATTTTGGACAGCTCCAATGGATAGAATGACAACCATGCAGAATACACCTATATGAATCATGTTTTTCTTCATTCCCGTTCCCTCCTCCTCTAGTGCGATTGTATGCTAGAGTAGGACAGGTTAGAACGCAAAAGGAGACTAGGTTTACTTCCCCCAGTCTCCTTTTTACACACATGGTTACTTCTGTGCCTGTTGCTTACGTTCTTTTTCTTCTTTGAGGATGACTTTTCGTGAAAGATTAACTCTTCCTTGATTATCGATCTCTGTTACACGGACAAGAATTTCATCGCCAAGCTTTACAACATCCTCTACTTTTTCAACACGCTCTTCAGCAAGTTGAGAAATATGGACGAGTCCATCTTTACCTTTGAACAGTTCAACAAAAGCTCCAAACTTTTCAACTCGTTTCACTTTACCAAGGTATGTCTGACCAACTTCCACTTCTCGTACGATATCTTCAATAATAGAACGTGCTTTCTCATTCATCGACATCTCAACTGAAGAAATATAAACCGTTCCATCTTGTTCAATATCAATCTTTACTCCCGTTTCTTCAATGATTTTATTAATCATTTTTCCGCTTGGTCCTATAACATCACGGATCTTGTCTGGATTAATTTTCATTGTCATGATTTTCGGAGCATAAGTAGATAGCTCGGTGCGGTATTCGCTTAATGCAGATAACATATTATCTAAAATATGCATGCGCCCTCTTTTTGCTTGAGCAAGCGCTTCTTCTAAAATTTCACGATTAATACCTGAAATTTTAATATCCATTTGTAACGCCGTAATACCTTCTCTAGTACCAGCGACCTTAAAGTCCATATCCCCTAATGCATCTTCCATACCTTGAATATCAGTCAAAACAGATACATGTTCTTCCTGCTTGACTAGTCCCATAGCGATTCCTGCTACTGGTGCTTTAATTGGTACGCCCGCATCCATCATTGCAAGAGTACTTGCACAAATACTAGCCTGTGAAGTGGAACCGTTCGATTCTAACACTTCTGATACTAGACGAACCGTATAAGGGAATTCGTTTTCATTTGGAATGACTGGTTCAAGGGCACGTTCTCCTAATGCTCCATGTCCAATTTCACGTCGACCTGGTCCACGAATTGGTCCTGTTTCCCCTACACTAAATTGTGGGAAATTGTAATGGTGCATAAATCGTTTTGATTCTTCTATACCAAGCCCATCAAGAATTTGTACATCACCTAATGCCCCAAGTGTACAAATACTTAATGCTTGTGTTTGTCCACGGGTAAAGAGACCAGATCCATGTGTACGTGGAAGCAGACCTACTTGTGAAGCAAGTGGACGAATTTCATCAACCTTCCGCCCATCTGGACGAACTTTGTCAACCGTAATTAGACGACGTACTTCTTCTTTTACAATCTTATGTAAAACTTCTTTTACATCCCCTAAATTTAGATCTTCTTTTTCTTCAAAAACCGCAATCGTTTTATCCTTAATAGCGTCGATTGCTTCCGCACGTGCATGCTTCTCTTGTACTTGAACGGCTTCTTTTAATTCCGCTTCTGCTAATTGGCGTACTTCCTGTTCTAAATCAGCATCAACAATTTTTAATTGTACTTCTGATTTTTCTTTCCCTACAGCTTTAGCAATACCTTCTTGAAATGCAATTAATTTCTTAATTTCCTCATGACCAAACATGATCGCTTCTAACATTGCTTCTTCGGTCACTTCAGATGCTCCAGCTTCAACCATGTTGATTGCTTCTTTTGTTCCTGCAACAACAAGATCAATATCACTTTGCTCTAATTGTTCCGTTGTTGGGTTAATGATAAACTCTCCATCTAATCTCCCAACTGTCACACCTGCAATAGGACCATCAAAAGGAATATCAGAAACACAAAGAGCAAGAGATGAACCAATCATTGCCGCCATTTCAGAAGAGGCGTTTTGATCTGAACTCATTACAATACTAATCACTTGCACTTCATTTCTGAACCCATCAGGGAAGAGCGGTCGAATTGGACGATCAATTAAACGACTTGTTAAAATCGCTCTCTCACTTGGACGTCCCTCTCTTTTAATAAATCCACCAGGAATTTTCCCAGCTGCATATAAACGCTCCTCATAATTTACTGTTAGAGGAAAGAAGTTTAAATCTTTTGGTTCTTTAGAAGCGGTAGCTGTTGATAACACTGCTGTGTCACCATATCTAACAAGGACTGCACCATTAGCTTGTTTCGCTAATTGGCCAGTTTCTACAGTTAGTTCTCTCCCAGCCCACTGCATTGTAAATACTTGTTTTTCTTGTTCCATTACGCGTACTCCTCTCGTACACCATTATTAATCCAGCTTCATTTATTATTACCAATTTCATTAAAAACTAAAAGAATATATAAGATTGGGTAATTTTAGTCAAATTACCAATGTTATTAGATCAAGAAAAAAGCGGGAATTTATCCCGCTTTCATCACGAATTATCGGCGTAAACCAAGCTTATCAACTAGGTTACGGTAACGTGTAACATCCTTGTTACGAAGATACGTTAACAAGTTACGACGTTGACCTACCATTTTAAGAAGACCACGACGTGAATGGTGATCCTTCTTATGAGTACGTAAGTGCTCATTTAATGTGTTGATTTGCTCTGTTAGGATAGCAACTTGAACCTCTGGAGAACCAGTGTCCGTGTCATGCGTTTTGAATTCAGCGATTAACTCATTCTTACGCTCTTGTGTTAAAGCCATCCTATTCACCTCCTTTTTTTATCTCCTATTCCCTAGCAAACGTCGGTGAATCGATCTGCCAAGAAACGGATTTGTACTGTAGTACAAACAATACTATACCTTTTTTTACGATGAATTGCAAGTTTTCGCGTTTATTCATAGACTTTTGAATTTAATAAAGATTCAGCTGCCTCTTTGTCTCGTTTAATTTGTTCTACTAACTGCTCAAAGCCGGCAAATTTCTTCTCTGACCGAATACGTGAATGCCACTGAATTTCAACATCAAGTCCGTAAATATCTTTATCAAAAGAAAAAAGATGAACCTCAATAGTCGGAGTGGATTCCTGCTCATTATGAAACGTAGGTTTGAAACCAATATTACAAACTCCATTATATTGTTCCTTATCAACCGTTAATCTTACTGCATAAACCCCTGTTCGCGGAATGATATACCGTTCAATAGGTTCAACATTGGCTGTTGGAAATCCAATCGTTCGACCTCGTTTTTCTCCATTCACTACCGTTCCCCTAATCTTGTATTCTTCTCCTAACAGCTCAGTGACACTAGCGACGTCACCATTATCAAGCAGTTGTCGAATCTTTGTAGAACTTACTTTTTCATCATCCCCAGCAACATGCTTCCGAACAACCGTTGAATCTAATCGATTTCTTGCATGAAATGGCAAAGTCTCCATTGTTCCTTTACCAAGAGCGCCGTACGTAAAGTCAAACCCTGCCACTGCATGTACAACCTGCAAACCTATTAAATAATGATCAACAAATTGCTGAGGTGTCAAACTAGCAAACGATGTAGTGAAATTAACAACATAAAGAGTGTCAATTCCTAGTTTTTCAATTTTTTTTATTTTATCAGGTAATGGTGTTATGTAATTCATTTCCGTTTTCCTCAATACTTCTTTTGGATGAGGATGAAACGTCATTACAGATGTTGATACACCTAAATCTTTAGCTATCTTTATTGCTTGTTTTATAACTGCTTGATGACCTATGTGAACACCATCAAAATAACCTAGAGCCATAACTGATTTCTTTTGATGTAACGTCTGTTCATCTATTGGATGATTCAAATAAATGGTCTCCATAAAAGATCCCCTTTTCACTCCCAAATTATTAGACTGACTCGCCTGTCCAGAACATTTTCTCCGGTTTAATAAGCCCGTCTTTCGTTGGATGCTGCTTATAAACAGCTAAGCAATCCCCTTTTTCATTATAAACGGTAAAACGCATTTCTTCTAACCCTTTATTAACAGGAAGAACAGATCCATTCTTAATTAACTGTTCTGTTTCTTGATCTACCACACAACTTGGCAAATAGTCTACTGCTGTATCAAAAGGGATTAAGTGAGAAAAGAGCGTTCCATTCTCTTTTTCTTTTTCTAATTGTTCAAATGTTTTGCTGTCTTCCAGTTTATAGGGACCTGAGGATGTACGGACTAGATCAGACATATGAGCTGGATATCCAAGCATTTGTCCTATATCAACAGCGAGCGTGCGAACATACGTACCCTTACTGCAATGTACACGAAAACGAAAGGAAGCAGTCTCTTCCTTATAAATAATCTCCGATAAACGTTCTAGAGAATGTATTGTAATTCTCCGCTGAGGACGTTCGACTTCCTGACCAGCTCGTGCATATTCATATAACTTTTTCCCTTTCACTTTAACAGCAGAATACATAGGAGGGACTTGAATGATATCTCCTCGAAATTGTTCCAGTGTCTCTTCAATTTCTTTTTCATTCCATTGTTTCGTTACAGGTTTTGAATGTACCCTATCTCCACTTTTATCTTCTGTTGTTGTTGAATATCCCATTGTTACTTCACCTTCATACTCCTTAGAGTAATCAGACATATATTCTACCACTTTTGTAGCTTTTCCTATACAAATTGGCAAAACGCCATTTACATCAGGATCAAGCGTACCAGTATGCCCTACTTTTTTTGTTTGAAAGAGCCGTCTTACTTTCATCACACAATCATGTGATGTCATACCTCTTGGCTTATGTAAAATTAAGATTCCACTTGGGTTCATGACTTCCTCCACTTTTACTGTTTTTACATTGCAGTTCTAAAAAAGGGTAGAAGAGCATTCGCTCTCCTACCCCTCTTGTACTTATCTTTCATGTTTATTGATATCCTGAAGAAGTGTTTCGATGCGGTTTCCATATTCGATCGATTCATCAAATTCAAAGAAAATATCTGGTGTTTTGCGTAGACGTATTCGTTTTCCGATTTCAGAACGAATAAATCCTTTTGCTTTTGATAATGCTTGAAGAGTTGCTTCTTTTTGTTCGTCACTTCCAAGAACTGTAATAAATACTTTTGCTTGCTGAAGATCTCCTGTGACATCCACGCCCGTAACCGTAACAAAACTTACGCGAGGATCTTTCAGTTCTCTCATAATAATATCACTAAGTTCTTTTTTCATTTGTTCACCGACTCGGTGTGCACGAACATTACTCATAGCTTTCACCTCTGTTCTTTACGTTAGAGCCATTCATAATCGGTAACCGTTCTTTCTGCTTTTGGTTCACCATCAATTAATGCAAGTGCCCTTTGCAGTTCGCGTTCACAAACAGAACGTTCATTTGAAACAGTTACCATTGTTAATTCAGCCCTTTGCCAAACATCATGATGATCTGTTTCTGCAACTGAAAGGTTAAACCGCTGCTTTAATCTTGTTTGAATACTTTTTAAAACAGAGCGTTTGTCTTTCAAGGATTGAGCATCATAAATGAGGAGCTCTAGCCGAACGAACCCGATGATCATTTACGCTCAATTTCTTCCATAACGTATGCTTCGATAATGTCGCCTTCTTTTATATCATTGTAGTTCTCAAGGGTAATTCCACATTCGTACCCTGCAGCGACTTCTTTTGCATCGTCCTTAAATCGTTTCAGTGCATTAATAGAACCTTCGTAAATAACAATTCCATCACGAATAAGACGAACAGTAGAATCTCTTGTTACTTTTCCATCTGTTACATACGCTCCGGCAATTGTACCCACTTTCGATACTTTAAATGTCGTACGTACTTCCACTTGACCGATAACTTTTTCTTCGAATTCAGGGTCAAGCATCCCTTTCATCGCTGCTTCAATTTCGTCAATCGCATTATAAATGACACGATGAAGACGAATATCCACTTTTTCTGCCTCAGCCGTACGCTTAGCATTGACATCAGGTCGTACGTTAAATCCAATTACAATGGCATTAGAAGCTGATGCAAGCATAACGTCATATTCCGTAATCGCTCCAACACCTGTATGAATAATATTTACTTTGACACCTTCAACGTCAATCTTTTCTAATGAACCTCGCATCGCTTCAACTGAACCTTGAACATCTGCTTTAATAATGATATTAATATCTTTTACTTCACCTTGCTGAATTTGATTAAATAGATCGTCTAAGCTTACTTTAGAGTTTTCAGCAAGATTTTCCTCACGTTGACGAGACATGCGAGCTTCTCCAATTTGACGAGCTTTTTTCTCATCTGCAAAAGCTTGGAATTGATCACCTGCAAGTGGTACTTCATTTAATCCAGTAATTTCAACAGGAGTAGATGGTCCCACTTCTTTCACACGACGCCCAAGATCATTGACCATCGCACGAACTCGACCAAATGCCGAACCTACAACAATTGGGTCTCCCACTTTCAACGTACCGCTTTGAACTAAAAGTGTCGCAACTGCCCCACGACCTTTATCTAATTCAGCTTCAATAACCGTTCCTTTTGCTAACTTATCAGGATTTGCTTTTAGTTCCTCTACTTCCGAAACAAGTAGAATCATTTCTAATAACTCATCAATTCCTGTTCCTGTAAGAGCCGATACATTAACAAAAATTGTATCTCCACCCCATGCTTCAGGAACCAATTGAAACTCTGTCAACTCCTGCATCACACGGTCTGGATTGGCAGCTTCTTTATCAATTTTATTGACTGCAACAATAATTGGTACTCCAGCTGCTTTCGCATGACTGATAGCCTCTTTTGTTTGTGGCATAACACCGTCATCTGCAGCGACAACCAAAATGGTAATATCGGTAACTTGCGCACCGCGAGCACGCATCGTAGTAAAAGCAGCGTGACCTGGTGTATCAAGGAATGTAATCTTCTTACTACCAGATTCAATTTGGTAGGCACCAATATGTTGAGTAATCCCACCAGCTTCTCCTTCTGTCACTTTTGTGTGGCGAATCGAATCGAGTAACGTTGTTTTTCCGTGATCAACGTGACCCATAATTGTGACAACAGGTGGTCTCTCTTGTAAGTCTTCCTCTGAATCCTCATCAACATAACTTTCAAAGTCCATTTCATCAATAACAATTTCTTCCTCAACTTCAACACCATAATCACCAGCAATTAGCTCAATTGTGTCTTTATCTAATTCTTGGTTAATAGTCGCCATAACGCCAAGCATCATTAATTTTTTAATGATTTCTGAAGGCTCTTTATGTAGTTCTTTCGCGATCTCTCCAACCGTTAGCGAACCCACAAACGTGATTTTTTCAGGTAATGGCTTTGGTTTTGGTGGCTCTTGTCTTTGCCCACCGCGCTTAGGTTGTTGCTTATTGCCACGGTTGGGTTGATTTTTGTTATTGGAAGGCCGAGATTGATTGCGTTTCCCATCATTGTTAGGCTTCGAACGTTGACCACTATTTTCTGTGTTCTTAGTCGCAGCAGTGTTTGTTGTTGCTGTTTTGCCACCTTCTAACGTTGCGACCATCTTATCATCTAAAACAGACATATGGTTTGTTACAGCGAACCCAGATTCTTTTAGTTGATCAATGATGACTTTGCTTGCCACGTCTTTTTCTTTTGCATATTCATATATTCGCATTTTTTTCATGTACTTACCTCCAAAATCATTGGTCGAGTAATGCGGTCATTTTTTTTGCAAATCCATCATCCGTTACTCCAATGACGACTCTCTCCGCTTTTCCGATAGCTTGCCCAAGGGTTGCCCGATCGGACGTAACTCGTACCGGAATATTGTAATGGCCGCATTTGTCCAATACCTTTTTCTTTGTTTGTTCTGCAGCATCAGAAGACAAGAGGACTAAGCGTACCGATCTTCTTCTCACTTCTTTTATAACGAGCTCTTCCCCGGTAACTAGCTTCCTAGCTCTTGCTGCTAATCCAAGTAACGAAATCCATTTTTCCATCATTTACGACTCCGTTTACTAGCTTCATGCAACTCGTCATAAATGTCAGGATCAACCTTAACTTGCAAATGCCTAGATAAAATATCCTTTTTCTTTGCTAATTCAAAACTTTCATCATTGTTGCTGATGTAAGCTCCTCGACCATTTTTCTTCCCAGTAAGATCAATCGAGACTTGACCTTCTGGAGTACGGACGATTCGAATTAATTCTTGTTTTGGTTTCATTTCATTTGTCACAACACATTTTCGAAGAGGAACTTTCCGTTGTTTCACAGGCTCCATCTCCTTATTTATTCTTGTTCGTCCAGTTCAGGAACAAACGAATCTTCTTCATTTCCAACTGGTACGAGTTCTTCCTCGTCATCTAAAAGACCAAGCTCTCTAGCATCAGATTCACTTTTTATATCAATTTTCCAACCCGTTAACTTTGCAGCGAGTCTAGCATTTTGGCCACGTTTTCCAATAGCTAAAGAAAGTTGATAATCTGGCACAATTACTTGTGTCATCTTTTCTTCTTCATTCACGTTTACTTTTAATACTTTTGACGGGCTTAATGCATTTGCTACATATTCAACTGGATCTTCAGACCAACGAACGATATCGATCTTTTCACCTTTTAATTCATTTACGATCGTTTGAACGCGTTGACCTCTCGGACCAACACACGCCCCTACCGCATCTACTTCTGGATTATCAACGTGAACCGCAATCTTTGAGCGATCACCAGCTTCACGAGAAACAGATTTGATTTCAACAGTACCGTCATAAATTTCTGGTACTTCTAATTCAAATAAACGTTTTAATAACCCGGGATGTGTACGTGAAATTAAAATTTGCGGACCCTTTGTCGTTTTTTCTACTTTAGTGATATAGGCTTTAATTCGATCATTGTGTTTGTAACTTTCATTCGGCATTTGTTCACTTAATGGCAAAAGTGCTTCCACTTTTCCAAGATCGACATAAATGAAGCGATGATCTTGGCGTTGAACAATCCCTGTCATAATATCTTCTTCACGATCGATAAAGTCAGAATAAATAATTCCTCTTTCTGCTTCACGGACACGTTGCGTTACAACTTGCTTAGCCGTTTGAGCAGCAATACGCCCAAAGTCTTTTGGCGTTACTTCAATCTCAACTACATCGTCCACTTCATAGCTTGGATTAATTTTTTGTGCTTCATCTAACGAAATCTCCAAGCGAGCATCGAATACTTCTTCCACAACGGTTTTTCTCGCAAAAACACGAATGCTCCCGTTGTCTCTATTAACATCGACACGTACATTTTGTACTTGATTAAAATTACGTTTGTAACCCGAAATGAGAGCTGCTTCAATCGCCTCAATAATTACTTCTTTTTTTATTCCTTTTTCTCTTTCTAACGTTGCCAATGCATCCATAAAATCGCTGTTCATGGATTGTATTTCCCCCTTTCAATGATCAAGACAGCAAATTCTAGAAAAGAATTGCTAACCTTGCGTTTGCTACTTTATCGTATGGGATTGTATAAACTTTTTTGCGTGTTTTTATTTTTACTTCGATTTCCAATGTTACTCCATCAAAGTTAATCAGTTTTCCTTCAAATGTTTTTTCTCCGTCAATTGGCTCATACGTCTTAACATGAACGTCCTTGCCAATTGCTTTTATAACATCTTTTTCCTTTTTAAGTGGCCTTTCAGCTCCTGGTGAAGATACTTCAAGGAAATACGCTTGTGGGATCGGATCAAGTTCATCTAATTTATCACTTAACCTCTCACTAACTAATCCACAATCTTCCAAGTCAACACCCTTATCAGAGTCTATAAAAATACGTAAAAACCAATTAGGGCCTTCTTTTTTAAATTCAACTTCGACAAGTTCTAAATTAAGTTCCTCTAAAATTGGTGTTACTAATTCTGTTGTTATTTCTGTAGCTTTCTTACTCATTTGTACCTCCTCGCTGTTCTACTATTTCATGTGTTGATAGCGAACCTACTGTTGTTGCTTGTATTTCCTTCAGTTACGCCCTTGTTTTACTAGAAAAAGTAGATCGAACAACGAAAGAGTGGGTTCCCCCACTCTTTTGCGTAACATATTCTAAGTATTACCATATAACACAATACCATACTATACTTCGTATTGCAACAGAACGGGCAGTAAACTAGAACAGAGAGAGTTGATTTGAATCAGGCATACCTTCCAGACAGCCATGTTCATCCAAGTGCTCTAAAACAGTCTTCGTCAACTTGCTTCGCTGTTGTAGATCTTCTTTTGAAAGAAATTCACCATTCTCTCGTGCTTTCACGATATTAATGGCCGCATTTGTCCCAACACCTGTCATGGCGTTGAATGGTGGCAATAACGCATGATCTTCAACAATAAATTCTGTTGCACTAGATTCATACAGATCCACCTTTTTGAAAGAAAAACCTCGTTCACACATCTCTAAAGCAATCTCTAAAACGGTTAGTACAGATTTTTCTTTTGGAGAGGCATCTAACCCTTTTGCGTTAATCTCTTGCACTTTGGTCTTTATAGACGCAGGGCCTTTGATCATCGTATCTAAATCAAAATCATCTGCACGAACGGTAAAGTACGACGCGTAATACAAAATCGGATGATGTACTTTGAAATAAGCAATACGCACAGCCATTAATACATAAGCTGCTGCGTGGGCTTTCGGGAACATGTATTTAATTTTAAGACATGAACCAATGTACCAATCAGGTACATCATGCTTTTTCATTTCATCAATCCATTCAGGTTGAAGACCTTTTCCTTTACGAACAAATTCCATAATTTTAAAAGCTAATGACGGGTCTAAGCCTTTGTATATTAAATAAACCATAATGTCATCTCGACAACCAATTACATCTTTTAATTCACACGTTCCGTTATATATTAACTCATTGGCATTGTTCAACCAAACATCTGTTCCGTGAGATAACCCAGAGATTTGAACTAACTCCGAAAAAGTACTTGGTTTCGTTTCTTCAAGCATTTGACGAACAAACCTCGTTCCAAATTCAGGGATACCAAGTGTCCCCGTCTTACACATGATTTGCTCTTCTGTGACTCCTAGTACCTCTGGGCCACTAAAGATTTTCATCACTTCTGGATCATCTGTTGGGATTGTTTTTGGATCAATTCCACTTAAATCTTGAAGCATACGAATCACCGTCGGATCATCGTGACCTAGAATATCTAATTTGAGCAGATTATCATGTATCGAGTGGAAATCAAAATGAGTGGTTCTCCATTCGGAGTTCTTATCGTCTGCCGGAAACTGAATTGGACAAAAATCGTGAATGTCCATATAATCCGGAACAACAATGATCCCACCTGGATGCTGGCCCGTAGTCCGCTTCACTCCTGTGCAACCAGAAACAAGACGGTCAATTTCAGCCCCTCTCATATGAAGGTCGTGATCTCCTTGATACCCTTTCACATAACCATAAGCTGTTTTTTCTGCTACTGTACCGATCGTACCTGCTCTGTACACATATTCTTCACCAAATAGTTCCTTCGTATAATGATGAGCTCGAGGTTGATATTCACCTGAGAAATTTAAATCGATATCTGGAACTTTATCTCCCTTAAAACCTAGGAACGTTTCAAACGGTATATCTTGTCCATCCTTAATATAAGCTGTCCCACATTCTGTACAATCTTTATCAGGTAAGTCAAAACCTGAGCCAACTGAACCATCATCAAAAAAGTGAGAGTGGTGGCAATTTGGACAAACATAGTGCGGAGGCAAAGGATTTACTTCTGTAATTTCGGTTAATGTAGCGACTAAAGAAGACCCAACCGACCCTCGTGATCCTACTAAATAGCCATCAATCAATGACTTTTTCACGAGCTTATGCGAAATTAAGTAAATAACCGCAAACCCATGTCCAATGATACTCTTCAACTCTTTTTCAATTCGAGCCTCAACTATTTCAGGCAAGTCTTCTCCATAAATACTTCTTGCCATATTGTAGCTCATTTCCCTGATCTCGTCGTCTGCTCCTTCGATTTTAGGTGTATACAAATCGTCTGGGATTGGCTGAATTTCATCAATGGAATTGGCAACCTTTTGTGTATTCGTAATGACAACTTGTTTTGCCTTTTCTTCACCAAGAAACGAGAACGCATCAAGCATTTCATCTGTCGTGCGAAAATGAACTTCTGGTAACGTTTGTTTATTTAATGGATTGGCTCCACCTTGGGATGCGATTAAGATTTTTCGGTAAATATAATCTTCTTTGTGTAAATAATGAGCATTCCCGGTAGCAACAACTGGTTTTTCAAGCTTTTCTCCTAAAGAAACGATGTTCGAAACAATTTCTTGTAATGCTGCATCATTTTTTACTAATTCTTTTTCAATTAAGTGTTGATACGTCGCTAGTGGTTGTATCTCAATATAATCATAAAATTTAGCTATTTCTTCTACTTCATCAGCTGACTTCTGCATCATCCCTTCAAAAACTTCACCTTTGTCACATGCAGACCCAATTAACAATCCATTTCGATGCTTTTGAAGTTGTGACCTAGGAATTCGCGGAGTCCGGAAAAAATACTCGAGATGAGACATGGAAACAAGCTTAAAAAGGTTTTTTAACCCTTCTTGAGTTTGAGCTAGAATCGTACAATGTGCAGGACGTTGACGATGGAAATTTCCTTGTCCCATATGTTCATTTAATTGATCATGATACGTTATGTCTCGTTCATTTGCGTCTTTCACCATTTTCCATAGCAAATAACCTGTTGCTTCAGCATCATAAATGGCTCGGTGATGACTGACGAGTTCAATATCAAACTTTTTACATAACGTATTTAATCGGTGGTTTTTCAATTCAGGATAAAGAAATCGTCCTAACTCGAGTGTGTCAATTACGGGATTTTTCGCTTCTTCCAAGCCAATTTTTTGGTAGCCCACATTTAAAAAGCCCATATCAAAACTTGCATTATGGGCAACTAAAATGGCATCCCCCACAAATTCTTTAAAATCACGAAGAACATCTGCTACTTCTGGCTGCCCTTTGACCATCTCATCCGTAATGCCTGTTAATTCAATAATTGTATTCGTTAAAGGTTCATGTGGGTCAGCAAAAGATTCAAATCGATCGATGATTTCTCCACCTTTAATTTTTACAGCTGCGAGCTCAATAATTGTGTTATACACAGCGGATAAACCTGTTGTTTCCACGTCAAAGACAACAAACTCGTCTTCCATTAAGAGACGGTGTGCCTCGTTATATACAATCGGAACTCCATCATCGACTAGATTAGCTTCAATCCCAAATAAAACTTTAATGCCGTGTTTCTTTCCTGCAGAGTAAGCTTCTGGAAATGCTTGTACCACTCCATGGTCAGTAACAGCTATAGCAGGATGTCCCCATTTTGCTGCTTGTTCAACATATCTCCCTGCTGATACAATCCCGTCCATTTGACTCATCGTCGTATGAAGGTGAAGTTCCACCCTCTTCTCCTCTTCACTCGCTGTGTCTGTGCGTTCCACTGGACTTAACTGATTGACATCATTTCCTATCATGACAAGGTCTCGAACAAACGTATCATTTTGAATGCCACCGCGCACTTTGACCCACATACCTTTTTTAATAGCTTGAAGAAGTGGCACATCTTCTTTATCTCTAGAAAACATCTTAACAAGGATTGAATCGGTGTAATCCGTTATTTTAAATGTTAGTAATGTACGTCCGCTTCTAAGCTCTCTCGTTTCGGCATTGAATACATAGCCTTGAACCGTGACTCGTCTTTCTTCATCTATAATGGCTTCTAGCGGCATAGGTTCATCTTTAATTGGATAACCAATAACCAATGGCTTGCCACTAAGTTCTTTTTCAGCTTGTTGTTCATTTTTCTTTTTCTCTAAAATGGCTTCTACAACCTTTGAATGGTCTTCCTGTTCCCTTTTTTCAACGAACTTCTCGAACTCTTGTTTAGACTCATGTATATGTGTATCAATTTGAACAGAAGGCAAGCTAAGCTCCATTAATGTAGCTTGAAATGGCTCTGTTAATTTTCGCTTTAATGCTACAGCTTCTGTCTCATTTCGAACTTGAATCACCAGTCGTTTCCCATCATAGGTAGGTGTTTGCTTCTTCAACAGGTCACGTATTCCATCTGAAATCTGGGTCAACTTTGAGATGATTAATGGCCAGTAATCTGCCCATGTTACGTCTTGTAACTCAGTACGTTCATAATGGAAGGTAAATGATGCGGAAGCTATATGTTCAAATGTGATTCGTAACCGTTCGGAAAATAATTCATATACTTGAGCAGGTACGATCACAGGCACGTCAATATGAAAATGCCAAGCACGTTTTTCTTTTGAAATAACAAGTTTACGTATCCTCGCCTGTTCAAAATGAGCAGCGACTACTTGTTCAGGCATTTGTAACTGTTGGAGAAGCAATTGAAGTCGTTCTTTCCTAATTTGTTCTTCTGACATCGATTCTTCCCTCCCCATCTTTCAATCTATCTTTATTTTAATTTTATTTTGTTTACATGAAAAGAGATGGTACCTCATAACATGAGATACCATTTTAACATAAATATTTAGGTTTTTACTTACTTACTCAAAAGGTTTTTCACCGTTTCAACTAATTCTGTTACATGTACTTCAATCATTTCCCCTGTTTTCCTAACTTTTACTTCTACAATACCATCTGATGCTTTCTTACCGACCGCCACTCGAATCGGTAATCCAAGTAAATCAGAGTCTTTAAACTTAACGCCTGCACGTTCCGGACGATCATCAAATAGTACATCAAAACGCTCTTTCTTTAATGTTTCGTATAACTCTTCTCCAAGCTTGCTTTGATCTTCATCTTTTACATTAATCGTAACTAAGTGCAGATCAAAAGGAGCTACAGAAGTAGGCCAAATAATCCCATTTTCATCATGATGCTGCTCAACGATAGCCGCTACAGATCTAGAAACACCAATTCCGTAACAACCCATCACCATCGTTTGCGTTTTTCCATTTTCATCAAGGAACGTAGCTCCAAGAGCCTCACTATATTTAGTTCCCAATTTAAATACGTGACCCACTTCTATTCCCATCGCAAATTGAATGGTTCCCTTGCCATCTGGGGAAGGATCACCTTCCTGAATTAAACGAAGATCTGCATATTGAGAAACTGCAAAGTCACGATTTGGATTTACATTTTTATAATGCTTATCTTTTTCATTTGCTCCACAAACACCATTTGTGACAAATTCTACAGCTTGGTCTGCAATGACAGTAACCGAACTTGGGATGTTGATTGGTCCAACAAAGCCTGTTTCACAACCTAGAATTTTTGCAGTTTGTTCCGGAGTAGCTAGTTCCACTATTGCTTTCCCAAGAACATTGCTTACTTTTATTTCATTCACTTCATGATCTCCACGAACAAGTACCAATACCGGTTCATCGTTTACAATGTATAGAAGTGACTTAATCGTTTCACTTGCTTTCACACCTAAAAATGACGTTAGTTCTATAATGGTTTTTGTATTAGGCGTCTCAACCAGTTCTAGTTCTAGGGCTTCCTCATCAGATTTTGTATATTCAACACGAACAGGGGCTATCTCAATGTTTGCTGCAAAATTTGATTGATCGGAATAAGCGATAGTATCTTCTCCAATTTCACTAAGAACCATAAACTCATGTGTATCCGTTCCACCAATTGCACCGGAGTCAGCCTCTACCGCTCGGAAATCTAAGTCAAATCGAGTAAAGATCTTTTGATATGCATCGTACATATCTTGATAACTTTTATCTAGGCCTTCTTTTGATGTATCAAAAGAATACGCATCTTTCATAATAAACTCACGTGACCTAAGAACTCCAAATCGAGGTCTTCTCTCGTCACGATACTTCGTTTGAATTTGATACAAATTCATTGGAAGTTTTTTATACGACTTCACATCATCACGAACCAATGTCGTAATCACTTCCTCATGCGTGGCCCCAAGTACAAAATCACGCTCATGACGATCTTTTAACCTCATAAGTTCTGGACCATAATTCCCTAAACGACCAGACTCTTCCCAAAGTTCTGCTGGTTGAACGGCTGGCATTAATACCTCTTGTCCTCCAGCCGCATCCATTTCAGATCGAATCACTTCCTCAACTTTTCGTAATACCTTTTTTCCTAATGGTAAGTATGAGTAAATCCCTGAAGCTGTTTGGCGAATAAGTCCTGCTCTTAGCATAAGTTGATGACTTTTTATTTCAGCATCTGCCGGAGTATCCCGTAATGTTGGTGTTAAATAATTCCTTTGTCTCATGGTTACTATCCTTTCCAACTCATCTTTTCATGTCACATGAAAAATTTATTAATATCGTTCCATGTTACGACTATCATTAGTAGCATTAATAAAGCAAAACCAATAAAGTGAACCAATCCTTCTTTTTGTGGGTCCATCGGCTTTCCTCTCACCGCTTCAAGACCAATAAAAATTAGACGTCCTCCATCCATTGCAGGAATTGGAAGTAAATTTATTATTCCTAGATTAACACTTAAGGCAGCTGCCCATTGCATTAATACAAAAATCCCCATCGCTGCTGCTTCCCCTGTGTAATTATAAATACCGACAGGACCAGCAACATAATCTAGCGAAAAGTTTCCTGTTACAATCATACCAAGTACTTCAAAAATCATGGTCATGAACAAATAGGTTTGTGTAAATCCAAAAATAATGGAACCCATTAATGAGAATTCCGTCGGTCTAGCAATCCCAACAAATCCCTCTGGATCACCAAATTGCCCTATTCTTTCATCTGGTGTGACAGGGATGGTTAACGATTGTCCGCCACGTTCTATTTCAAAAACAATTGATTCATTCGGATGTTGTTGAATAATAGCTGTCATCTCTTCCCAACTATCAATCGGCTGACCCTCTATCGCAACTACCTGATCACCTTCTTGCAAGCCCGCTTCAATTGCTGCACTATCAGGAGTAACATCACCAATACGCGCTTCATCTACAGGCATTCCTTGGAACAGGGCAAATGCAATTAAAATCACAATTGCAAGTAAGAAGTTCATCATTGGTCCAGCAAAAATAGCTAGTGCACGTTGACCAACCGTTTTTGAACCAAATTGGCGATTCCACGGCGCAATTTGTGTCTCTTGCTCATCTTGTACAAGAACGGCTTGTTCATCGACTTTGTATTGAATTCTTTCACCTTCATCATTATAGGCTTCAATAACCAGTTCACGCTCTAAGTCAATTTTCTCAACTTGTACAACTAATGCCTCAGGATGTTTCGATTTATTATTGACAATAATCTTACTTACTTTTCGGGCTGCATTAAACACAAGACCAATTTCATACCCTGTTTTTATATCAATCATTTCAGGGTCTTCGCCCGCCATTCTAACAAAACCACCTAATGGCAACAATCGAATCGTGTAGACCGTTTCATTCCTTTTAAAAGAGAAGATTTTGGGACCGAAACCGATCGCAAATTCACGGCACAATATCCCTGCTCGTTTCGCAAAGTATAAATGCCCCCACTCATGAATGAAAACAAGAAGACCAAAAATAATTATGACTGATAATAACGTATTCATCGCTTAATCGTCCACCTTTCTTATTTGATGGTAGAGTGAATCATGGCCCTCGTCTGTGCATCAACCGCAATAATCTCTTCTAATGTAGGCTGGCTAATGACACTATGTCCTTCTAAAGCTTGTTCAATGACATGTTCAATTTCAAGAAAAGAAAGTCGATTCTCTAGAAAGAATGCAACTGCTACTTCATTTGCTGCATTTAGAACCGTCGGCATAGTTCCACCTAATTTTCCTGCCTCGTAGGCAAACCTCATGCAACGGAAACGTTCCATATCAAGTTTTGTGAAGTTCAATGAGCCAACTTCCCACAGCTGAAGCCTCTCGTTTGAGATAGAGTGATAACGATTAGGGTAGGTCATTGCGTATTGAATAGGGACACGCATATCTGGTGTACCTAATTGGGCAATCACACTTCCGTCTATGTATTCGACCATTGAGTGAATGATACTTTCCTTATGTAAAACTACATCAATTTTCTCATATGGTATATTAAAAAGCCAATGAGCTTCAATGACTTCCAACCCTTTATTCATCATCGTTGCTGAGTCAATCGTTATTTTAGCCCCCATCGACCAGTTAGGATGATTGAGCGCCTCAGAAACAGTCACTCCCTCTAACTCAGCTCTAGTACGATCACGAAAGCTCCCACCTGATGCCGTTAGAATTAAACGTTCGACCTCATTTAGCGTTTCTCCATTTAAAGCCTGAAATATTGCTGAATGTTCACTGTCAACAGGAATAAGCGATACATTATGTTTTTTGGCTTCTTCTGTTACGATGTGACCAGCCGTTACGAGTGTTTCTTTATTGGCTATTGCAATCGTCTTTCCCGCCTGAATCGCCGCTAATGTTGGAGATAAGCCGACACTTCCTAACACAGCATTCACAACCATATCTGCCGCCTCAACGGTAGCCACTTCAATTAAGCCTTCCATCCCATAAACGACTTTTGTATTGCTTGGAACATTATGGATTAGTTTATCATAATCCTCTTTCGATTGTACTGATATAAGTCTTGGGCTAAATTCATGAACTTGCTTCAATGCTAATTCAATATTTCTTCCAACTGACATTGATTCAAGTGTAAAGTCTTCTGGATATTGTCGAATAACATCCAATGTTTGTGTTCCAATAGATCCTGTTGAACCTAATAAACTAATATGCTTCAACTTTTACTCACCTACTATTCAAAAAATCTTCTTTTTTATTATATTAGTTGAAGCAAATGCAAAATTGGCATGACATAAATTAAACTATCAAAGCGATCTAATATTCCACCATGGCCGGGTAGTACATTTCCAGAGTCTTTGACAGCATAGTGCCTTTTTAACGCTGATTCAACTAAGTCTCCCAATTGTCCAAATACAGATGCAACGACAATAACGAGTAAGGCTGTTATATAACTTGAAAAGATCGGAAATATGGAAAAAAAGATCGTACCAACAATAAGAGCTGCTAGTAACCCACCAAGAGAGCCTTCGATTGTCTTCTTCGGACTAATATCAGGCCACAGCTTATTTTTCCCCCATTTACGTCCAACAAAATAAGCACCTGAATCCGTTGTCCAAATTATGAATAGGACAAAAAACACTAGATACAAACCGTACTCAGGGATATCTCTCGTCATAATTAAGTAATGAAAACCAAAGCCAACATATACCGATGAAAGGATCACAAAACCAACTTGATCAAATGTAAACGTATTTTTTGTAAGTACCGTAAACATAAGCAAGACTAAGATGACGAAGATGAAAATTTCTACTTTCGTAAAGTGTGAAGGCACGACTTGTTCAAACCAATTTGTCGGAACAAGAAGAAGCCACATTGATAAAAGACTAATAATTCCCATGATAGATATGGGTGCAATTCTTTTCATTCTTAACAGTTCAACCATGGCTACTGATGCTAATATAGAAATAAAAAGGGCAAATATCCATCCCCCTAGCAAAACCATTGTTAAGAAGACGGCGCCTCCTACCATTCCTGTTATAATTCTTTGTTTCATGTTACATCGCCCCTTTTAAACGCCACCATATCTACGCGCTCGTTTTTGATAGACGGCAATGGCTTCCACTAGGTGCTGCTCATTAAAATCCGGCCAAAGAACATCTGTAAACCAAAATTCACTATAAGCTACTTGCCAAAGCATAAAGTTACTTAGACGAAGCTCCCCACTTGTCCGAATTAGCAAATCCGGGTCGCGTAATTCAGCTGTCATTAAATGCTCTGAAATAACGGACTCGTCAATGTCCTCAACAGACATAGAGCCACTCTCAACTTCCTTTGCAATATCTTTGACAGCATTAATAAGTTCATACCTACTTCCGTAATTAAGAGCAAAATTAAGGACCAGTCCAGTATTATTCTCCGTTTCTTTCATGGCTTTTGTCACAGCTCTTTGAGTATGCTCTGGTAGTTGCTCAATACTTCCCATTAAACGCACTTTCACATTTTTCTCTATTAAGGTCGGTAATTCTTTATTTAAAAATCGCTCTGGTAGCTTTAACAAATAATCAACTTCTGTTTTCGGACGTTTCCAGTTTTCAGTTGAAAATGCGTATAATGTTAAGATTTCAACTCCAAGCTCATCTGCTTTACGAACGATCTTATTGATGACCTTCATCCCTTCGTGATGACCAGCGACACGTGGTAATCCTTTAAGTTTAGCCCAACGACCATTTCCATCCATGATAATAGCTATGTGTCTGGGGACATTAATATCATCTATATCTTTATTTTTTTCTCGAGATGAAATAGTTGATTTCCATTTTGATAACTTTTCAAGCATGTTTGCGCCCTCCATCTATGTAAGCAGCAGGTTCATCTTCATCTAGCTTTACCTATTTTTTGATGAGTCATAACCACTAAGAAAGTGTAAAAAACCCCCTATGACAAAAGAGGGTCTTTTACTATGTCTATTTTACATGGATCTAGCTTACACTTCCATGATTTCTTTTTCTTTCGTTTCTGCTACTTCATCTACTTGCGCAATGCTCTTATCTGTTAATTTTTGAACATCATCCGTGCTACGACGTAATTCATCTTCCGTCATCTCACCATCTTTTTGACGTTTCTTCAAATCATCATTCGCATCACGACGAACGTTACGAACAGCTACTTTCGCTTCTTCAGCAGCTTTCTTCACTAACTTAACCAAATCTTTACGACGCTCTTCCGTTAATGGCGGGATCTGGATTCGAATCACAGTTCCATCATTGGAAGGTGTTAAACCAAGATCAGCCATTTGGATTGCACGCTCAATATTAGCAATGGAAGATTTATCAAACGGTTGAATGAGAAGCAACCTTGCTTCAGGTACCGAAATCGTTGCTAGTTGATTAAGAGGCGTATCAGCTCCGTAATATTCTACCGTTACACGGTCTAATAGAGCTGGATTTGCTCTACCCGCTCTCAATTTTGCTAACTCACGGTTAAGAGCTTCAATTGCTTTTGTCATACGTTGTTCGGCATCTTTTTTCACTTCTTGTGACATTATGAATTCCCCCTTACTAATGTACCAATTTCTTCACCAAGTACAGCTCGTTTAATATTTCCTTCTTCCATAATAGAGAAGACAATTAATGGAATATCATTATCCATACATAAAGATGACGCTGTTGAATCCATAACAGCCAATCCTTCTTTAAGGACGTCCATATAGGAGATTTTTGTATATTTCTTTGCGTTTACATCTACAGATGGGTCCGCACTATAAACACCATCTACTTTGTTCTTCGCCATTAAAATAACCTCTGCCTCAATCTCTGCAGCTCTTAACGCCGCTGTTGTATCTGTTGAGAAATATGGATTTCCAGTTCCAGCTGCAAATATTACAACACGCTTCTTTTCGAGATGACGAATTGCCTTACGGCGAATATAAGGTTCAGCTACTTGACGCATTTCAATTGATGTTTGTACTCGTGTTTCAACATCAATATCCTCTAAGCTATCTTGCAAAGCTAAAGAATTCATAACTGTAGCTAGCATACCCATATAATCAGCTGTAGCACGGTCCATTCCTTTTGCACTACCTGCCATCCCACGCCAGATGTTGCCGCCGCCGACAACTACAGCAACTTCTACTTGAAGTTCAACAATTTCTTTGATCTGTTTTGCAATAGATTGAATGACTAGAGGATCAATCCCATACCCTTGTTCCCCTGCCAATGCTTCTCCACTTAGTTTCAGTATTACTCGTTTATATGTTTGCATGAAAACCTCCGACATGAGATGAAGTTAATCGAATTCACTCTGAAAAAAGGGACACTGCGTGCCCCCTACTAGCAAAAATTATTTCTTAACTTGAGACATTACTTCCTCAGCAAAGTTATCTTCGCGCTTCTCCATACCTTCTCCAACTTCATATCGGATAAAGCTCTTTACAGAAGCACCTTTACTTTGAACATATTTCCCAACTTTTTGATCACCATCTTTAACAAAAGGTTGATCAAGAAGACAAACTTGCTCAAAATATTTTGAAAGACGACCTTCTACCATTTTTTCAACAATGTTTGCTGGTTTGCCTTCGTTAAGAGCTTGCTGTGTAAGAACTTCACGCTCACGTTCTACTTCTTCTTGAGATACTTCATCACGAGATACGTAAGATGGGTTGATTGCTGCTACGTGCATAGCGATATCTCTAGCAAGCTCAGCGTCATTAGAGCTACCTACTACAGAAAGAACACCAATGCGGCCGCCCATGTGTAAGTACTCACCGAATACATCGCCATCTTCTTTTTCTACTACTTCAAAGCGACGAAGAGAAATTTTTTCTCCAATTTTCGCGATAGAAGCATTAATGTATTCTTGGACAGATTGTCCATTAGCAAATGGTTGTGTAAGAGCTTCTTCAACAGATGCTGGTGCGTTAGAGATGATATGAGAAGCCAAATCCCCAACTAATTTTTGGAAGTTTTCATTTTTAGCAACAAAGTCTGTTTCAGAGTTAACTTCTACAATGACTGCCTTGTTTCCTTCAGATTTTACAAGAGTAAGACCTTCAGCCGCTACACGGTCTGCTTTTTTAGCTGCACTTGCAATCCCTTTTTCACGAAGGAAGTCAATTGCTTTTTCCATATCACCATCAGTTTCAGTTAAAGCTTTCTTACAATCCATCATTCCTGCGCCTGTTTTTTCACGTAATTCTTTTACCATACTTGCTGTAATTGCCATTCAAAACGCCTCCTTAATAGTGTCAGTATGTACACGTACCTAAACGTATAAACAATAATCAGTTGTGAATTGTCCTAAACTTACAAAAAAAGATGGCAAAAGGGTAATCCCCCTTTACCACCCTTTTTTAGTAAATGAAATTAAGCTGTTGTTGTTTCCTCAACTTCTACTGTTTCTTCACCAGATGTTGCTTCGATTACTGCATCTGCCATTTTACCTGTTAAAAGTTTAACAGCACGAATAGCATCATCGTTACCTGGAATAACATAATCAATTTCATCAGGGTCACAGTTTGTATCTACAATCGCAACAATCGGAATGTTCAATTTATGAGCTTCCGCAATTGCAATGCGCTCTTTACGAGGATCAATAACAAAAAGTGCATCAGGAATTCCTTGCATATCCTTGATACCGCCTAAGAACTTCTCTAAACGATCCATTTCCTTTTTAAGAAGAATAACTTCTTTCTTAGGAAGAACATCGAATGTACCGTCTTCTTGCATTTTCTCAAGATTCTTAAGACGAGTAATACGCTTTTGGATTGTTTCAAAGTTCGTTAATGTACCACCTAACCAACGTTGGTTAATGAAGTACATGCCACAACGCTCAGCTTCTTCTTTTACAGAATCTTGAGCTTGTTTTTTCGTACCAACGAAAAGGATTTTTCCTCCGTCAGCTGCTAAGTCACGTACAAAATTATACGCTTCCTCAACCTTTTTGACTGTCTTTTGTAAGTCAATAATGTAAATACCGTTACGTTCTGTGAAGATGTAGCGATCCATCTTAGGGTTCCAACGACGAGTTTGGTGACCGAAGTGTACCCCAGCTTCTAATAATTGCTTCATGGAGATTACTGCCACATCAAACACCTCCTTTAAAATTGGTTTTTTTTTCCTCCGCTCTCATCATCTCTATGCGACACTGAATCATCAGCACCATCACATAAATTAGAGGCGTGTGTGATTAACACCGTTGATTAATATATCATATCAAATCTTTTGTTGCAAGCAGAATTAGACATTAACGATAAAATTTCAACATTAATTCTACTTCGCCTTTTCCTAAACTTAATTTTTTTGCAATTTCCTCCGCATGTAACCCTTGTTTGGCTAGAGCTAATACTTTCGCAGTATCGGACTGTTCATACATATCACTCTCCATTTGATCTTCTTCTATCAATGGAGGGCTATAGTCATCATACGTTATGCTTTCTCTAGTAGGTACCTGTTTGACTCGTTCAGACTCTTTCAAAGATTGTTTTGGACTTGGATTTTCTTCTGAAGAGGTTCCTTGTGATTTTTTTTCGGGCGTTGCTTTCAATTGCTTTAACTGTTTAACTAATCGCTCATTCTCTTCTTTCATTTCGACTGTATAGGAAACTAATAAATCTTCTATTTCACTTTTTAACTTGTCTTCATTCTCTTTAGTTGATAATGGTTGAACATGTTGTTGTCTTTTCATAAGAGTGATGATCCAAAGAAATGTAAAGGCATGTAGAAGTAAACTAATAGTGACGAGTAATGTTGTCATAATAATCCTTTCTCAACCAGAAAAGTCAATAAATTTCCCTTTAAAAGGATGATCTGCTTGTTCCCCAACTGCTTCTTTTTCCTCTTCCTTTTGATTTTGTTTTTTCTGATTTGAATTATGTCTATTTTCCCCATCGTCTCTTAACCGAATCTGCTCTTTTCCTTCTGACTCATTCACTTGCTTTCTTTTTCTCTTATCTTCTGCTTTTTGATGCTCTGTCAACACATGATGACTCACATGCGCTCGTTGCTGGAGCTGATCTTGAATTTTCCCTGTTTTTGGTGAAATAGGAAAAGAACCTTGTGCTTCTATTGGACGCAAACTCATATAATTTAGCCTCCTGTTATGACAATTTCACTATCGATGAGGGAAATATGCGGTTGGTAAACGATGGATAGCAACTTTCGCCGATACTTTCCAAATTGGACATTTACATTTGGATACATGGTTTTGCTTTTTATATGTCCCGAATCATGGATTCTTCCGTCCGTATCTTCTTCTACTCTTTCGCTGATTTCGTCTATTTTTTGCTTTGTTACTTGGAAAGAATGTTGAACTTTTACTTTTAACAACTTCTCATGAGGAGGGAAAACCTTCCCTTGTTTTTCTTGATCTATGTATACTTTGAGTAATTTTCCTAATTTCATAAATTCGTCTTTTAGACGGGTAAGCTCATCCTCTCTTTCTTTTTGTTGACGTAAGGCATGTTCATGCATTCCGATAAATAAATTTGTACGCGTTTGCATCTCATTTCCAATTTCATGTGCCACAATACTTTTTTTTGCAGAAAGCGTACCACCAACAATTAATCCCTTACCTCCCATACAAACGATATTCTCCTCTGCGGAACAGTTGCTATGTAAGATGGCTTGAGTCACTTCAATAGATCCTTTGGCTATGACAGTTCCTTCATTAATAAATGTAGTTTGTATATCTCTTTCTGCTTCGAGATGGGATTGGTTTTGACCTACAATTCCTTGTCCAATAAAAATAGACCCGCCTGATATAATTTTGGCTGACTCTACAGTTCCAGTTATACGTATATCTCCCCCTGCTTCTACAGTAAAACCCGAAGGAACATTCCCATGTATCGTTACATTCCCAACAAAGGAGATGTTGCCTGTTTTCATAGAGAGATCACTTTTCACTTCAAAAGTAGGGTGAACATGCACCGTGTTTCGGTCCACACTTATCTGCCCATCAATAAGTGAATAGAGTACTTGTTCCTTTTCTACGAGTCTTGTGTTTTTCCCTTTTCTCAATACAACATCTTTACCCCGTTTCGGCTGAACGACTTCGCCGTAAACGTTAAAACCTTGTTCCCCTTGTGTAGCTTTTATTTTTTCGGCTATTTTATCACCAGCTTTTACTGAGGGAATGTCCAATATCTCTTTTAAATTTACATTGTGCTTCGTTTCTATATTTTTATCTCTTTTCTCAAAATGAATATGTTGTAAATATGCAGCGTCTCCATCTACTGCTGGTTTGCCTTGCGCAAGAACCATCTTCAAAATAGGCAATCCTTTGTCATTCATTATAGTTTCAATTACATTTGATTCAATACCATATGTTACACCAAATCCATTAATAAATTGAAAAAGAGTATCTTTAGACAAGTCAACCTCATCAGGTACATTCTCACACTTTGTTATAAAAGCCCTCATTTTATCGTCAGAGACCGTTATTTTATAATATTGTTCCAAATCATACATTTTTGATCAAATCCTTATTAGTAATGGTTATAACATTTTCTTCATTGCTTGCTGAAGTTTAAACAAAGATTTTGAATGTATTTGTGATATTCGAGAAGTGGAAAGTTCTAATATTTGACCTATTTCCGTTAACGTTAATTCTTCAAAGTAAAATAAGCTTACGACCAATTTTTCTTTTTCGCTTAATCCATCAATGACCCTTGCTAACTCTTTTTTTGTTTCATCTTCAGCTGAGTATTGCTCTGGGGACTTCATTACCTTGTCCTCAATTAAAGATGCGTAGGTCTCATCCTTCGTTGTATCTTGCGCGCGCTCGTCAATGGAAAGGATGTTTGACGCATAATACTCAGTCATTGCCTGTTCTACTTCTTCAGGTTCCATATTCAATTTACTTGCTACTTCATCACTTGAAACAAACCGGCCGTATTGTTGTTCTAGCTTTTCTGTTGTTGATTCTATTTTTTTTATTTTGTCTCGTAAAGACCTAGGAAGCCAGTCCTCTTTACGAAGACCATCTATGATTGCTCCCCTTACTCTAAACGATGCATACGTATCGAATTTCAAATCTCTATTGGGGTCAAATTTTTCTAGAGCATCATATAATCCAATAAGCCCATGGCTTTTTAAATCGTCTGTTTGGACACTTTTTGGCAACCCTAACGAAATACGTTGAACGTGATAATTTACGAGTGGCATGTAACGACGAATTAATTCATCACAAGCAGTATGGCTTCTCTCGACAATCCATTTATCCCAGAGTATTTGATCTTCTACTGTTGTTACATGTCCCATAAGCTACCTCCATTAACAATATAAAAGTATATGTAAAACTCACAAAAATTAAATTTCCTTTGTTCCCTGATTGACTGTACGAATATGTAACATTTTTGTAACAGGATTAAATTCAATCGTACGACCACTTTTGCCGCCAACATCTTCAGAAATCAATGGAATTCGAAGGTCTTTTAATGTTGCTTTTACCGCCTCCACATTTCGTGGCCCAATTCTCATCAAATCACTTGAACCTGTTGAAAATGAAAACATTTGGGCTCCGCCCGCAATTTTTGCTTTTAACGAAAAGGTTTTCGCACCTAACTTCTCCAGTTCCATTAACAAAGCAGGTATAGCTGTATCCGCATATTTCGCTAAATTGGTCTGGCCTTGCCTGTTCAATGATGAACTTGGGAGCATAATATGGGCCATCCCTGCTACTAACCTGATTTCATCATAAACAACAACTCCAACACAAGAACCAAGACCAGATGTACGAATCGTATTAGGCGGATTGACGACTTTAAGATCTGCCATACCAACTTTTATGACATCACCCATTCTCATGCACTCCTAATGCTTTAAAGATTTTTTCGAAGGAGTCTGGGTCAGGCAGTAAGAAAAAATGACCAGATATCGGTTTCTCAGCTTCTAGTTCCATCATTTGCGTATCAATGACAATAGCATAGTCTCCCACTACTGAAAGGGGTATTAATCCATAGCTTAAAATGGCACCTGCCATGTCCACACTAAATCCAGGCACTGAAGGATATAGAGATAATTGAGTGAAATCTGCCAATGAGGATAAGTACGAACCTGCTAATATATTTCCAACTTCTAAAAAAGCAGATACAGCCATTTCATCAAAAGGTGGATTCATTAATTGGATCGACTCCTGATGGATTAAATGACGAATTAGTTTCTCTGTATCTTCAACCGTCGAGATAAAAAACATACTTCCTGGAGCTTCTCCCTCAATTCGTAAAAATATAGCTGCTACTTTCGTATCGGCTCCACCAACATGGTCAGGAAGTTCTTGAAAACTAGCAATGCGGACAGCTGGTACTTTCATATCAATTGTTTTATTTAACAACTGTGATAATGCTGTAGCTGCATGCCCGGCTCCAATATTGCCAATCTCCTTTAATACGTCCAAGTGGTAATCCTTTAACTTCTCCATAAATTCCACGATAATGCCCTCCAATCAAAACCGTTTTAAAATTCGTTCACTGATTTGCTGTACATGGACAACTTCATCAACTAGCTTGGTTTGAATCGCAGCTTTGGGCATTCCGAATACAGTACAAGATTCTTCTGACTCTGCAATTGAGTAACAATAATGACCTTGTTTCTTTAATTGCATCAATCCCTCCGTTCCATCTGCACCCATGCCTGTCATGATGACAGCGATAGTTTCAATCTCCGGAAACATTGCCAGTGACTCAAACATCACATCAACGGACGGTCTGTGGCCACGTCTAGCTTCTTCTTGGTGTAAGTGAATAGCATAAATAGAACCGACCCGTTTTGCAGTAAGGTGGAAACCTCCAGGTGCGATATACGCCGTACCATTTTGTAAAATTTCTCCGTCTTGCGCTTCTTTTACGTGAATGTGCGATAACGAATTTAATCTATTAGCCAATGAAGCAGTAAATCCAGCCGGCATATGTTGCACTATTAATATAGGAGCTTCAATATTAGCTGGAATTTTTGTTAAAACATCCTTTAAGGCTCTAGGTCCGCCTGTAGACGTCCCAATAGCAACTATTTTCTTTTTGGTTACAAATTTTTCTACTTTCTTTACGGGAAGAGGCCGGTCCTCTCGGGCCGGTCTCTTTTGCCGTACGTTGGCTTTTGCAGCATGTAGAACTTTTTCGATAATTTGTTTTTCAACTTTATCAATATCCAAAGAGATAGCTCCCGAAGGCTTTGTCACAAAATCAACTGCACCATACTCTATCGCTAATAGCGTATTTTCTGCACCTGCCTTCGTTGTACTGCTCACCATGACAACAGGGCATGGGTCTTCATCCATTATAAGTTTTAACGTATCCAATCCATTTAAGATCGGCATTTCGACATCCAAAGTTATTACATCGGGACGAAGAGTTTTACGCTTGGTAAGGGCGTCTTGACCATTACGAGCGGTCCCTATCACTTCCATTTTCGGATGTTGATTCAACATTTCTGAAATCACTTTTCTCATAAAAGCAGAATCATCAACAATAAGAATTTTTATAGTATCAACCAAGCTTTTCTCCCAACTTTCTGTACGGGAATTTTTTTATTGTTTAGATGCCATTATTTTTTTCATTTTGCCAATAAATTGGCCAAATTTAGTCGGCTGATGCAACTCACCTATATAGGAAGAGGCAAGTTGTTTCACTGCTTTGCTTGCTTTTGTCTGATCATTCCAAAT
The DNA here is from genome assembly GCF_032335535.1 of Alkalihalobacillus sp. MEB130. Lineage (NCBI taxonomy): Bacteria > Bacillati > Bacillota > Bacilli > Caryophanales > Bacillaceae > Alkalihalobacillus > Alkalihalobacillus sp. MEB130. The sequence continues at coordinate 64,618 of NZ_JAOANA010000002.1, forward strand.
GACAAACGGGATTTGAGCTTTAACAGCTTTTTTTACGTTCGTATCATCAGGAATAAAGCCAAGAATAGAAATCTCCTTTGATAAAAATTGCATAGCGACTTTTTTAAAGCTATTTAGTGTACGGTTTCCTTCTTGTTCCGAGTCTGCACGATTAACAATCAAGTAAAGTGGTTTTTCATTTTCTTGTAAGTAGATGTATTTCAGCATTGAATAGGCATCTGTAATCGACGGAGGTTCCGGAGTTGTCACAATAAAAACTTCATGAGCTGCTAGAATGAACTCTAAGCTTTCTTTTGTAGCCCCTGCCCCCATATCTAAAAAGATATAATCAAATTTCTTTCCGATTTTTTCAAGTTGAGAAAAAAAGCGGTGCATTTTCTCTTCATTTAATTTAGAAAATGTAGAAAAACCAGATCCTCCAGCTATATAGGAAATACCAACGTCTGACTCTTCCATGATATCCCAGACAGACAACTGATTCTCAAGCATATCAAGGAGGTGATATGAAGGCGTAAGTCCCATCAATATATCTAAGTTCCCCATTCCAATATCAAGATCAATAATCGCTACTTTTTTATTCAGGTTTGATAGCGAAATCGCAAAGTTTAAACATACATTCGATTTCCCTACTCCTCCTTTTCCACTTACCACCGCAATTACTTTCGCTTCTTTTTCATCGTTCATATTTATTAGCCTTCTCAGACTCTCTGCTTGGTCATTCATACTTGCTCACCTCAAGCACACTGTCAAGTAAATACTTAATCGTTGCTTCAACAATATCATCTGGGACATTTTGTCCTGTTGTTATATAGGCAAACCCTTTATCTAGATCAATGGGAATGTTTAAAATCGCTCCATACGAACTTGTCTCATCTTGCTTCGTTAAAATTACTTGATCTAGGGGGATCAAGCTGAATTGATTAATAATGTTTTTCATATCTTCGTATTTAGATGTTAACGACAAAACAAGATAAGTGGTTGCATCTTGCTCGAAGTCAATCACTTTTGATAATTCATCTACATACAATTTGTTTTGAAAATTTCTCCCAGCCGAATCAACAAGTATTAAATCATAATGCTGAAATTGTTCAATGGCCTTTTTAAAGTCTTCAATAGAATAAGCAACTTCTAAAGGGATATTCAAAATTTTGGCGTATGTTCTTAACTGGTCAACAGCTGCAATACGGTACGTGTCTGTTGTAATTAGAGCTACTTTCTTTTGCTTTTTCAAAACACAATGTGCAGCTAACTTAGCGATTGTCGTTGTTTTTCCTACGCCTGTCGGACCGACTATATTTATAATCTTCTTATCAAAAGCGATTCCCCCTATTGGGACTTTAGAAAGAAGCTCTTGTAAATAAGTATAAAGATCCTTTTTAATTGCTTCTTTGTTTCTCTCTGGAGCCGTTTGTTCATACCATTGCTTCATCATATGCTTCATGATCTTTAAACGAATAGTATCCGTAACACCTTGTGTACGCAATTGATCATCCATCTCTTGAAATGGTTCCGGGTAATCCTTTTGAATTGGTTTATTGTCATTCATGCCTTGAATAAGCTCTTTTAATTGATTGATTTCTTTCATTAGATGAGCTTGATTAGTCGATTCTTTTTTTGACTGAACTTGTGAAGGAGCATGGGCCTGTCTACTACGGGAGATAGAATGATCTTGCTTCCGAATAGGAGCTCGAATTACAGTAGGATCAATTGCTGCAATGACTTCAATTTGTTTTTTTGTAAAAAAACCAAGAAACCCACCTACGTCCACTTCTTTCGAATTTAGGATGACTGCATCATCACCAAGCTCTGAACGGATTACCTTCATTGCTTCATGCATCGAGTTTGCTGTATATTTCTTTACTTTCATTCTATATTCACCACTCCCACACTTTGCACTTCCACGTCTGCTTCGAGTTCATTGTAAGATAAAATTGGAACATGAGGCAAATATCTCTCTAGCAACTGTCTTACATACATCCGTACTGCCGGAGAACATAGAATAACAGCCTGTTGCCCCATCTGACTTAGCCGATCTGTTTCGGTTGCCGCCGCTTCAAGAATCGCTTGGGAATCATTCGGGTCCATAGAAATGAAGTTACCATGTTCGGTTTGCTGAACAGAATCGGCTACTTTTTTCTCAACTTGACCGCTTAATGTAATAACATATAGTGGCTCACCAGGTGTTGTCATTTGTTTTGATATTTGACGTGACAGCGATTGCCTTACATATTCAGTCACTAAGTCCATATCTTTAGTCATATGGCCGTAATCAGCAAGTGTTTCAAATATAATTGGTAAGTTTCTAATTGATACATTTTCCTTTAAGAGATTCGTTAGAACCTTTTGTATCTCACCCGTATTTAGTGAATTAGGAGTCACTTCTTCTACAAGCACTGGATAAGTTTCTTTTAAATGATCAATTAGCTGTTTTGTTTCTTGGCGACCCAATAACTCGTGAGCATGCCTCTTAATCACTTCCGTTAAATGAGTAGATACAACAGATGGTGGATCTACGACAGTATAACCTGATAACTCTGCTTGTTCTTTCATTTCTTCCCCAATCCAGAGAGCAGGTAGACCAAAAGCCGGTTCAATTGTATCAATTCCTATAATGCTCTCATCTTCAAACCCTGGACTCATTGCCATATAATGATCAAGCAACAAATCACCTTTTGCAATTTCATTTCCTTTAATCTTTATCGTATATTCATTTGGTTGTAACTGAATGTTATCTCGTATACGAATCACTGGCACAATCATACCTAATTCAAGTGCCATTTGACGTCGAATCATAACGACACGGTCTAATAAATCTCCCCCTTGATTTGCATCTGCAAGAGGAATTAAGCCATATCCAAATTCAAATTCAATAGGATCAATCTGTAACAGATTGACGACACTTTCTGGAGATTTCAGATCATCCGTTTCTCCCTCATCTTCCACTTGGTCGTCTTCCACCAGTGCCAGTTTTTCATCTCTGGAAAGAAAATAGCCACCAATACCAAGTAAAAACGCAATAGGAAAGGTAAAGATCGGACTAATTGGTGTTATTACCCCTAGAAGAAAGATTGTTCCGCCTGCAATATAGAGCATTTTCGGATAGGCAAAAATTTGCTTTGTTATATCATGTCCTAAATTCCCCTCAGAGGCAGCACGAGTTACAACAATTCCTGTTGCGGTTGAAATAAGCAAAGCAGGTATTTGACTGACAAGACCATCCCCTACAGTTAATAGAGTATAAGTAGAAGCCGATGTAGCTAAGTCCATTCCCATTTGAGTCATTCCGATAATAAGCCCAAATAACAGGTTGATAATAACAATGACAATCCCGGCAATAGCGTCTCCTTTTACGAATTTACTAGCACCGTCCATCGAACCATAAAAATCTGCTTCACGTTCAATTTTTTCTCTTCGTTCCTTTGCCTCTATATCTGAAATCATTCCAGCATTCAAATCAGCATCAATACTCATTTGCTTACCAGGCATGGCATCTAATGTAAAACGTGCCCCTACTTCTGATACACGTTCAGCACCTTTTGTAATAACTAGGAATTGAATGACAATCAGAATGAGAAAGACAACAAAACCAACTAAAGCGTTTCCTCCAACAACAAAATTCCCAAATGTATCAATCACATTTCCGGCATTAGCTTCTCCTAAAATCGAACGTGTTGTCGATACATTTAGCCCCAGACGAAATAGGGTAACAAGCAAGAGCAATGTTGGAAATATGGAAAATTGCAAAGGTTCTCGTGTATTCATTGCAACGAGAATGATAATTAGAGCAAGAGAGATATTGATAATGATTAAAAAGTCTAACATCGCCGTTGGTAACGGTATGATGAGCATGATGACTATTAAGATAACACCTAGTAAAACCGAAAGATCTCTTGCTCCCACAAAACTTCTCCCCTAACTAAATCGAAATAACTAATTTATTTGTTTATTTTTCAGACGATATACGTAAGCAAGCACTTCAGCTACCGCTTTAAATAGCTCTTCAGGAACAACATCGCCAACGTCCGTCTGATGATACAACGCTCGAGCAAGCGGTCTATTTTCAACGGTTACGACCTTATGTTCAGCCGCTACCCCTTTTATTTTCTGAGCCATAAAATCAACACCTTTTGCAACTACAAATGGTGCATCAGCTTTTTCCTCATCATATCGCAATGCAACAGCAAAATGAGTTGGATTCGTAATAACGACATCCGCTTTCGGTACTTCTTGCATCATTCGTTGCATTGCCATTTCCATTTGTTTCTGCTTACGTTTTGATTTGATACGAGGATCCCCTTCCATGTTTTTATGCTCATCTTTAATATCTTTTTTTGACATTTTGATTTGCTTTTCATGGTCATATTTTTGATATAGATAATCGGGTATTGAAAGGATAAGGAGGAGAATCGCTACTGAGATTCCTAAGATTGCTGTAAGCTCCGCAATCAAGACAAATCCATCTGCTACGCTTTTTTGTGACAGCATCATAACTTCTTCTAATCTAAGCCAAATAATGATAAACACAACAACGCCAGCTAAAGATATTTTTAATAATGATTTCAATAGCTCAACTAGCGCTCGCACAGAGAATATTCTTTTTGCCCCTTTTATAGGGTCTAATTTTGATAATTTCATTTTGATCGCTTCAGGAGCGAAAAGAACCCCAACTTGAATATAACTAGCCAATACTCCAGCAATAAGAGCAATCAACATAATAGGCAAAAGAACGATAGCTGCCTCCATAACTAATTCGTAAAACATCGCAGCAAAATTTGCTTCCGTCATATCCATTAGCAAATATGTTTGAAATGTGTGCTTTAATAAATTAAATAACGTTTCTCCAAGTAGTCCACCGAACATCCATAGAAATAGAAAAACTAATAGCAAAATAATAGCTGTATTAACATCGGTACTTTTCGCTACTTGTCCTTTTTTCCTTGTATCTTGACGCTTTTTCGGGGTCGCTTTTTCCGTCTTTTCTTCGGCAAAATACTGAAGATCAATTCGTAGTTTGAACCTTTCCATATTATGCCCCCCCCAGTAATTGTAACAGAGTCCTCATGGCGATAATCATTTGATCAAATAAACGTTGTACCACCATAAAAAAGACTCCCATAAAAACCGTTAATAGAAGTAAACCAACAATAATTTTCAAAGGCATCCCGACGACAAAGACATTCATCTGAGGTACAGCTCTTGAAACCATGCCTAAACCAACATCAACTAAAAATAAAGAACCTACAATAGGAAATGCCATTTGAAAGGCAATGATAAACATAGCATTAAACGTTGTAGCCACATACTGAATTACATTTTCCTGACCAAATGGAAGAGTCACTTGATCCATAGGGACATACTGATAACTATAGAAAATTCCATCTAACAGCAAATGATGTCCATTAACTAGCAAAAGAAAAAGTAACGCAAATGTATATAAATAACTTCCGGTAAGTGGAGTTTGCGCACCTGTTTGAGGATCGACTACGTTAGCAATCATAAACCCCATACTATAGTCTATAAATCCACCTGCCACTTGAATGGCATACAAAAGGATGGCGGCAATTAATCCAACAAATAAACCAACCATAACTTCTTTTATTAAAATCAAATAATACATCGAGTCTATTACGATAACAGGATTATCTAAGGTAAATACCATTGTCCAAGCTAAGAAAAGCGATAAGCCTATCTTTAACATATTCGGAATGGATCGATGTGAATAAAGTGGCAATACAGCTAAAAAAGCGAGCACTCTCATAAACACTAGCAAAAAAGCAGGCAAAACATTTACAAATTCAATCATTAGCCAATAAACCTATGAAGATTGCTGAAAATTTGGTACGTGAAATTAGTAACATTAGACAACATCCACGGACCAAATAGAATTAACGCTGCAAAGACTCCAACAATTTTTGGTATAAAGGCTAGTGTTTGTTCTTGTATTTGTGTTGTTGCCTGAAAGATACTCACCAATAACCCAAGTCCAAGTGCCACAAGAAGAAGTGGTCCTGCAACAAGGAGCACCGTCCATACACCATTTTCAGCCATACTAATGACAAATTCAGGACTCATAATCCCACCACCCTTTAATTAAAGCTTAGAAGCAATGATTGAACGATCAAATACCAACCATCTACTAGTACAAACAACAAGATTTTAAATGGCAAAGCGATCATAACAGGTGGCAACATCATCATCCCCATCGACATTAACACACTCGCCACAATCATATCGATTACTAAAAACGGAATAAAGATTAAGAAGCCTATTTGAAAAGCCGTTTTTAGTTCACTTATAGCAAAAGCTGGAACAAGTGCAGTTAATGGAATATCATCAAGCGTTTCTGGACGATCCAACCCTGCATACCCCATAAACAAAGCTAAATCTTTCTCTCTAGTATGATTAGCCATAAACTCTTTAATAGGAACACTTGCTAAATAAAAGGCTTCGTCTTGATCAATTTCTCCTTCAAAAAAAGGTGTTAATGCTGTTTCATTCACTTCAGCGATAACAGGAGCCATGATAAAGAAGGTTAGAAATAGAGCAAGTCCAATTAACACTTGATTGGGAGGCATTGATTGTGTAGCCAGCCCTTGTCGTACAAAAGACAAAACAATGACAATTCTTGTAAAGCTTGTCATCAAAATAAGAAACGATGGTGCTAATGATAAGACCGTTAATAGAATAAGAAGCTGAATGGTTGTTGCGACATTTGCTGGTTCATCTGTAATAAAATCTAGATCTAATCCTGGAACAGTCGTGACAGCTGAAATAATCAAGTAGTCAAGCATTAGATGTCACGCTCCCTTGCCGCATCACGCAACTTTTGTTGTGATTTTGACACGTCTTTTAACTGGTTTTCAAGTAAACTTTTAAAAGGATCTTGGCTCCCTTTTGTTTCTTTAGTTGTAGATCCCTTTCCTTGTTGGCCTTTTGTATTTATTTTATCAGAAATCCAATTAATGGCTTTTTCAATAGGTTGGTCAAACTGTTCTAGTTGGTCTTGTTGGTTTCTAAGTAGGGACTCCACTTCTGTTTCATCTTCTATTTCTTTCAAAAGCTGAATGGAATCTCCAACACCAACAACTAAAACACGTTCACCAATTTTTATTAGTTGAACGGATTTATTTGCCCCAAGCGGGACTCCTCCAATATTTTCTAACGTTTTAGATGATCGAAACGATTGGGACCGTTTATTCAAAAAGCGTAACAGTACGTAAATAAGAACAACGACAAGTGCTAAAGCACTAATCATTTGTGCAAAAATCAAGAATGTATTTTGTTCCGGAATAATTTCCATTTCCGCAATTTGTTCTGTTTCTGTTTCACTAACAGGCGCATCAGAGATGGTTTCTTGCTCACCGGCTGGTTCGTCGGTTGTTTGATTGCCATTTAATGTTTCTGAAACCCTTCGATTTTCATCAGTAGTAGTTGCTTCTACAATATTTTGCGCACCACCGACAGGTAGAAGTAAAATAAGTGCGAGTATAAGTAATTTTCTGCCCATTAAGTAAGAAGCTCCTCCATTTCCAGTACCATTTCTATCCGAGTGTTTTATTAATCGCCTCTAACACTCGATCTGCTTGAAAAGGTTTGACAATGAAATCTTTTGCTCCGGCTTGGATCGCATCGATTACCATTGCTTGTTGTCCCATAGCAGAACACATTATAATCTTAGCACCAGGGTCAATGGATTTGATTTCCTTTAATGCCGTAATTCCGTCCATTTCAGGCATAGTAATATCCATCGTGACAAGATCTGGAGACAATTCCTTAAACTTTTCCACCGCTTGAGCCCCATCATTTGCCTCACCAACAACGTCAAAACCATTTTTGGATAATATATCTTTAATCATCATTCTCATAAAAGCAGCATCATCAACAATTAACACTTTTGCAGACATGTGTTCATTCACCTTCTCTTATTTTAAATTTTTAATACGATCTTGTTGACTCACAATATCAGTTACTCTCACACCGAAGTTTTCATCTATTACAACGACTTCTCCTTTGGCAATTAACTTTTGATTCACCAATATATCAACTGGTTCACCTGCTAATTTATCTAGTTCAATAATAGACCCTTGAGTGAACTCTAAAATTTCCTTAATAGAGCGTTTGGTTCTCCCTAACTCAACTGTAACTTGAAGTGGAATATCCAATAGCATATTTAAATTATTTGATTCATTTTGTGATAATGATGGAGTTTCAAAGGTGGAAAAAGCCGCTGGTTGAACATTCACTTCACGCTCATGATACCCACCTAAATGCTGCTGTCCTCTTTCTTCATAATGAGTTTGAGGCGTTGATGCTGGCGGAACAGAACTTCTTACTTGTTCACGTACTGGCTCTGTTCTTTCTACTTGTGGAGCTTGTTCCATAATAGGTAAATCTTCTTGCTCCACAGGCTGCACCATTTCCTCGGATCCTGTACCACCTGGATTCATTAACTCTTCTACTAAATTTTTGGCAAACGAAACCGTCACTAATTGCATAATATTGGAATCAATTAATTCCCCAACTTTTAAACGGAAAGAAGTTTTAACAAGAATTTCATCTTGAGGAACGTTCGATGTTCCTTTGTCTTCTTTCACATCCATTAGATCAATCCCAGGTGGTGAAATATCGACTTTTTTATTAAAAATTGTTGACATCGATGTAGAAGCAGAGCCCATCATTTGATTCATCGCTTCTTGCACAGCGCTCACATGCATATCCGTTAGATCCAGTGAAGGGTTAATTCCATCTCCACCAAGCATTAAATCAGCTATAATAGCCGCATCGCTTGTTTTAATAACAAGTAAATTAATTCCTTGAAATCCTTCAGTATACTCAACATGAATCGCTACATGTGGTTGAGGAAACTCTTGGACTAGTTCGTTTCTACTTATAATAGAAAGTTGCGGTGTCGTAATATCGACTTTTTGATTCAATAGGGTTGATAATGCTGTTGCGGCACTACCAAAAGAAATATTTCCAATTTCCCCTAATGCATCTTTTTCAATTTCAGACAAATAATCTTCTAATTTTAGTGAACTCCCACCATCATTTGATGCTACCGTTTCTTCACTAGTTTCCTCGAAATTATCACTAACCCCTTTTAAGAGCTCATTAATTTCATCTTGGGAAAGCATCTCATCATTCATCTTTTTCTGCCTCCTCCACTAATTGTGTCACTTGAACCGCAATATGGTTCTTCGTTTTCCCTGGTTGTGCCAAATACTTTCTTTCCCCACCTACAATGATGGAAAGAGGTTGATTAATAAACTGATCTAGCTGAATAACATCCCCAACATCCAACTGTAAAAATTCTTCAATCGAAATTTCTGAACGTCCTAGTTCTGCCTGAATAAGCAAAGGAGCCTTTTGAATATTTTTTTCAATTCGTTCTATTTCACCAGGTTGTCTTTGTTTCTTCTTTTCCTGCATCCAATAATGAACCGAAAGCTTCGGTAGAATTTCTTCTAAGACAACGTGCGGAAGACAAATATTGATCATTCCAGATGTTTCTGCAATCGTTGTAGAAAGTGAAATAACGACAACTGTTTCATTTGGCGAAACCATTTGTAAGAATTGTGGATTTACTTCAATATCTTCCATAACCGGATCAAGTTCAATAATTGAACTCCACGCCTCTTGAAAACTATCTAGCGTACGCTGGAAAAGCTGAGACATTATCCGTGTTTCAATTTCCGTTAAATTATCTACTTTATTCACGCTAACTCCTTTGCCCCCTAGCAAACGATCTAGCATGGCATAAGCGATATTCGGATTAATTTCCATTAGCAATCGACCGTCTAATGGATAAGGCTCAAATACATTTAAAATCGTCATTTTCGGAATAGACCGAATGAATTCTTCGTACGGAAGTTGATCAACGGAAGCGACAGAAATTTGAACATACGTCCGTAATTGTGCCGAAAAATACGTAGTCAGCAAACGAGCAAAGTTTTCGTGAATACGTGATAAACTTCGAATTTGGTCTTTTGAAAATCGAAGTGCTCGTTTGAAATCATAAACTTTAACTTTGGACTCTTTCTCTTCTTTCTTTAATTCTTCAGCATTCATTTCTCCCGTAGAAAGTGCTGATAACAGGGCATCTATCTCACCCTGTGATAACACGTCAGCCAAGCCCCTCACCTCTTTCTCTAGGTAACAAATACCTCTATTGGACTACCCACGTAGTTGTATACACTTGGATAACTTCCCCTTCTTGCATTAACTTATTAATTTGATCACGAATGTCTTTTTCAAAACCTTCAATTCCTTCAGGACCAGCTAAATCTGAAGCTCTCTTCCCTGAGAGCGAACGTAAAATAATGTTATTCACTTGAAAATCTCGTTTTTGTACTTCAGATAATGCAGATTTACTGTCAACATGTATGCGAAAAGATGCCCGTACATAATCGTTAGATAAGAGGTTAGTTGTGATTTCCTTCGTTTCAAATGACTGAGCGATAATTTCATCGATCGTTGGTTCAGCGTTTGGATCTGGTTCCTGTAAGTAGTGATTTACAAGTACAAATGCCACCACACCAACTAAAGTTAGAGATACTAATATGATAAGCATGATGTTTACAAGCTTATTTTTAAACAATCAAAACTCCTCCGTATCTTTGTAAATTCCAATTAATCCTATTTGGGTAAAACGAGCATTGATTATCCGATGTATTTCGTCCATGCTATTACGTACGACAATTTTCTTTCCGCTTATTAGCGTAATTGTGGTATCTGGAAATGCTTCAATTTGTTCAATTAACATGGCATTAAGTAAAAAAGGTTTGCCGTTTAAACGAATAAGTTCAATCATAGATAAATGAATGGGCTAGACTTGGCTAGCCCAATCCTCCTATTAAAGTATATAGTTTAGTAGATTAACGTTTCAGATTTACTAATTCTTGTAAAATCTCATCCGAAGTCGTAATGATACGTGTATTAGCCTGGAAAGCACGTTGCGCAACGATCATTTCAGTGAATTCTTCTGAAAGGTCAACGTTCGACATTTCAAGAGTACCTGCAACTAGAGTCCCAGTACCGTCAGCACCTGGTGTCGTAACTTGCGGAGCTCCAGAGTTGGCAGTCACTTGATAAAGGTTTCCACCTTCTTTTTGTAACCCTTCAGGATTGGCAAAGAAAGCCAAGGAGATCGTAGCAACTGTATTTAAAGCACCTTGATTATCAACAACATTTACATTACCTGTTTGGCTAATACTAAAACTTTGTGAGTTAGCTGGGATATTAATCGGTGCATTCCCTGCGTCAAGTAAGTACAGACCGTCCGAGTTCACAATAAATCCCTCTTGATCTAAATAGAAGTTACCCGCTCTACTATAGAAAGTATTCGCACCTTCTCCTAATCTGAAGTACCCATCTCCAGAAATACCTAAGTCTAACTCCCGATTTGTATTTTGAAGACTTCCTTGCGTATGAATCGTATCAATCGATGCTAGTTGTGAACCTAATCCAACTTGTTGCGGGTTCGTTCCCCCCATACCGTTCCCTGGGCCTGACGCTCCTGCAATTTGTTGACTTACCATATCTTTAAATGTTGTACGGCCCTTTTTATAACCGAATGTATTAACATTAGCGATATTATTACCGATTGTATCTAATTTCGTTTGCATATTTTTCATTCCAGAAATTCCTGAATACATTGAACGTAACATGTCATTTTCCTCCTATAGTTGACTGCTTCAATCCTTCCACAGTCATCAGACCTCCCTGTTCGGGTCCAGTCTTCGATATTATTATTTTTTAATCAATAATGATGGTTCCATTAATATTGGTGAAAATTTGTGATTGCGCTTCTTCTCGATTCATCACTGTAATCACGGTATCATTTTTTGCACTAACGACAAGGGTTGCATCATCCGTAATAACAAGGGAATCAGTAACCCCTTTTTGTTTTGCTTCCTTGACCTTTTCTTGGATGGTCAACCATTTTTCTTCAGGAATTTCAATTCCCCTAACATCCATTCGCTGCTGGGCATGCTTGCTTACTTTTAATTCCGTTGTACGTGACATTTCATCATGTAACAAATGATGAAATTGATTGTTTTTAGGTTGATTGACCGTCTTACGAGTAGGCTTGGGAAGTGTATGCAACGATTGAGCATAAATCCTTGGATCCATTTCCATCACGCCCTTACATGCCTAATATGTGTTACTCTGTGCTTTTCTTTTGTTCATCCGCTTTGCTTACTTGAACAAGCTGTTCATTGCTAATCCATCTACCGTCATCAAGTTGAACTCTAAGCAATCCATTACTCTCAAGCCTAACAGCCGTTACGACATTATCCACAAGTTCAGTTCTGGAACGATATTCATCAATTTCAACTTCACGTTTCCATTGAACTTTTTTGCCAATAAGTTCACTGTGTTGAACTAGATTTTGACTTGTTTGCATCGTGACAAATTTTTGCATCGCTTGATTCATATTTGTCATTTGTTCTAATGACGAAAATTGAGCCATTTGAGCAATAAATTCGCGGTCATCCATCGGATTAGATGGGTCTTGGTTTTGAAGTTGTGTAATAAGAATCTTTAAAAAATCATCTTTTCCTAAGATGCCTTGTCCGGTTTGCTGAACTTGCTTTGTTTGATTGTTTAACATTAACCCTTCGTGAATCGTTGTCATATGATCACCTAAATCTGTTCATTAATAGTAACTTCCTGTAAAATGTCCTCAAAAAATGTGCTTGGCTCGTCTTGATCAGATTTGCTGTCAGAGCGCTCGTCTCGTCTTTGTTCCTCTTTTGAAGACTGTTTGTCTTTCTGCCGTTCGAACGGTTCGTGACTTACCTCCACTCGCTCCACTTGTAATTGCTGTTGAACAAATGCTTGACGGAGTTGCTGTAATTGCCCCTCAACCAACTCCCTTGTTGCTTGAGTTCCTGTTACAATACGTGCCGTCAAAATCCCATCTTGCTGCGATAGCTGTATGTTTAATCGTCCTAGATGTTCAGGATATATTTTTATTGATAACGTTTGAATGCCTTGTGGAGTTTGAGTAAACGTTCCACGTTTTAATAGCGATTGAAATTGCTTCACCAATTGCTGTTGCTGAAGTTCTTTAGGCAAGCGCTCCCCGATGAACAACTGCAAAGAATCCATTCTAGTTAGTCGCTCTTCTACAGACTGATTGTAACCCGGTTCAATAGCTCCATTTAAAATATTCTGACGAACCGCAACTTCCTTATTTTGTTCAACGATTCCCTGATAGTCACTTTTCAAATGCTCACTACTGGATGAATTCCTACTAGAAAATAAAAGAGATTTCCATTCTCCTGTACCTTCATTTATTTCTTGCATGAAGGCAAACAAAGTTGAGAACACCGATGATTTTGCTAAAGTCTCCCTAGGCGTTTCTAAAGCAACGCTCATAATCTCATTGACACCCTCACTTGAAATCATAGTAGGTGGGAATTTCTGTCTCACCATTTCTTGAACGGTTTCACCACCTTCAAAATAAAGAAAGGCTAGAAACTTCATTTGCTTTTCTTCAGACCAGTTCGAGATTAAATTCAAAGGTTCTTTCGTCTCTAATCGAATTGCAGTGAATTCTTGCTGCCAGTCCTTCGGTATGTGATCTTCCTTCATCTGGATACCTCTCTCATTTAGAAGACCCTTTGTTTGAAACTCATGAACCAATTCATCTAATAAAGAGAAAAACATACTTGACTGAATACCGTTAGGAGGCTCTAGCTCGGTGTGAACAGACGTTTTAGTTGTTGCAAGAAAAGCTTGTTCAACCGGCTCTTGTGTTAGAGCTAAAAAAATCAATTGTTTTGCTTCAGACCAGTTTGACACTTCACTCAAAGTTCCATTTGATAGATTGGACCAAATAGCACGATAGTCTTCTTGCCAACTAGTAGGTAAGCTTTCCACGTTTTCTCGAGCTATTTCCACTTTATTGCTTTGATCTAACTTTATCGAAGCAGCAAGAACTTCCTCTAACTGAGACAACAAAGGTGTGCGCTCTTGTGCACTAGTCATTTGGTTTAAGTGACCTTCCATCATATTAAAACGTGGCAGGAAATGAGCAGGACTTGTTACCTTATAATTAGTAGGCTCAGTTGCATCTTTAACTTGGTCTTTCTTCACGTCTAAAAACACACTAGCTAAATCTTGCTCAACAGATAGGTCCATCTCTTTAGAAAAAAAGTTTAATTGATCTAAACCGACCTCGATATTCGCAAGAAATGGCGCAGGGACATTTTGTCTTATTCCCTCTTTTACTGACTCAGCTCCTAGAGTGTAAGTGATGGCTAAAAAGGCGGCTTGCTTTCCTTCAGACCAATCTGCTACTCTTGTCAACCTTACGTCATCTGAATGTATCGAGAGCGAATAGAGCTCTTCTTGCCATTCTTTTGGGAGATGCTCTATTTCAGATTCAAAAGAAATCTCATTACTCATAACTGTTCCTAATGCTTGAGACAACCAATCAAACTTTGATTCTTCATTTTCTTCGTATGGTTGATCTGATGATGTCGTTAATCCACTTAGTACATGTGAAAACATTTTTTTACCATCTTCAATTGGAAGAACCTTATTAGAAGACGAAAAATTGGGACCGTTTGAAAAAGTCATCATTGCTGCATGTGCCGCGATCGTATTCATCTTTTCACCTCCTTTCAAAAACGCAATTGCCACTTACTCGTTAGCAAATCGACTCATTAAATCTGCAGCTACTTCACTTTCCATTTTAGAAAGGATTCCAGCTCTTGCATCTAGCGAGACTTGTGATAAATGTAAAAGCGCCTCTTCTGCAGGTAATTCTGATATAATAGAAGCCGCATTCTTGGAAGACATAGACTCATAAATTTTTGCTATATCTTTTAAATCTTGCTTTGCTTCATACTGATAATCAGATTCTACTGCGAGTTGTTCTCCAGCTTCTATCAATTCGCTTTCTAGCTGTTCAATCGTCTGCTCACGCTGCTCAATGATTTGTTGCAATCGAATAATCTCAGCTTCTTGTTCACTAATTCGCTCATCTAACAAACGAACATCTACTTCTTCTATCTCTACTTCCTCCTGAACAAGAGAAGAAAGAACGGGAACATGACCTGCCACTTCCTTTGTTTTGTCTAACATATCTACTCCAAGAAAGGAAAGGATAACGACAAATAAAATGATGGCAAAAAGTACTGGAATACAAATTACGAGAAAAAACCATTGAAATTTGCTATATGACCTTTCTTTTTCACTCATACCTTTTCACCTTCAACGTTTTACAAATAATTGCACCGATAATTCATCCATTTGAATTAATTCCCGGCGCTTCAATTCTTGTTGATATTGCTCATGTTTCAGTTGTTTCATTTTTTCATATTTTTTCACTTCAATTGTTTTTAAAACTAAATCCTGCTCTTTTGCAGCCATTTTTTCTCTAGCTACCTGTGTAGCATACTGCTTGTGTTGAATCGCTTGTTGCAGACGAAAGAGTTCATTTTGATGTTGTTGCAATTCATAGATGGACGTTCCTGATGTAATCTGATTTCTCGCCTGCTCTTCTAAGCTTTCCTTCGTCTTCAGCAATTCGTATAATTGCGTTGCCACAATTTCAAAATGATCAATTGCATCTTGGTATTCAGCTTGTACTTTGATTTTTTCTCTTTCTCTAACTTGCATCACTTTTTGCAAAGTAAACTGAAATGACATCGTTAGTTACCACCTTTCGAGAATTCTTCCAATAACCGCTCAATAGATTGATCGATGGTGGTTTCTTCCGTTGTAGACTGTTTCAAAAAATTGATCACTTTCGGATACATTAGAATCGCTTCATCAATCTCTTTTGAAGCACCACGTTTATAAGCACCGATGTTAATTAAATCTTCATTTTCCGTATAGGTTGATAAATAAGACCTAACTTGATCAGCTGCCTGTTTGTGCGGCTCATTTACAATATCAGCCATAACACGACTGACGCTTTTTAACACATTTATAGCTGGAAATTGTCCTTTGTTTGCTAGAGTTCGATCGAGTACTAAATGCCCATCTAATATTCCGCGTACGGCATCAGCAATCGGTTCATTCATATCATCTCCATCGACAAGAACAGTGTAAAAAGCAGTAATGCTTCCCCTAACATCTGTCCCGGAGCGCTCTAATAATTTCGGTAGCATCGCAAACACAGAAGGCGTGTACCCTTTAGACGTAGGTGGTTCACCAACAGCTAAACCAATTTCTCGTTGAGCCATAGCAAATCTCGTAACAGAATCCATCATTAAATTCACGTGTAGTCCTTGATTTCGAAAATATTCAGCAACGGCGGTAGCTGTCATGGCTCCCTTAATCCGCATTAAGGCTGGTTGATCAGAAGTAGCTACAACGAGGATCGACTTAGCTAATCCTTCTTCCCCTAAATCACGCTCAATAAAGTCTTTCACTTCTCTTCCACGTTCCCCTATTAAGGCAATGACATTGATATCTGCAGCCGAATTTTTAACGAGCATAGAAAGAAGTGTACTTTTCCCCACGCCACTTCCTGCAAAGATTCCAATCCTTTGTCCTTTTCCAACAGTAAAAAGAGAATCAATTGCTCGAACTCCTAGTGACATTTTTTCGTGGATCCTAGGTCTAGCAAGTGGGTTAGGAGGTGGATTATCGGTTGGGAAAGAGTTAAGTCCTTTCGGTAAACTTCCCTCTGACATTAGCTCCCCACATCCATCAATCACGTGACCAATTAAACCCGTCCCTATTTTTATCTCTAACGGTTTTCCCGTTGCTTCAACCAAACAACCAGGTGAAATATCCATAATTCCATTTAAAGGCATAAGAAGGACATGCTCATCACGAAACCCAACAACTTCAGCTTTCACTTTCGTTTGCTCTTGTGATTTGCCAACTAGAATATAGCAAAGGTCACCAATTGACGCTTGTGGCCCCTTCGATTCAATTGTTAGTCCAACTACTCTAGTAACTTTCCCAAACCATTTATAAGGAGTAAGAGCAGGGACAATATTAATAAGATCCTCCGCGTTCATTGTCTCCCTCCTTAAGTTTTTCTAGAAGTTGACCTTTTAACTCACTTAATTGTTTATCAACAGTAGCCTCAATTCGTCCATATTTTGATTCAATGACACAGCCATTTTTCATTAAGCCGGCATCTGGGTATATGAATAATTTCTCGGTATGACTTACTATTTGCTCCAGTTCTTCTTTTTGTTGATTTGTTCTTTCATACCAATCTGGATGTACGTATATTCTTACGTTCTCATGCTCGCGTACTTCCGTCATAACTTGCAGTAAAATTGCAGACCACATCTCCTCGTCATCCGTCAATTTTTGACCGACAATACGTTGAGCTAGTGCAGCGGCAAGCTCGACAATAACCGGTTGCGATGAGTCTATTGTCTTTTCATATTCTTGTTCGGATTGAGCAACAATCATCTGAGCCTGCTCAATTAAAGTAGAATACGATGAAAATCCATCCGCTTGTCCTTGAGCATAACCATCTTGATACCCTTCCTCGATTGCTCTTTGTTTATGCTCCGCGATCTCTAACTCCGCTTGTTCGAGCTTACTTTGGATCATTTCAGAAATGGTTGCTGCTTGCCGCTCAGCATCAGCAACGATTTGCCTTGCTGTTTCCTCAGCTCGTTCAATTTCTCCCCGCAAATTCTGAAGTTTCTCTTCTAAACCCCCAACTTGATCATCAGGAACAGCCAACGCTTGATGATTTTGAGCATAGTTATTATCAAAAGTAGTCGGAATCGTTATTTTTTTCGCATCTCTCTCAGAGGTGTGATAACGTGATTTGATGATTTTAGACAATGATATCGTCTCCTCCACCACGAGCAATCACAATTTCACCGGCTTCTTCCAAGCGGCGAATTACAGCAACAATTCTTGATTGAGCTTCTTCGACATCACGCAATTTAACAGGTCCCATAAATTCCATTTCATCTTTAAACGTTTCTGACATTCGTTGAGACATATTGTTAAAGACAATGTCTTTCACTTCTTCACTAGCTACTTTCAATGAAAGCTGTAAATCTTCATTTTCAACATCTCTAATCACTCGTTGAATCGAACGGTTGTCAAGAGTGACGATGTCTTCAAAGACAAACATGCGTTTCTTAATTTCTTCTGCTAATTCTGGATCCTGTATTTCTAGAGCATCAAGAATCGTACGTTCTGTGCTTCGGTCTACACTATTTAAGACCTCTACAACAGATTCAATCCCTCCTGCATCCGTGTAATCTTGCGTTACAGTAGATGAAAGCTTTTGTTCTAAAATGGCTTCTACTTCATTGACAATCTCTGGTGACGTACTATCCATTAAAGCAATTCGTCTTGCAACATCGGCTTGGACTTCCTGAGGCAATTCAGAAAGTATTTGTCCTGCCTGAACCGATTCAAGGTAAGACAAAATAAGCGCGATCGTTTGAGGGTGTTCATTTTGAATGAAGTTTAATATTTGTGCTGGATCGGTTTTGCGTGCAAAATCAAAAGGCCGAACTTGCAAAGTAGACGTTAGACGATTAATAATATCCATCGCATTTTCTTCACCTAAAGCTTTTTCTAAAATGCTTTTTGCATACCCAATTCCGCCTTGAGCAATATAATCTTGAGCTAATACAAGTGAGTGAAATTGCTCAAGAATTTCTTCTTTCATTCCACTATCTACTTTTCGCACATTCGCTATTTCAAGCGTTAATTGTTCTATTTCTTCTTCTGACAAATGTTTATAAACTTGCGCCGACACATCGGGTCCAAGAGATATAAGAAGAATGGCAGCCTTTTGTTTTCCTGTTAACCCTTTGTTTGTTGAACCAACCACTAATCATCCCTCCTAATCTTCTGATAACCATGTTCGTAATAATTTTGAAAATTCTTCTGGCTTTTCTTTCGCCATTTTTTCTAATTGTTTACGTTTTGTTGCAGATATGCTTTGGTCTTCATTTGGAAGATCTGGCACTTCATAGCGCATTGCATCTTCCTCTGTAAACATATCTTCATCTTCTCTTTCTGTCTTTCTCTTTTTAAAGAGCAAGAATAACAATAATAAAATGACAACAACAAGAATCCCACCGACAACATACATCCATATCGGAATAGCTTGAATTGGTTGTTGTTCAAATTCTACTTTTCCTTCAAAAGGCTGAGATGAGACAAAGATCTTCTCATTAATGGCTTCTTGAGTTAATTCTTCTGCATATACTCCTGAAATGCTTGTTCGTACAATCGTTCCTAAAATCTGCTGAATGTCATCCATTCGCTCTTGTGGTAGAACGTCTAACCCATCAGGAGGTTCAACCATGACTTGAATCCCTAAATCTCGAATTTTGTAAGGACTTTCAACAATATCACGATTGATACGGTTTACTTCATTATTAATACGGTCTTCTGTACGTTCCCATTCTGTTGGCCCTTGACCCGCTGCTCCAGGGAAGTTCGGGATTTCATCGCCAACACCATTCACTCCACCTTCAACTGTACCTTCTCCACTGTAGGTTTCAGCAATCCGCTCTATACTCACAGCAATTCCTTCGATGTTCTCCGGATCAACTGGTTCTACTAGCGCTTCTGTACGATTTTCTTGGGTAAAATCAATATCTGTTGATACTGAGACAAGTACTTTGTCACGACCTACAACTGTTCCTAGCATTTGCTGCAGATTTCGTGTTAAATCTCGTTCGATATCACGTTGAATTGAACGTTGTTGCTCATACACAGATAAAGTCGACTGAGAAAGATTTGCATTCTCATATCCATAATCATTAAACATTTGGTCTGAAATGACGATATTCTCAATAGGGAGGTTCGGTACACTTTTTGATACTAGATGGTAGAGAGCTTGTACTTGAGATGGCTCTAGTTGGTAACCAGGAGCCAAGTCTAGAACAATGGCTGCTGTAGATGATTGATTTGTAGAGTTAAGCCAAACACTTTCCTCTGGTAAAGTAATCATAACATTAGCATGGTTAACACCATTTATATTCCTGATTAAACTACCAAGTTCTGTTTGCATTGCCGCTCGTTCCATGACAGAAAACTCACTATCTGTCATACCAAAACCCATTTGTTCTTGAAAGAAACTGTAATCAATACTTCCACTTCTAGGAAGACCCTCTGCCGCTAATTCTACTTTTAAAGAATCTACTAATGGCTCAGGGACCATAATGGTTGTTCCATTATCAGAAATAGTTGAAGCAATTCCTCGAGCATCTAGTGTTTCTTTAATTTGACCTGTTTCCTGTAATGTTAAATTGCTATATAAAGCAACATAATTAGATCGTGTTGTGAAAAACAATAGAAGTAAGAGCAAAGCAATGACAGAAATAACTGTACCAAGAAGGATCGCCTTTTGTTTACTTGTTTGACCACTCCAGTATTCTGTTATGCGCTCTTTATACATAGTTAATTTTTCGTTCATGTGGTCTCTCCTTCAAAAGCAGTACTTCCAACTTACACTTGCATTCTCATAATCTCTTGATACGCTTCTACGACCTTGTTACGTACTTCTACCGTCGCTTGAAGTGTGATACTCGCTTTTTGTCCTGTAATCATGACATCATGCAAGTTGTCAATTTCACCTTTTGCCATTAACTCTGTTTTTTTAGCTGATTCATTTTGTACGTCATTTACATTTTTTATTGCTTCATTTAGAGCTGTTTTAAATGATTGTTGTGCTTGGGCTGGCGTAAACTTCGGTTTAGATACCGCTGTAGGCATTTGTAAAAACGGGGACTGTATTTCCATATATATAATCTCCTATCGACCAATTTCTAGTGCTTTTAATAACATATTTTTTGATGCATTCAATGTCGTTACATTTGCTTCATACGAACGTGTTGCGCTCATTAAATCAATCATCTCTCTAAGTGGATCAACATTTGGCATTTGAACATAACCCTGTTCATCTGCATCAGGATGTTCTGGATTATACACCTGTTTAAACGGCGTTTGATCGCCTATAATACCTGTTACTTTTACGCCGTTGCCAATGCTTGTCTCCCCACCCGTTTTGGCTTGATTTAAGAAATGTACAAAAGGCTTTGACTCATTTGGCTGTGTAACGACCATTTTACGTCGATAGGGTTGCCACTGCCCATCAACCATTGTCGCTCTAGTTGTTTCAGCATTGGCCATATTAGAAGACACAACATCCATTCGTAATCTTTGTGTTGTTAAGGCCGAAGCACTTGTATTAAATCCATGAAAAATCGTCACAACTATTTCCCTCCACGTATAACGGTTTGTAAACTAGTAAACCTACCGTTCAATCTATCAATCAGTGCATTATAGTATATTTGATTTTTAGCCAATTCAGCCATCTCTAAGTCGATATCCACATTGTTTCCATTATGGTTGTACATCGTTTGACGGTTCGTTTCAACCGTTATTGAATTTTGAGCTCTACTAAATTCAAAATGGCGATCGTTTGTGCGATTAGCTTTTAATGATGACATCGCTTCATCTAATGTATGTCTAAAATTAACTTGTTTCGCTTTATAATTTGGGGTATCTACATTCGCTATATTGTGCGAAATAGCATTTTGCCTCATTTGGGCTCCTGCCACGCCTCTCTCCAACGCTTTAAACGCACCACTTCCAAAAAGATCCAACTAAAATCACCTTCCGACAAAAAGATATATTCACGACAAAAAACGACGATTTTCTCATCGATTTCACATTATTTCACACAGTCTTGTCTCTATTGAAGATTGTATTAAATCCTAGTCTAAAAGTCTAACACCGTTTTTATCCATTTTCGAATCAATAAAAAAGAACTAGAGAAAAATGGTGACTTTTGTCGCAAAAAACTATATTCATGTTGTTAACTTCTTTTGATTTCAACAATATTCGACATGAATGTAGTAAAAGTTTACCATTGTTAAGACCGTTAGACAATAAAAAAAAGACGTATATTTGGCATACGTCTTTTTACCCTATTTATTTAGCTTTTAACTTTTCTAATTCAATTAGGAACTTGTCATTAAGCACTTTTATATATGTACCTTTCATCCCTAATGAACGTGATTCAATAACTCCAGCACTTTCTAGCTTACGCAAAGCATTAACAATAACAGAGCGTGTTATACCAACACGATCAGCGATCTTACTTGCAACAAGTAGTCCTTCTTTCCCATCTAATTCATGGAAAATATGTTCAACAGCTTCAAGTTCACTATAAGATAAGGAACTAATGGCCATTTGGACGACAGCTTTGCTTCTTGCCTCTTCTTCTATTTCTTGCGTTTTCTCGTGAAGTATCTCCATTCCTACAACAGTCGCACCATATTCAGCTAAAACTAAGTCATCATCATTAAATGAATCGTTTAATCTAGATAGAATTAATGTACCTAGACGCTGTCCTCCGCCTTGGATAGGGACAATCGTTGTAAGTCCCGTACTAAATAGATCTTTATTTTCTACTGGAAACGCAGTATATTCACTTTCAATATCAAGATTGGCTGAAGTTTCATCAATTTTAAACAATCCATCCGTATATTCTTCTGGGAAACGACGATCCTCTAACATTTTTTTCATACGCTCGTTTTCAATTTCTTGTTTAATTGCAAAACCAAGCAACTTACCGCGGCGGCTTACAACAAAGATATTAGCGCTAATTGTATCGCGAAGGGTTTCTGCCATATCTTTAAAATTGACGTGTTGTACCCCCGTTTTTTGTAACATTTCATTAATCTTTCTTGTTCTTGTTAGTAAATCCATAATTCTCCTCCTGCAACTTTTACAAAATAAATTGACTAAGATCTCGATTTTTCGCAATAGAAGCTAGTTTTTCTTCTACGTATTCTGGTGTAATTATAATTTCTTCTAAATTTATATCTGGAGCTTCAAAAGACAGATCCTCTAACAACCGTTCAAGAATCGTATGTAACCGTCTTGCCCCAATGTTTTCTGTTTCTTGATTGACTTCCGTTGCAATTGTCGCAATCTTATGAACAGCTTCGTCCGAAAACGATACTTTTATACCCTCTGTTTCAAGAAGTGCAATATATTGCTTAATTAGTGCATTATTAGGCTCAACTAAAATTCTTACAAAATCATCTACTGTTAAATTTGAGAGCTCGACTCTAATTGGAAATCGTCCCTGTAATTCAGGAATAAGATCAGATGGTTTGGCCATATGAAAGGCTCCAGCACCAATAAAGAGTATATGATCAGTTTTTACTGAACCATATTTCGTAACAACGGTAGAGCCCTCTACGATTGGCAAAATGTCTCGCTGTACACCCTCTCGTGACACATCAGCAGACTGTTGTCCTTTACTAGCCACCTTGTCAATTTCATCTATAAAGATGATGCCAAGTTGTTCTGCCCTCATAACAGCTTCTTGTGTTACCTCATCCATATCAATAAGCTTCTGAGCCTCTTCTTCAATTAGCAATTTTCGTGCATCTGACACCGGCAAGCGTCGTTTCTTTCTTTTCTTAGGAAGCATGCCTCCAAGCATTTCTTGCATGTTCATTCCCATTTGTTCCATACCCTGACCTTGAAACATATCCATAAAGCCTTGCGACTGCTCATCTACTTCGACTGTCACCATATGATCCTCTAGTTCACCAAGTGCAAGCTTGTGCGCCATCTGTTTTCTTCTTTGAGCAATATTAACCTCTTCAGACTGGTCTTGTTCTACCTCTTGAGTTCCTTGCTGTCCAAAAATCATCTCAAATGGATTTTTATAATTTGATTGTTTTTTGGCTTTTGGAACGAGGAGCTCCACCATTCGCTCATTTGCATTAGTTTCTGCTTGGCCTCTTACTTGATAGGTTTTTTCCTCTTTCACAATTCTCACACTTGTCTCAACAAGATCACGTATCATCGATTCAACGTCGCGTCCAACATAACCAACTTCCGTGAATTTCGTCGCTTCTACTTTAACGAAAGGGGCTCCAACCAATTTCGCTAATCTCCTTGCAATTTCTGTTTTGCCGACACCAGTTGGCCCTGCCATTAAAATATTTTTAGGTGTTATTTCATCTCTTAGCTTTTCATCCAGCAGACTACGACGATACCGATTGCGTAATGCAATCGCTACAGACTTCTTTGCTTCTTCTTGACCGACGACAAACTGGTTCAACCGATCAACAATTTCTCGAGGAGTTAAGTTCGTTTTCACATTACCACTCTCCAATCCAATATTAGCCTGCTATTTAAGCTCTTCAACAATAATGTTTAAGTTCGTATACACACAAATTTCGCCAGCTGTTTCAAGCGAAGCTCGAGCAATTTCTCTCGCTGATAGTTCAGGAGCATGTTTCTTTAATGCTCGACCTGCAGATAGAGCATAGTTTCCACCTGAACCGATTGCTAAAATCCCATCATCAGGTTCAATGACCTCACCAGTTCCTGAAACAAGTAATAAGTGCTCTTTATTCATAACGATTAGCATCGCTTCCAATCTCTTAAGCACTTTATCACTTCGCCATTCCTTTGCCAGCTCAACAGCCGCACGCTGAAGATTGCCATTGTACTCTTCCAGTCGCGCTTCAAATTTCTCAAAAAGAGTAAAGGCATCTGCAACAGACCCAGCAAAACCTGCGACTACTTTTCCTTGATAAATAGTTCGAACTTTCTTTGCGGTATGTTTCATTACAACCGCATTTCCAAATGTTACTTGCCCGTCGCCAGCCATCGCACATTCACCATTATGTTGAACGGCAAAAATAGTCGTTGCGTGAAAAGATTGATCCATCTATATCCTCCCTTTCATCCTGCTTACGCTCTAGGATGACAATGTTTGTATACATCTTGCAATCGATCTTTTGATACATGTGTATATTGTTGTGTTGTCAGAAACTGCTTATGACCTAATAACTCTCGAACAATCCTTATATTTGCCCCGTTATTCATCAAATGAGTCGCCAAAGAATGCCTTACATCATTCGGACGAAAATCTTTTTTATCTAAAACCTTCTCTACCCTTTTGTGAATAATGGCTCTTATACTTCTTTCTGACAGTGCTCCGCCACGAAAATTCAGAAACAATGATCCATTGGGCTGACTCTTTTTTTCCGCTAGAACCATACGCCCATGATTGATATACTTCTGCAATACGTCCAATGCAAATGCACCTAATGGTGAGTACCGTTCATTTCGCCCTTCCTTATCAATCAACACTGTCCCAATTGAGAAATCAATGTCCCCTAGTTGAATACTTTTACACTCACTCACTTTCATTCCGGTAGCGTATAGCAGTTCTATTATGGCACAATCCCGCTGATCAATTGGATCAGAACTATTTAGTGACTGTAAGACATCCATTATTTCTTTCTCATTGAAAAAAGTAGGAATACGCTCACTATTTTTAGTAAAGGTAAGCGAGGAAAATACATTTTCATGTACCCGTCCTTCTTCCATGTGAAACCGATAAAAACTACGTAATGTAGAAATTTTCCTTAAGATCGTATTGTTTGAATACTTCCTTTCTAACATCTCTATATACGTCTCAACATCGTTAACGGTTACATCAGAAAAGCAAAAAACTTGAGAATCTTTCATAAATACCTCAAAATCGCTTATATCATTCGCATAATTTCTCATCGTATGTATAGAACTATTCTTTTCAAGCTGTAAATATGTAATAAATAAATCAAGCCAGGACTGCTCTTGCAATAAAAGGACACCACCTAACACTCGCAGAGCTACTAAATTCTATCACGATTTAGTAGCTCTGACAACGATATTTACATTTTTTTCACAAAATTCTGAATTGCGTCGATTGCTCGGTTAGCTAAATGTTCATATCTTTCTTTTTTATCGCGAATTCGTTGCTCTAGAGGTGGCAATAAACCAAAATTCGCATTCATCGGCTGAAAGTTCTTTTTGTTAGCTGTTGTAATATAGGCTGCCATACTTCCTATCACCGTTGTATCAGGAAAAACAATCATTTCTTTCCCTTGTACGTAATTGGCTGCATTAATACCAGCTACAAGTCCAGCAGCAGCTGATTCAACATAGCCCTCGACACCCGTAATTTGACCAGCGAAGAATAAATCATCCCGATCTTTATACTGATAGGTCGGTTTTAGAAGATTTGGTGAATTAATAAATGTATTCCGATGCATGACACCATAACGAACGATTTCTGCGTTTTCAAGGCCTGGTATGAGTTGTAGAACTTCTTTTTGAGGTCCCCATTTAAGGTGTGTCTGGAATCCTACTATATTATAAAGCGTACCTGATGTATTATCTTGTCTTAGCTGAACAACGGCAAATGGTCTCTTTCCTGTTTCGGGATGTTCAAGGCCAACGGGCTTCATTGGACCAAACAACATTGTTTTACGACCACGCTTAGCCATTACCTCAATCGGCATACACCCTTCAAAGAAAATTTCCTTCTCAAATTCTTTCAAAGGAACCGTTTCAGCTTCAATAAGAGCTTCATAAAAACGATCAAACTCTTCTTCTGTCATTGGGCAGTTTAGATAGGCAGCTTCTCCCTTATCATATCTTGACTTCTTGTACACTTTTTCCATATCAATGGATTCTGTTTCGATGATAGGAGCAGCCGCATCATAAAAGTATAAATACTCTTCTCCCGTTACCTCTCGTAAATGCTTAGACAGAAGCTCTGATGTTAAGGGACCTGTAGCAATAATCGTTGGCCCTTCTGGAATTGACGTTATTTCTTCATTAAACACCTTTACATTAGGGTGATTTTTCACTCGATCTGTTACAGCTCCAGCAAATTCGTGGCGATCAACAGCAAGTGCACCACCTGCAGGAACCGATGCATCATCTGCAGAACCAATAATAACGGAGTCTAACTTCCGCATCTCTTCCTTTAACACACCTACTGCATTCGTTAAACTATTCCCTCTTAACGAGTTGCTACAAACTAATTCAGCAAACTTATCTGTATGATGAGCCGGAGTCTGTTTAACCGGGCGCATTTCATATAAATGGACAGTCACGCCTCGTTTCGCAAGTTGCCAAGCTGCTTCACTACCAGCAAGACCTGCACCGATGACGTTTACATGTTGCTCTGACAAAATAATCCCTCCATCTTACATTAGAAATGAGGGTGACTCCCAAAAGCCACCCTCTCTCTTATCATTAAACTATATTATCATAATACATGAAACAACATCAAGAAATCTCACTTTCAATTGCGTTAATTAGAGTCTTCCTTGTAATCACAACCTGAGCATTCCACATGAACACCTTTTTTGGTTTTCTTTTCAACAAGCATTTTCCCGCATTTCGGACATGGACGAGCAATCGGTTTATCCCAAGATATAAATTCACACTCTGGATAGCGGTCACATCCGTAAAAGATACGACGTTTCTTGCTCTTTCTCTCAACAATATTTCCTTCTTTACAACTAGGACACTTTACACCAATGTCTTTCACAATTGCTTTTGTATTTCTACAATCGGGGAAATTTGAGCAAGCCATGAATTTTCCATATCTACCCATTTTATAAACCATCTCGTGACCACACTTCTCACAATCTTCACCAGCTGGTTCGTCTTTTATTTCTACTTCTTTCATTTCTTCTTCGGCAACAGTTAAACGCTTTTCAAATCCATGGTAAAATCCATCAATAATTCGAATCCACTCTTGTTGTCCATCTTCTATTGAGTCCAAATCATTTTCCATTTTAGCTGTGAACTCAACATCTAAAATTTCTGGGAAGAATTCAACAATCAGCTCCAATACTATTTGCCCTAATTCCGTCGGCACAAAGCGTTTATCTTCTAGAGCAACGTATCCACGACGTTGAATGGTATCAAGCGTCGGAGCATAAGTAGATGGGCGACCTATACCTAGCTCTTCCATCGTTTTAACTAACCTTGCTTCTGTGTACCTTGGAGGAGGTTGAGTAAAGTGTTGATTCGGTTCTATTTCAACCTTCTCGACTTTTTGACCTTCCTCTAAATTGGGCAACAAGCGATCTTCTTCTTTTTTTCCATCATCATTGCCTTCAATATACACTTTCATAAAACCGGCAAACTTTACTTTTGATCCAGTAGCCCTAAACTGCACTCCATTTTGCTCGATGTCAACCGTCATTGTATCCATAATAGCCGGTGCCATCTCACTTGCAACCATTCGTTCCCAAATTAGTTTATACAGTCGTAACTGATCTCTAGATAAATAACTTTTAACGGTTTTCGGATCTTTAAATACTGACGTTGGCCTGATTGCTTCATGAGCATCTTGAGCCTTCTTGTCTTTTTTCACAGTACGTTTTTCTGTTCTAGTAAACTCTTCACCGAAGTTCTCTACGATGTACTGTTTCGCCTCTTCTTGAGCTGTTTCTGAAATTCGAGTAGAATCTGTACGCATGTACGTTATTAAACCGACAGCGCCTTCTTTCTTATCGAGTTCAATTCCTTCATATAATTGTTGCGCTATCATCATCGTTTTTTTAGCTCGAAAATTTAATTTTCTAGCAGCTTCCTGCTGTAACGAAGAAGTGGTAAACGGAGCAACAGGATTACGTTTTCGTTCTTTCTTTTTAACTGAGACTACGTCGTACTGATCACTCGTAAGTTTAGTTAATATATCTTTAACTTCGCCCTCTGAATTCAATTCACGTTTTTTTCCTTCAACTCCGTAAAACTTCGCATCAAACGGTTCCCCATCTAATGCAAACTGGGCAGGTATACTCCAGTATTCTTCAGGAACAAAGCTTTGGATTTCCTTTTCGCGTTCAATGATCATCTTCACTGCAACAGATTGTACGCGACCAGCACTTAATCCTTTTTTCACTTTCTTCCATAATAATGGACTAATGTTATATCCAACTAGTCGGTCAAGAATTCTTCGTGCTTGCTGAGCATCAACCAAATCCATATTAATCGGCCGTGGCGTTTTGAAAGCGTCTTTAATTGCTTGTTTCGTAATTTCATTAAATACAACTCTACATTCAGAATTCTCATCAATATCGAGACTATGAGCAAGATGCCAAGCAATTGCTTCACCTTCTCTATCGGGGTCAGCTGCGAGATAGATTCGTTTTACTTTTTTAGCAGCTGTCTTTAGTTCTTTTAAAACGGGACCTTTTCCACGAATTGTAATGTACTTGGGTTCATAACTTTTTTCAACATCTACTCCCATTTGACTTTTTGGTAAGTCTCTAACATGTCCCATTGAAGCTTTCACAATAAATTTTTTTCCTAAATATTTTCCAATGGTCTTTGCTTTGGCGGGAGATTCAACGATTACTAAATAATCGGCCATATAGTTAACTCCCTCTCTCGAAGATATAATTAAAATCTTCCCTATTATTAAACAGTCTTTTGCTATTTGTCAAACAGTACTTGGAAATAAAGGAAAGAAGGGATGAATGATTTTTGTCGAATTGTGTAAAAAGCAGTATCTTTTATGCATCCAATCCTTGTAAAATATCATATTCATTCCTGACTAGCATTGCTCCTTGTTGTATGAGATAATTCGTGCCTTGAGATTGTGGGGAGTAAATGGAACCAGGTACAGCAAAAACGTCTCTGCCCTGCTCTAATGCTTGATCTGCCGTTATTAGTGAACCGCTTTTTTCTTTCGCCTCGATTACTAAAACTGCTTTAGATAAACCACTAATAATTCGATTACGAGCAGGAAAGTGCCATTTTTGTGGAGGAGTTTGCGGAGGATATTCAGAAAGAATTAAGTGACTTTTCGACATTTGTGAAAATAATGAAACATTTTCTTTTGGATAGACATAGGAATGACCTGATCCTAATACCGCAATCGTTGTTCCAGAAGCATTAACTGCTTCCCAATGGGCAAGAGAATCAATTCCTTTTGCAAACCCGCTAACGATTGTCCAGCCTTTTTTTGTGATAGGAGGAATTAAAGTAGATACCGTTTTTCTCCCTATTGGAGTTGGTGCACGAGTTCCAATAACGGCTAACCGTTGTTCTGAACATAAAACGGTTTTATCCCCTAGAGCATACAACACAAGAGGTGGATCATAGATTTTTTTTAATAAGAGAGGGTAATCCGAATCTAAGAACGTAATCGTTTGAATCTCTTTTGACTTAAGATAGGATAAACATTGGTCTGGAGAAGTTTGTTGGATATATGAAAGGATTCTTTCTGCCTTTTGTAGCGGGAGATGATACATGCTTTGAAGGTTTGCTATAGAAGAGTGATAGATCGTTTTGAGCTCCGGATCCTGAAGTAAAATGGATCGTAATATCTTTCTTGATATGTGTGGACAACTGTGAAGATGAATGAGTCGTTTTTTAAGAGTGAACATAGACGAACATCTCCTTTTAGGCAATGGGGAAGAAAGCCCTCAAAATGAGGACTTTCTAAAATTATATCGTTATTAGTTTGTTACTTTATGTGTCGTACATTTTTCAAGTAATCCCTTTTCCTTAAGAACAGAGATTAATGTTTCACCCATAACAGAAGGAGTCTCAGCGACTTTAATTCCGCAGCTTTCCAACGTTTTAATCTTTTCAGCTGCAGTCCCTTTTCCGCCAGAAATGATCGCACCAGCGTGACCCATACGCTTTCCTGGAGGCGCTGTTTGACCACCGATAAATCCAACAACAGGTTTTGTCATATTCGCTTTTACCCATTCAGCTGCTTCTTCTTCTGCTGTTCCACCAATTTCACCAATCATAATAACAGCATACGTATCTGGATCCTCATTAAACAGGTTTAAAACATCAATGAAGTCTGTTCCATTTACAGGATCTCCACCAATCCCTACTGCTGAAGATTGACCAATACCATTTGTCGATAATTGATGAACCGCCTCATACGTAAGTGTACCAGAACGAGACACAACACCAACATGGCCTTTTTTATGAATGTAACCTGGCATAATACCAATTTTACATTCTTCTGGCGTGATAACACCCGGGCAGTTTGGTCCAATTAGACGCGTTTTCTTGCCTTCCATATAGCGTTTCACACTAACCATATCCATTACCGGGATACCCTCTGTGATACAAATCGCTAAATCTAGTTCAGCATCTGTTGCTTCCATAATAGCATCTGCTGCAAAAGCAGGTGGTACGTAGATAACGGATGCATTTGCACCAGTAGCTTTTACTGCTTCTTCAACCGTGTTAAAAACAGGAATTCCTTCTACCTCTGTACCACCTTTACCAGGTGTTACACCACCAACAATATTTGTACCATACTCGACAGCTTGTTGAGTATGAAATAAACCTGTAGCTCCTGTAATTCCTTGTACAATCACTTTTGTGTCTTTGTTAATAAGGATACTCATTCCTTCACCCCGCCTTTCTATTTCACTAATGAAACGATTTTTTGTGCGCCATCAGCCATGGAATCTGCAGCTGTAATATTTAATCCAGACTCTTTAAGAATGCTCTTACCAAGTTCTACATTCGTACCTTCTAAACGAACAACTAGTGGAATTTCAAGACCAACTTGTTTTGTCGCTTCTACAACACCTTCAGCAATAATGTCACATTTCATAATACCACCAAAGATATTCACAAAAATTCCCTTTACGCTGTCATCAGAAAGAATGATTTTAAATGCTTCTGTTACCTTCTCTGCCGTAGCACCGCCACCTACATCAAGAAAGTTAGCTGGATCTCCATTGTAATGTTTAATGATATCCATCGTTGCCATTGCAAGACCTGCACCATTTACCATACAACCAATGTTTCCATCTAAAGAAATATAGCTTAAATCATATTTCGATGCTTCAATTTCCTTTGGATCTTCCTCTTCTAAATCACGATATGCTAAAATATCTTTTTGACGATACAAAGCATTAGAATCAAAGTTTAATTTCGCATCTAGTGCCATTACTTTTCCATCACCTGTCGTAACAAGTGGATTAATTTCTGCGATGGAACAATCTTTTTCTACAAATACTTTGTAAAGGCCTAACATAAATTTCACTGTTTGCCCTACTAGCTCTTTTGGCATATTGATATTAAAAGCAAGACGGCGAGCTTGGAACCCTTGCAAACCGACTGCTGGGTCTATTATCTCCTTAAAAATTTTCTCAGGAGTTGCTTCCGCTACTTCTTCAATCTCTGTTCCACCTTCTTCAGACGCCATCATAACAACGCTTGAAGTGGCACGGTCTAATACTAAACCAATGTAGTATTCTTTTTGAATATCGCAACCCTCTTCAATAAGTAAGCGCTTTACTTCTTTGCCCTCAGGTCCTGTTTGATGAGTAACTAGCGTCTTCCCTAAAATTTCATTTGCATATGTACGAACTTCATCTAAATCTTTAGCTACTTTTACACCGCCGGCTTTCCCGCGTCCACCTGCATGGATTTGTGCTTTTACAACATTAATTTTTGAACCTAATTCCTTTGCTGCTTCTACTGCTTCTTCAACCGAGAACGCCACCTTGCCATTTGGAACAGCAACACCGTACTGGCGAAGCAACTCTTTCCCTTGATACTCATGGATATTCATTCTCTCTCCATCCTCCTATCAATTGCATGTATTTTCATGCCATTCTTAAACATTTCGAGGTTGAATGGCTGAATCCTTCTTTATTCTACCATTCTTTTCTTAAATTGGGGAGGGGTAAATCCCCTCTAATTCAAATTAGTTTAAAAACTTCGACTTTTACTACATAAATGAATAGGGCATTCAGCAATTATAAAGCTTGATTATCCCCTATTTTGCTGTCAATTTATTATTTCGAAGTTGTGTGATCTTTATGGGTGCTTTGCTTGGTCTGATTTCTTTTCTGGTTTTTCTTCTTATTATTACTTAATAAAGACTGCACCATTTGAAATTTCGCGTCTGATTCTTGAACAGAATGATGAATACCAAATTCGTGGGCATATTCTTCCTTGAATTTTTTCACTAAATCGGTCGCTATAGGACCAACGATCTTATCTTTTTTCATTTTTATCACCTTTCTATCGCGTTAATTAGCTCAAAAAAGCTAGCCTCCGTTAGTATGTTCTGAGATAAAACATTCTAACAAAGCTAGCTTCTTATCCATTTTGATCAATGCGATAAATAAAAGCAAAGATTTCTGCCACTACTTCGTACAGTTCTGTAGGTATCGCTTGGTTCACCTCAAGTTGAGACAGCAATTCAACTAAAGCTTTGTCCTCCTGTATAGGAATTTTATGTTCTTTCGCCTTTTTTATTATTTCCTCGGCCATGAATCCTTTCCCCGATCCTATTACTTGTGGAGATAGGTCTGTTTCAGGTTGGTATCTAAGGGCTACAGCGTGCTTTTTTAATTCCGTTCCTTTTGTATTCATACTCGAAAATCTACTCCTTTATAACTAGAAATGGGAGCATAGCCTTCGTTAGATGAATGGACAGACTCTGTCTTCATTTCTTGAATCTTTTTCCAAGATACGCTTAATAGTTGATAGCCCTGATCGTTAAGGTTTCCTTTTAAATTCGGAATAAGGAGTTCGAGTAACGCCGATGGTTTATCCATTTCATTAAAAACCGAGATCATGACAACACGGTTTTGCACTTGTACATCGACAATCGTTTCTTCTAGTCTTGGAAGAGTTAAATAAAAGAGAATGCGACAATGAGAAGGATCTAGCTCGCCATTATCCATTTTTCTGCTTTCCCACTTTATTGTCAAGTCCGTCTTATGAGCTCCAAGAGTTAACGGGAGGTGAAAAAGAAGTTGCAAAAAAGGTCCTATTTGATCTTGAGCAAATAATTGATGCGACGTTACTCTGGCTAGAAGTTGCTTTGCCTGTTCTTTTACATAGATCGGAACATCATGTTCTTGCACTTGAAGTAATAACGTTTTAAAGCTCTCCTGCTTGAACCTTTCATTCATGATTTCCCCTTGTAGAAAACGGGTGACAAGATGTTCATAGTCATATCCAATCATGGATAATAACGTCCTAAAAACCATGCCTGAATTACGCTGATTTGACTGTTCTAAAAGAGTTTGAACGAGCTTTTTTTCCGATGTTGTTAAAGGTTGTTTTACGATCTCTGTCCAACGAGTATGCAACTCATCGGCATCTATTTCTATGGAAGGTGAAATAAAAGCCAAAAGTTTTGCCAGCTTATCAACCCCCTCCCTTCCTGCGGGAATTGATAAGCTACTTATTGCATGTTGAAAAAAGGATCGTACATCAAGATCATTTTGTAGACCACTTTCTAATCCTGTTGGCCAAAGTGCTTTCACCATTGCTTGATGAGATGATTGTTGAACAGTTTGATAAAAGGTTGTAAAAATTTGATTCTTTGAAGAACTTAACTCAATAAGTTTCAGCCTATGTAAGAGATGTTCGACATCTTCGTTTTCCCCTTCAGCATACATGGTTAATAATTGAGTAATAGGAGATATGGTAGTCTTAACGGGACTTGACTGAGACATTTTGCTAATGAAATCTAACAAATTAGCAGCAATCTTATTATCTACTTTTTGTAAGCTTTTCGAAAATAGAGTTAGTAATTCGCTAAATGACTGCGAGTGATTTGTAGATTGAAAAGCTAAAAAAGTCTCACGTGAAAGTGGTATTCCTTTTTCAAGCATTACTGAAATCGTCTCAATTCCCTGTTTATTTACCTGCTGTAATTGGGTAAGTAGTTGAAAACTAGTCATTATCGTTTCTCGCGAGAACGGTATTTGTTTATTAGCAAACAGCTGTAAGAGGCCATCCATTCCTTTTTTTTCCGGAAGTCCTAGCTGTTGTAACATTGAATCGCTAGAAGAGCTACGTTTATGATCAGTTATAACTTTTACGTGCGGAAGACCTCTACCATCCTTTACTTCAAACCAATAACGTTGTCCAATTACTAAAGCGGCCTCTAACTTAGCTGTTATTTGCATCTTTCCAATCCCCAGTGTTGCTAATTGATTTGGATAGAGTTTCGTAATTTTCCCTTGAAAAATCTGACCTGTTCTAAAGGAAAGGACCTTCGCTTGTTGCACTTGTGTTGTCAGTTGTTTTTGAATGGTAGGTTGATACATTCCCTTACACGCCTCCTACTCTTGACATACTAATTCTTCAATTGGTTTAAATGATTTTCTATGTTCTCTTGTGATTCCTAATGTAGATAAAGCATGAAGATGTTCTCTTGTACCGTACCCTACATGATTACTAAATCCATAACCTGGAAATTCCTTGGCTATTTCTTCCATGTACCGATCTCGTGTTACTTTTGCTAACACTGAACTCGCTGCAATGGAAAGACTTTTTTGATCTCCCTTTATAAGCGATAATTGTTCAATTGGTACATCTATTTTTATGGCATCAAGCAATAAATACTCAGGTTGATATTTAAGGTCCTGTACCGCTCTTTTCATAGCTAGTTTCGTAGATTCATAAACGTTGATCTGATCAATCTCAGCAGCATGCACCATTTGAATAGAGTAGCAAATAGCGTCTCTTTTGATCACTTCGAAAAAATGTTCTCTTTTTTCTTTCGTTAATTTTTTTGAATCTGTTAGTCCTAATAATTTAAAATCGGCGGGTAAAATTACGGCTGCTGCGACGACAGGGCCAGCTAAAGGTCCGCGACCCACTTCATCAAGACCTGCAATATGTACAAATCCTTTCTCTCGTAGAGAAGATTCATATTGAATCATTTCTATATGCATCTCTTCTAATGCATGCTCTTTCTTCTTCATCGTTTCATAACGAGTTAGTAATTTCTGAACACCTTTGCGCTCATCTTTTTTTAACAGTTGGATTGTTTTATCATCTATTTCATTTGTATAAAGTAATTTCTCTTCTAACTCTTTAATGGATGCATTCAATTGATTCACCTCTAGTATTATATCGGTTGCTTCTTAATAAAACTGTAGTTAAAATGAAGAGTTTCTAGTTGTTTTAATAATAAAAAAACCGACGAAAAGCCAAAATGGCTCTATCATCGGCCTTATAGGTTATCTGGTTGTTCTAACGAGATTCTTCCCAGTGTTCCAGATCTCATTTCTCTCAGTATGATTTCCGCAGCCTTGTCATAGTCTATATATCCACCACTAAGCAAGCATCCACGTTTTTTTCCTATTTCATCAAAGAGGGCTACCCCATCCTCTGGTACATGATCTAATTTATAGCGCTCTTTCACGGACGTTGGGTAATGGTCCTTTAGATAATTTAGTATAAATAGGGCAATATCTTGAAAATCCAACAATTCATCTTTAATTGCTCCCGTTGCTGCTAAACGATAGCCAATAATTTGATCTTCAAACTTCGGCCATAAAATCCCTGGTGTATCAAGCAATTCCAATTCTGTACCAACTTTAATCCATTGCTGCTTTTTGGTTACACCCGGACGATCTCCTACTTGAGCTGTACGTTTGGAAGCTAGACGATTAATTAGAGTGGACTTCCCTACATTTGGGATACCTAATATCATAGCTCGAACGGCTCTAGGCTTCATTCCTTTTGAAATCATTTTATCAAGAATCGGTTTTGCCAGTTGCTTACATGCACTTGGAATTTTTTCGGTCCCTTTTCCAGTTTGTGCGTTGACCGCTAACACCATTGCACCCTTGCTTTCAAAGTACAATTTCCACTTCTCTGTAACAGATGGATCAGCTAAATCGGCTTTATTTAGCAAAATTAGTCTCGGTTTATGTGAGACAATTTCATCAATCATTGGGTTACGTGAAGCTAACGGAACCCTTGAATCAAGAAGTTCAATGACTACATCAATAAATTTAAGTTTCTCAGTAACTTCCCTTCTAGCTTTGGCCATATGGCCGGGAAACCATTGAATGGTCACTACGTTCACCTTCCTACTTGGCAATACGAATATTTGGAACTGGCCAGAATACAACATTAGCTTTCCCGATTACTTCATCAATATGAATCGTACCAATGTCACGACTGTCCTTGCTCCGTCCACGGTTATCCCCAAGAACAAACAATTCATCTTCAGGAACTGTAATAGCTTGAAAATCTCGTGTTACTCGCTCTATTCCTGCAGCTTGTTTCAATTCATCTAAATGAGGCTCATCTACCGCTTCTCCGTTTACATAAAGCGTATCGTCCCTAAACTCAATTACATCTCCAGGTAAACCAATGACGCGTTTAATATAATCCTTACCAGCTGGAGCATGGAAAACAATAATATCAAAGCGATTAGGTGTCCCTATTGAATAACTAATTTTATTTACAATCATTCGATCACTATGTTCGAGAGTAGGCATCATCGATTCACCATCAACGATTACCGGGGCAAATAAAAAATGGCGAATAACAAATGCAAGGACAAGTGCTATAACGACCGCTTTCAGCCACTCCCATGATTCTTTCTTCTCCTTACCCATGCTAACGCCCTCCATTATGTAACCATTACAAGCATTAGTTTATCACATCTTTGTTTCGATGTCGTTTACATTATCCTAGATCAAGTAAGTATATCTAGAGGTGTTCAAAACCCCATTTAAAAAAGAGCTTAGTTTCCTAAGCTCTTTTTCTCGCTCTTTATCGAATTTCTTTAATACGAGCTTTTTTACCACGTAGGCTACGTAGGTAGTAAAGTTTAGCACGACGTACTTTACCGCGACGCTTCACTTCGATCTTAGCGATCTTTGGTGAATGTAATGGGAATGTACGTTCAACTCCTACACCGTACGAAATTTTACGTGCTG
Source organism: Alkalihalobacillus sp. MEB130 (assembly GCF_032335535.1). Taxonomy (NCBI): domain Bacteria; kingdom Bacillati; phylum Bacillota; class Bacilli; order Caryophanales; family Bacillaceae; genus Alkalihalobacillus; species Alkalihalobacillus sp. MEB130. The sequence goes on from NZ_JAOANA010000002.1 coordinate 102,102, forward strand.
TGAAAGTTTCGCTAATACCAGTACCGCGACGCTTGATTACAACGCCTTCGAATAACTGGATACGCTCACGAGTACCCTCAACAACTTTAACGTGGATCACTAACGTATCACCAGGACGAAAAGCCGGAAGATCAGTACGTAGTTGCTCACTTGTAATTTCACGGATAATGTTGTTCATATAATTCCACTCCTTCCATACAGATGCTCTTGAAAGCTTAATACTACAGCGGAACATCGTAATAACAGGCCTTAAGCCACAAGATTTATAATAACATAAACACTTATCTTTCACAAGCTCTAGTTATTCTTTTCTAGTAAATTCTTCGATCCATAATTGCTCTTTCTCGCTTAGCGCTTTTCCCTCAAGTAGATCAGGTCGTCTTTCCCATGTTCTCTTTAAAGATTCACGATGTCTCCATTCATCAATGTTTTTATGATGTCCTGATAGCAGTATATCCGGTACCTTCATGCCACGAAATTCAGCTGGTCTTGTATAATGAGGGTGCTCTAGTATTCCAGTTGAAAAGGAATCTGTGATAGCCGATTCTTCATTTCCAAGCACACCCGGCAACAATCTTGTTACACTATCTGCGATGACCATTGCTCCAAGCTCTCCACCTGTTAACACATAATCACCAATTGATACTTCATCCGTAACAAGATGTTCCCTCACACGTTCGTCATAACCTTCATAGTGCCCACAAAGAAGAATAAGATGTTCTTCCTTGCTAAATTCCTCAGCCTTCTTTTGAGTATATCGTTCTCCTTGTGGACAGAGAAGAACGACTCTCGGTTTCTTCTGATCTTTTACTAAATCATCTACAGCATCAAAAAAGGGTTGAGCACGTAAAACCATACCTGCTCCTCCACCATATGGGTAATCATCTACTTTTCGGTGTTTATTATCAGCATATTCTCTGAAATCAACCACTCGAAACGACACCGCACCTGACTCCTCTGCATGCTTTAATATCGACGAACCGAAAACATTTGTAAACATGTCTGGAAAAAGAGATAAGACGTCAATCTTCATTCTATTAACCCTTCTAATACATGCACTCGAATTGCTTTATTCTCTATATCTATTTCCTTTACAACATCTTCAATATAGGGAATCAAAATGTCTTTTCCCCCACCTGAACGTTGAATAACCCAAACATCATTTGCACCCGTTTCAAAAATCTCTTTCACTTTGCCAAGCTCATCACCAGATTCTGTCATGACGCTGCACCCAATAATCTCGTGATAATAGTATTCATTTTCCTCTAATTCATCTAAATACTCTTCCGAGACATAAAGAGTTGAGCCCTTAAACCGTTCTACATCGTTAATAGAATGATATCCTTCGAACTGGAGTAAATCAAAATTTTTATGTGGACGGTGATGACGCACGACCACTACTTCTTCGTTCCCATTCTCCGCTTTAATCATTAACTGAGTTCCAACCGCATAACGTTCTTCAGCAAAATCAGTTGAAGAAATGACACGAATTTCTCCCCTCACTCCATGGGTGTTCACAATTTTTCCAACTTTAAACCATTCAGTCATCATCATTCCTACTTTCTCGAATTTCTTGAACAATGCCATCTTTGACGACAATCTCTTGTCTAGACTCTATACCAGGCCATCGGTCTCCTTCATGAATCTCAATGAAACTTTCCACTGTCCCTTCAAGAATTTCTGTTCCTAATTCTAGTTTATCCATCTGTTGTATTTGAAACGTAACGGATTCCAAAGAAGCTTCTCTTTGTTTAATATCTTTCATATATCGTGCACGTATTTCTTCTTCTTCATGCTTGCTTCCTGAATCTCTTATTGCTTTATGTAAAAGAAAAGTTAATTGTTTAATTTCACGATTGTATTTTTGTGCTTCCTCTTCTAACTTCTTTAAAATTGTTGCCCGTTTTTTACTGGTTAAAACTTGTTTAACAATGACGTTACGTATGATTTTCATTCACAGTACCTCATTTGAGCAATAAGTTTTTTTCGTAATAGTCTATCTTTTTAATAATAGAAAAAGGGTGAGGTTACCCTCGCCCTTTGTTGCGTTACTAATCCACGATGTCTAATCGTACTCGCTGCGAAGGCGTTGCGGCATATACTACCGAACGAATCGCTTTAACGGTTCGACCTTGCTTCCCTATGACCTTCCCCATATCGTCAGGATGAACAGTTAAACGTAAGTTAAGGGTTTGTCCCTCTTCTACTTCTTCCACTTGAACATATTCTGGTTGGTCAACAAGTGCTTTTACAATGTGTTCAACTAACGCTTTCATATAATTCTCCTTTTAGTATGTCATCAAAAAGGAAAGACGCTCATTACTTTAAATAAGAACCCAAAAGGAAAATCACTTTTGGATTCTTATTTTTTATTACTTCTGGTTTTTAGCGTTGTGTAACTTTTCCATTAAACCTTCTTTAGAGAAAAGGTTACGAACTGTATCAGAAGGTTTTGCACCTTTTAACATCCAGTCAAGAGCTTTCTCTTCAGCAATATCAACTTTTGCTGGTTGAGTTAATGGGTTGTACGTTCCAATTTCCTCGATGAAACGACCATCACGCGGTGCGCGAGAATCTGCTACTACTACACGATAAAATGGGGCCTTCTTAGAACCCATACGCTTTAAACGAATTTTTACTGCCATTCGTGGGACACCTCCAAAAATATTCACACAAAAATTTATATTATCATCAATTTCTCTAGTTATCAACTAGAAAAATGGATTTCCAGTTTAAAATGGAAGTTTAAAACCTCCAAGACCTTTTCCTCTTTTCTTTCCTTTACCTGAGGTCATACCGGCCATTTGCTTCATCATTTTTTTCATATCTTCAAATTGCTTCAAAAGACGGTTCACATCTTGAATGGTCGTTCCGCTTCCTTTCGCAATTCGGCGACGTCTGCTCGCATTCATAATACTTGGGTCTTGTTTCTCTTTTTTCGTCATAGAGCGAACGATCGCTTCTACTTTACCGATTTGCTTGTCATCTACTTTTAAGTCTTTCATACCTTTTTTATTCATACCAGGCATCATATTTAGTAGCTCATCAAGCGGACCCATACTACGAACTTGATCGAGCTGATCTAGAAAATCGTCAAAGGTGAAATCCATTGTACGCATTTTCTTCTCAAGTTCACGAGCTTTTTCCTCATCAACATTGGTTTGTGCTTTTTCAATTAATGACAGCACATCTCCCATTCCAAGAATCCTTGATGCCATACGATCTGGATGAAATGGCTCGAGTTGGTCAATTTTCTCTCCCATACCCGCAAACTTAATCGGTGTATTCGTAACGGCTTTAACAGAAATCGCTGCACCACCACGTGTATCACCATCAAGTTTTGTTAACACAACACCCGTTACATCAAGCTGTTCATTGAAACTTTCTGCCACATTGACTGCATCTTGTCCAGTCATTGCATCGACAACAAGTAAAATTTCATCAGGTTTAGCGATTTCTTTTACTTGTATTAATTCATCCATTAAGGTTTCGTCAATATGCAATCTACCAGCTGTATCAATTAAAACATAATCATGATGATCTTCTTTTGCCTTTTCAATTGCCTGCTTCGCAATTTCTACAGGGCTCACTTGATCACCAAGAGAGAACACAGGCATATTCAGTTGCTTTCCTAACGTCTCTAACTGCTTAATTGCAGCAGGTCGGTATATATCTGCAGCAACTAATAATGGCTGTCTGTTATGTTTTTTGCGCAAATGATTCGCAAGCTTCGCTGTAGTCGTCGTCTTACCAGCTCCTTGAAGCCCGACCATCATAACGACCGTTGGTGACTTCGGCGCAACTGCAATTTTGCTTTGTTCTCCTCCCATTAAGGCTGTTAATTCTTCATTAACAACTTTAATGACTTGTTGTCCAGGCGTTAAGCTTTTCATTACTTCTTGCCCAAGTGCTTTCTCTTTTACACTTGCAATGAATTGTTTGACAACTTTAAAGTTAACATCCGCTTCTAGTAAAGCGAGCCGAACTTCCCGCATCATTTCTTTTACGTCATTCTCGCTTACTTTACCTTTTCCACGAATTTTGGTTAACGTCCCTTGCAGTCGTTCCGCTAAACCTTCAAATGCCATGTTGTCGCCTCCTAATCTAATTTCTCAAGAGAGTCAAGCAGTGACATGAGCTCTTCAGGAGTCGCGTTTTTTTCAACTGCTGATTTCATCTGAGTTAAAAGCTCTGAACGCTCCTCAAATTTTGAGAGAAGCATCAGCTTCTTTTCGTAATCTTCTAACATAGCTTCAGTACGCTTAATGTTATCATATACGGCTTGGCGACTAACTTCAAACTCCTCAGCAATTTCACCTAACGAGAAATCATCAAGATAATACAATGACATATATTTACGTTGCTTCTGTGTTAGCAGCGACTGATAGAAATCATACAAATAATTCATTCTAAATGTCTTATCTAACACACAACCAACCCCTTGTTAAGTGATTTCCCTTTACGAGATATCATGTTACAACATCTAAGTTTAAGTGTCAAGTTTTTTTCTTAACATAACCTACTACAATTCTGTCACGCTCTTCTTAGTTTAAAATAAGCATCCGTTACGATTCTGTTTTTATCATTCAAGAAAGAGAAGCTGTACCGTTTGGTGCAGCTTCATCTACTGTTTTCTATTCTTCCTCTACTACTTCTGCTTCCACTAATTCACGGAACAATCCATACACAAATTGTTCTGCATCAAACGCCTGAAGATCATCCATCTGTTCTCCAAGTCCAACAAATTTGACTGGAATATCAAGCTCATGGCGAATAGCTAATACAATTCCACCTTTAGCTGTTCCATCAAGTTTTGTTAACACAATTCCTGATACATTTGTTGCCTTGCCAAACGTCTTAGCTTGCGACATTGCATTTTGACCAGTTGTCGCATCTAATACGAGAAGAACTTCGTGCGGCGCTCCTGGGACTTCACGTTCGATAACGCGTTTAACTTTTTCTAACTCATTCATTAAGTTTACTTTGTTTTGAAGTCGGCCAGCTGTATCACATAACAAAACATCAATATTACGTGATTTTGCGGCTTGTAAGGCATCATACATGACTGCAGCTGGGTCTGATCCCTCTTGTTGCTTAATTACGTCAACCCCTACTCGCTCTCCCCATACCTCAAGTTGTTCAATTGCACCAGCACGAAACGTATCTCCAGCTGCCATCATAACCGACTTCCCTTGTTGCTTAAGATGATAAGCTAATTTACCAATAGACGTAGTTTTCCCTACACCATTGACACCAACAACTAAAATCACGGTCATGCCATTTTCCTGAAGGTTTAAAGTCGTATCGTCACCTTCTTTTTCTAACAGCTCAGCTAATTTCTCTGAAATAACAGGTTGTATTTCTTTCGTATCTTTGATGTTACGAAGTCGAACTTCATCTTTTAGCTGATCAATTAATTCCATTACTGTTGTCACACCAACATCAGAACTGATAAGTAACTCTTCAAGCTCTTCAAAAAAGTCTTCATCAACTTTACGATATTTATAGACCAGTTCATTCATTCGCCCTACAAAGGAGTCCCGTGTTTTCTCTAAACCCTCTTTAAATTTATCTGTCACTTCTGATGTTTGGCTCGTTATTTTTTCTTTTAGTTTCTTAAAAAAGCTCATGTTTACACCTGACTTTCTATAATTTCATTAATTCATTCGTTTCTTCTAATTTAACCGAAACGAGACGAGATACACCAGATTCTTGCATCGTTATCCCATACAATACATCTGCTTCTTCCATCGTTCCTTTTCGATGTGTAATGACAATAAATTGTGTTGCTTCACTAAAGTCTTTTAGGAAGTTGGCAAATCTACTGACATTCGCTTCATCAAGAGCGGCTTCCACTTCATCCAATACGCAAAAAGGAACTGGTCGAACTTTTAATATAGCAAAAAGCAAACCTATTGCCGTCAATGAGCGTTCACCACCAGAAAGAAGAGCAAGATTTTGCATCTTTTTCCCCGGGGGCTTTGCTAAAATTTCTACGCCTGTTTCAAGCAAATTCTCTGGATCGGTTAAGACTAAATCTGCTTCTCCCCCACCAAACAATTCCCTGAATACGGTTTGAAAATGTTCACGAATTTGAACATAAGAATCGTAGAATCTTTTGGTCATCTCTTCATCCATCTCAGAGATCACATCATGTAATGTCGTTTTAGCCGTTAACAAATCCTTTTGCTGCTCTGACAAAAAGTCAAATCTCTCGCGAACTCGTTCATATTCATCAATTGCCCCAATATTAACTGTTCCTAGTTCTTCAATCGCAAGTTTAATTAATTTCACTTTCGTCCTAGCTTCTTCAGGAGGAAGGGTGAGCTTATATTTTTCTTTTGCCGCTTGAAAGGAGAGCTCGTATTCCTCTCGCAAGTGAGTCAATCTATTATCTAGCTCTACATCCATTCGATTGACTTTCACTTCAATTTTGCGACACTCATCAGCAAGTATGACATGCTCTGATTGCTGTATTTTTAACGTGTGTTCTAGTTCAGCATACGTTTGCTCGACCTCTTCTCGCTCGCTCTTCATATTCGCTATAGCTTCTGTTAACTTCGCCTTTTGCTGTCGACTTTTTTCAATTCGTACATCGAGACTAGTCTCACCGTCTGACCGGTCTGACATTTCTCCTATCAATAAACCATAATGATCTTTCTGTTCCGTTAGTTCTTCTTCTAGACGAGTTTTGGTTCTAGACACTTGTTCCGCTCGAACCTCAACTGAATGAAATCTCTCCTTCGCCGTAGCTAAATCAATTTGATCTTGAACTAATTCATCTTGAAGACTTTCTCTGGATTTCCGATGCTCCATTTGTTGTCGCTCAAGCATTTTGACTTTAGACTCTAACTCGGAAGCTTGAATTGTCGCTTCTTCAGATGCTTTCGTCAAATCAGATAAACGATGTTTCAATCGTCTAACTTCCTCTACATATCCCGTTTTGTCTCGATCAAAGCGCGAATACTGATCCTGCGATCTTTCCACTTCTCTTTCTAATTCTCGGACTGTTGCTTTCGCATCTTGAACGATTTGCCTTAATTCTTCACCCTTTGTCCGTAACTCTTCTAAAGCTTGTTCTTTCTGAGATCTCTTCGTCTTTAATTCTCTCACTTCAGCCTCAAGCTTTTTCGTTACGTTATCAAGTTTTTGAAGCTTTTCTTTTAAGTCCTCAAGTTCTCTCTTTCGACCAAGTAATGGTGTTTGGGTCTGCTTAACAGATCCACCTGTCATCGAACCTCCAGGGTTAACTACATCCCCTTCAAGGGTAACAATACGCAAACGGTGACCAGAAAGTTTCGCTATCTCGTTTGCTCCTTGCAAATGGCGCGCGACAATGACATTACCAAGTAAATTCGAAATGATCGCCTCATATCGGTCGTCATAAGCAAGTAGTGTTGAAGCTACACCTACAAAAGCACTATGTTTTTTCATTTGTTCAATTTGAAATTCAGAGATACTTTTTGGCTTTATAACAGGCAATGGAAGAAAAGTTGCTCTTCCCATTCGACTCTGTTTCAAAAATTGAATAGCCAATCTCGCATCAGCTTCGGTCTTCATGACGATATGTTGAGAGGCACCTCCTAAGGCAATTTCGACCGCCGTTTCATATTCCTTTGGAACTTGAATCAGCTCAGCAACCGCACCAATCACTCCCGATAATTTGCTATCCCTAGCTTTTAACACTTCTTTTACTCCATGAAAAAATCCCGAAAAATCAGCTTGCATTTCTTCTAAAACATCTGCTCTAGATTGGATCTTTTGTGCCATTTGATAGGTTTCATAGAGTTGACTTTCTTTCTTTTGATATCGTTCTTTCTCTTGTTCAAACGTTCGTAACAACGCCCGGTAGTCTTCTCCAACCTTTTCGAGTATTCGTTCTTGAAGAATAGCATCTTGCTCGGCTGCTTCAAGTTTTTTCTTCACTTGCTCTCGAGCTTGTAGCAAGTCCTCATTTTCAATAAGCAATCGTTCATGCCTAGCCTCTTGTTTTTGTAATTGCTCTTCTAAATAACGCTTTTCATTCCGAATACTTGCTTGCTCATTTAAAACTTCAATGTAATCCGCTTTATATTGATCAATCTCTTCCTCAACATCTGAATGCGTACGCTCCAAAGCATGTTGTTTCTTTAAAACTGCCTCTTTTAAAACAGAGAGCCTTTGGCTAGCGGTTGCTAACGCCTCTTGTTCTTCTTCCCATTCAACGAGTATAGACTGAAGCTGGGATGTCTTGTCGTTAATCGAGCGTTCAAGCTGCGCTTTATTTTCAGAAGCATTCTTTTTCCGTTCTTTAAGGACTTCCCGTTTTCCTTCGCTTTTCTCAAGTTCTTCACTCGCTTGTAACAGTTCTTCTTGTAAATGAGTGAATTGCGTTGATAGCCGATTCGTCTTTTCCCGAAGCGTCGCTCTCAACTGTTCCATTTCTTCAAGCTTTTTTTGACGTTCTTCATAAGACAGCAAGAGGTTTTGAAGGTTATCTTTTTCAAGGGTCCAAATTTCATGAAGTTCGTCAATTTCATGAACCAATAAAGCGATATCCACTTCCTTTAACTCGTCACGTTTATGTAGATAATCTTTTGCTATAGAAGCTTGTATCTCCAAAGGTTCTACTTGCCCCTCAAGTTCATGCAAAATGTCTTCTACCCGGTAAAGATTTTCTTGGGTTTCTTGTAAACGTTTTTCTGCTTTTATTTTTCTAGTCTTGTATTTTAAGACCCCTGCGGCCTCTTCAAAAATCACGCGACGGTCCTCTGCTTTATTGCTTAGAATTTCTTCTACCTTTCCTTGACCTATTATAGAATAGGCTTCTCTCCCTAACCCAGAGTCAAGAAATAAGTCAACGATATCCTTTAGACGACATGCCTGCTTATTAATTAAGTACTCACTGTCACCAGAGCGATACACTCTTCTTGTTACACTCACTTCACTATAATCTATAGATAAATGCTGATCTTCGTTATCTAAAATGAGGCTAACTTCGGCATAATTTAATGGTTTTCTACTATCACTGCCGGCAAAAATGATATCCTCCATTTTGGAGCCCCGCAATGATTTTGCCGATTGTTCACCTAAAACCCAGCGAATACTATCTGAAATATTGCTTTTTCCACTTCCATTTGGTCCAACTACTGCTGTCACTCCTGGCACAAAATCGATATTGATTTGTTCAGCAAAAGACTTGAACCCAACGACTTCTAGTCGCTTGAGGAACATATTCCTTCCCCCTAACCTTTAATTAACAACTAACCTATTTTACCATAGTCTATGCCTCAATTACAGATGGAGAGGACAAAAGGACAAGTGTATGATACGATACATACATAAACAATCTAGGGGTGAATCGAACCGATGAATTTAGACGTAAATACACGTGACAATATTGAATACATGATTGAAGAAATTAAGAACAAATTGCAAATAGTCAATGCAGGAGCATTAAATTCAAAGAGCTTTGACACTGAGCAGTATGAAGAATTACGAGATATTTACGAAATGATTCAGAAGAAGTCCTCTTTCTCTGTTAGTGAATTAGACGCTATCGTAACCGAATTAGGAAGATTACGTAAATAACCAACCAATGAATTATGAATTCAACAAATAAAAAAATGTCCTCTCGATTTCCATATGAGAGGACATTTTTTTATTTTAACTTTTCATGCTCACTTAACTTCATTAATGCTTGTTGCGCAGCATGTTGCTCTGCTTCCTTTTTTGATCTACCTGTTCCAATTCCAAGAGCAGCTTCATTCAATTGCACCTCCGAGACAAACTCTCGATTGTGTGCAGGTCCACGTTCCTGTACGATAATATATTGGATTTGCCCTAGGTTGTCACGTTGAATGAACTCTTGAAGCTGACTTTTGAAATCCATCATATGAGAGAAAGCACCTTCATTTATTTTTGGATACATCGTATCATTCAAAAATTTGAAGACTGAATCTAATCCTTGATCAAGATAAAGAGCGCCAATAAAAGCTTCAAAGACGTCTGCCAAAAGAGCTGGTCTGGCACGTCCCCCCGTCATTTCTTCTCCTTTTCCTAGTAAAACGATCTCTCCAAAATGCAACTCCTGAGCAAATTGAGCAAGAGAAGGTTCACAAACAATAGAAGCACGTAGTTTCGTCATATCGCCTTCACTCATCGTTTTAAACTTCTTAAATAGGAACTGAGAAACGGAAAGTTCTAACACTGCATCTCCTAAAAACTCTAATCGCTCATTGTCTTGAAAAGAATAAATACGGTGCTCGTTTACATAGGATGAATGGGTGAAAGCCTGAATTAATAGCTTTCTGTTTTCAAAAGTCAACTCAGTTCGCTGCATTAAATCATCAAACTTCTTTTTCTGCTCTTCTGTAAGAATCATTTTGCGATTTCCCCGTCTTCGATCATTTGAATAATGGGATTTCGACTTTCGTTGGTATTTCGAAGATTGTGGCATAGCTACCTCCAACATCATTCATATTAAATTGAAAGCAAGTCCCACATGGCCAAGCATATGGGACTCCCTTTTTACTGACGGCTGTTTATGTAATCAACTACATCAGCTACAGTTGAAATTTTTTCTGCTTCTTCATCAGAAATTTCAAGATCAAATTCATCTTCAAGTTCCATTACTAATTCAACCACATCTAGTGAATCAGCACCTAAATCATCCTTAAATGAAGCTTCTGGCTTTACTTCAGCCTCTTCCACTCCTAGACGATCAACAACGATTTTAGTAACACGTGATAATGTATCTGCCATGTTTCGTTCACCTCCTCTCAAAGATCAAAGCAAGCTACATCACAACAAGGTGAAGGCTAGGAAAAGTTTACCTATGAACACCCGCTCTGTCAACTAGCTATTTATAAAATTACATAAAAAAGCTAAATTCGACTTTTTATAAGGATATTCTTCCTTATCCGTGCGAACATGTGGCGCTGGCTTCTCTCGCCGTGCGCCCTTTAGGAGAAACCCACTCCTAAAAGGCTTAAAACATTACGGCGGCTCCGCTCATCGCTTCGAGTTACTATCAAAAGGGAAAACCGCCCTTTTGATAGTAACTCTACATCACCATTCCGCCGTCTACGTGGAGGGTTTGTCCTGTCATATAGTCTGCATCAGGGCTTGCTAAGAAGCGTACAACATTAGCAATGTGTTCTGGTTTCCCTAGTGTAGCTAGTGGAATTTGCGAGAGCAATTGACCTTTCATATCCTCACCTAATTCATCTGTCATATCTGTTTCGATAAATCCAGGTGCAACGGCGTTCACATGAATATTTCTGTTCGCAAGTTCTCGAGCCATTGTTTTTGTTAAGCCAATAACCCCTGCCTTAGCCGCTACGTAATTCGCTTGACCGGGATTGCCTAACACTCCAACAACGGATGCTACATTGATAATTCTACCGTAGCGTTGTTTCATCATTTGTCTTGTTACTGCTTTTCCACAGTTAAAAACACCTTTTAAATTCGTGTTAATAACTGCATCCCATTCTTCTTCTTTCATTCTCATAATTAAATTGTCCTTCGTGATTCCTGCATTGTTTACAAGAATATCAACACGTCCGAACACTTCAATGGTTTCTTTAACCATAGCCTGAACTTGTTCGCTGTCAGCAACATCTGCTTGAATAGCTAAAGCATCAACACCAAGTGATTTAATTTCAGCAACGACTTGTTCAGCTCTCTCTTGGCTTCCTGCATAGTTCACAACTACATTGGCCCCATTTCGCCCCAACTCTATTGCCGTCGCTCGTCCAATTCCACGAGACGCTCCTGTAACTATGGCTGTTTTCCCTTGTAACATCATTCTGTCACTCCTTCTAACATCTCTTTCAGCTTTTGAACGCCTTCTCGATTACTTACCGCCACTACTTTTGCTCTTCTTTCCACTTTACGGACTAGACCTGAGAGGACATTACCAGAACCTACTTCCACAAACAATTCAACACCTTCATCTAGCAGTGTACGAATCGTATCTTCCCAAAGAACAGGGGAATAAACTTGTTCAAAAAGATTTTCCCTAATTTGCGACGCTTCTTGTACTCCTTTTGCAGACACATTTGCAATAACGGGAATGGTAGCGTCTGAAACGGATAATTGTTCTAGTATTTCCTTCAATTTGATAGCGGCAGGTTTCATAAGGCTTGAATGAAACGGTCCACTCACCTGAAGAGGAATCACTCTTTTTGCACCGGCTTCTTTTGCTTTTTCACTAGCAAATTGTACCCCTTTAGCAGAACCTGAAATTACGATCTGCCCCGGACAATTTAAGTTTGCCAATTCTGCGGGCTCAGATGTCTCCTTGCTCACCTTTAAGCAAACATCTTCTAAGACACTTCGCTCTAAACCAAGTACAGCAGCCATTGCTCCTTCTCCATAAGGAACAGCTTCCTCCATAAACAATCCACGGTTTCTAACTGCAAATACCGCATCTTCAAAGGACATGGCACCTGCAGCTACTAATGCGCTATACTCACCCAAGCTATGACCCGCTACGTAATCAGGCTGAATGTTTTCCTCTTTTAACAGTTCTAGCACAGCTGTACTCATTGTCACTAAAGCTGGTTGTGTATTCTCTGTACGTCTCAATGTCTCTTCAGGGCCGTGAAGCATTACTTCTGATAAAGAATATCCTAGCCTTTGATCTGCACGTTCAAAGATCTCCTTACAAACTCGTTCCTCATCTAGTAATTCTTGCCCCATTCCAACAGCTTGAGACCCTTGTCCTGGAAATAAAAAAGCAATTTTACCCATAATCTTCCCTCCTCTTTTACTTTGCTTCTTCGATTTTAGCAACTTCATTTTTAATGATGGTTACTACTTGATGCTCAACCATTTCTTTCGCTTGCCTAATCGCATGGAAAAAAGCAATTTCATCTGATGAACCATGTGCTTTAATAACAGGTGCCTTTAATCCATACAGTCCAGCACCGCCATATTCAGAATAACTTAATTGACTTTTGATTTCTTTAAAGCTCGATTTTAACATTCCGGCAGCTAACTTATTCACAAATGAACTCGTTAGTTCTTTCTTCAACAAAGAAAACAAAGTTCCTGCTGTCCCTTCAACCGACTTTAAGACAAGGTTCCCTGAGAAGCCATCACAAACGACAACATCCGCCACACCTGACAATAAATCGCGGGCTTCTACGTTTCCAACGAAATTTATTTCACTCGATTTTAAAAGAGGAAAAGCTGCTTTCGTCAGCTCATTTCCTTTCCCATCTTCCGTGCCAACATTTAATAGCCCTACACGTGGATTTTTAACGTTTCGTACCATTTCCATATATGTCTTACCAATAATGGCATATTGTTGTAGGTGTTCAGGCTTTGCATCCATATTGGCACCTACATCTAATAATAAAAATCCTTTCCCATCAAGTGTAGGTAACATAGGAGATAATGCAGGACGATCAATCCCTTTTATGCGACCCACATGTAATAACCCTGCAGTCATTAACGCCCCTGTATTCCCTGAGGAAATACATGCATCAGCACGGCCTTCCTTGACCTCTCTGACGGCTAATACCATTGAAGAATCTTTTTTTCTTCGAACAGCTGTTGTTGGTTGATCTGTATCTTCAATTTTTTCCGTTGTATGTAATATCTTTAATTGCTTTTCGCTCGTAATATGTTTTTTAATTTCTGCTTCATTTCCTACTAATGTAATCTCCAGTTCAGGAAACGCTTGAATCGCTTTTTGAGCAGCTTCTACTTGTGCTTTAGGCGCATGATCTCCTCCCATAGCATCAATGGATATGTTCATTAGGACTCTCTCCTTCTCGTCTCTCTTTCCGTTGTCCGAAACATCACAAATTCACCTGAAAATACTAGCTCTTGATCTACATAGCTTTTCACTTCTACTGATGTTCTTCCTTTTTCAATACCTGTTATATTTGCTTTTGCTATAACTCTTTCCCCAGCTTGTACTTGTCTAGTGAATCGAATGGTTGCCTTTTGTGTAAGAGCCATCTCATCATCAATTATTGCCACCGCTAACGAATTCGCTTGAGCGAATAAATGATGTCCACGAGCAATTCCGCTCCGAGTAAAAACATGTTCAGTTCTTACGTCTAAAATGGAGATTGCCCGTTCATCTAATTGCAAATCAACAATTTCTCCAATCACTTCTTCTGGAGAAAGTGCTTTAACATCGTCAAGTTGTTTCTTAGCCACACCTTTTATTCGTTCTCTTAACTCAGGAATAGCTAGCTCTAGTCGATCAAGGCGGATCGTTTGGATACTAACAGAAAATTGATCGGCAAGATCTTCATCTGTCATAAAAGGATTCTCTTCTAACGTTACTTTTAAGAGGTCTTGTCTTTCCTTTTTCTTTCGTTTCATGGCATGCACCGCCCACTTTGCTCATTGAATATATGACTAGGTCCTAAGAGTAGTATATAATTGCTGTTCACTGATTTCAATAGTCAATCGATCTTTTGACCGTTTAAGACCCCTTTTTCCTCAATATAACGACGTAATCCTTCATACCTTTTTTCAGTCCAAAATTCAGCTGATTCAACTAGTTTTACAGCATCTTGCCTCGCTACTTCCAGCGCCCGATAATCATGGACAACATCCGCAACTTTAAAATCTGGGAGTCCGCTTTGCTTCGCACCAAAGAAGTCACCTGGACCTCTCAACTCTAAATCCCGTTCAGAAAGAACAAAACCATCATTCGTTTCCGTCATAATTTTCATTCGTTCTTTCCCAACTTCAGACTTAGGATCTGCTAGTAACACGCAATACGACTGAGCCTCTCCTCGACCCACTCTGCCTCGTAGTTGATGAAGCTGCGCTAGCCCAAAGCGTTCCGCATCATAAATGACCATAATAGTAGCATTAGGAACATTTACTCCTACTTCTACCACTGTTGTAGAAACTAGAATTTGCGTTTCATTCACACTGAACGATTCCATTACAGCTTCTTTTTCAGAGGCATGAAGACGCCCATGCATTAAACCGACTTTCCATTTCCCTTTATAGTGTTGCTCTAAAATCATGTGAACATCAATGGCATTTTGGACATCGAGTTTTTCTGACTCTTCAATGAGTGGACAAATTACATATGCTTGTCTACCTGCCCGAAGCTCTTTTTCTATAAATTCTAACACCCGCTCGAGCATGTCTGGCTTAGCCCAATACGTTTCAATTTTCTTTCTTCCCGCTGGCATTTCATCAATAATCGACACATCCATATCACCAAATACTGAAATAGCCAAAGTTCGCGGGATAGGAGTAGCTGTCATAAAAAGAACATCTGGATTTTCTCCTTTGTCCCGTAAAACTCTCCTTTGTTCCACACCAAAACGATGTTGTTCATCCGTAACAACCAATCCTAGTTTATGAAACTTCACATCGTCTTGAATCAAAGCATGTGTACCGACTACCAAAGGCAAATCACCATTTTCCAATAACGCCAATCGCTCAGCCCTTTTTTTCCCTTTAACAGAACCTGATAACAGTTCAACAGGAATTCCGTATGGTTCTAAAATGCCTTTTAATGATTGAACATGTTGTTCAGCAAGTATTTCTGTCGGAACCATTAATGCAGCTTGATAGCCTGCACGAATGACGGCGTACATACAAATAGCTGCAACAACCGTTTTTCCTGACCCAACATCACCTTGAAGCAACCGGTTCATCCGATAACTTGATTGAATGTCGGTAATAATTTCATGGACTACTCGCCTTTGCGCACCTGTTAAAGGAAATGGAAGATTGTCTATAAATACTGAAATCTCATAATCAGGAACTTGAAGGGCTCTCCCATTCGTATGATCTCTATTTGCCTTTCGGAACGCTTGCATTTTTAATTGAAATAATAAAAATTCCTCATAGACCATTCTTCTTCGAGCATGTTTCATTGATTCCGCATTGGGAGGAAAATGAAGTCTAGATAACGCTTCTTTTTTACTAGGAAGTTTGTACATATGTAAGATTTCACTTGGAAGAATATCATCAATCTCAGAACCATATTGATTCATTGCTTGATAAATAAACTTATGAATACCTTTTGTTGTTAACTTACCCGATACCGAGTAAATCGGAGAAATCGTCTGCTCTTTTTCTTCCCGACCTTTATGTAGTTCACTTCCCGTAATCGTCATCCTATGCTGATCCCATTTCCCCGTAATCGTCAGTTCGGATCCAACACTAATTTGACTTTTTAAAAAAGCTCGATTGAAGAATGTAACGGTTATTAAAATTTGATTAACTAAAAATCGAAAGGAAAGGCGATTTTTCTTCTTGCCAAAATAGCGAACAGTCGGTTCACTCTGGACAGCCCCATTTACGGTTACCCGTTCTTCGTGTTTTACTTCATGTAAATCTTTTAATTTGTAGTCTTCATAACGAAAAGGAAAATGCTCCAGTAAATCGCCAACTGTATAAATTCGTAAGCCTTGTAATTGCTTTGCCGTTTCTTCTCCAACGCCCGCCACTTCTGTAACGGGCCTATTCATTGCATCATTCATTTCTTATCGAGCGACACACCATAAATTTTCGCTTCAAGCTCACGCCCTGTTGGTGTCGCAGCCAACCCTCCTTGTGCTGTTTCTCTTAACGCTTCAGGCATTGTTTGACCTATCTTATACATCGCATCTATTACTTCATCACAAGGAATTCTGCTCGTAATTCCTGCCAGAGCCATATCTGCTGCTACGACAGCAATTGAAGCTCCAATTGCATTTCGTTTCACACAAGGGACTTCCACCAGACCAGCAACAGGGTCGCACACTAGTCCTAACATATTTTTTAGAGCAATGGCCATTGCTTCAGCAGATTGACTTGGAGTGCCTCCTGCAAGTTCAACAAGAGCAGCAGCAGCCATTCCAGTAGCAGACCCTACTTCTGCTTGACATCCCCCTGCTGCACCCGAAATGGATGCATTATTTGCAACAACAAATCCGAAGGCACCTGCTACAAATAAATAATGGACCATTTGTTCATCTGTCGGCTCTAGTTTTTTTGTCATTCCAAATAAGACACCTGGAACTACTCCTGCAGAACCAGCTGTAGGTGTAGCACAAATGGTTCCCATGGCAGCATTCACTTCATTCGTTGCCACCGCTTTACTTACTGCATCCAAAACGGTTTCACTTGATAGGTAGTTTCCTTTTTTTATATATTCTTGAAGCAAAACCGCATCTCCGCCGGTTAAACCTGACACAGAGCGAACCTTCTCGGTTATTCCTCTTTCTACCGCCGCTTTCATAACCTGTAGATTTTTTTGCATCTGCCCCTTAATCTCTTCCACTGTGCGACCTGTTACCTCTACCTCTTGTTCAATCATCACGTCTGAGATTTTCTTATTACTAGATTCAGCAAGTTCAATTAATTCAGCTACGTTTCTAAACACAAAAGCCACCTCCACTTCGTACACTTTTTCTAATCGTGAATTTTTGTTACATTCATAATATTCGGCAATTTCTCTAATTGAAGCAAAATTGAATCGTCTACATTTTGATCTACTTCAATAACCATTAACGCCTCTTTTCCACGTTCTTTCCGCGATACTTCCATATGTCCGATGTTTATTTCATATTTCGCGAGTACATTAGACACACTAGCAATAACCCCATATCGATCGTTATGAACAACAAGGATAGCAGGATGATTTCCTGATAAGCGAAGAACAAAACCATTTAATTCAATAATTTCAATTTTTCCTCCTCCAATCGATATACCCACAAGTTCTATCGATTCCCCATCTTTTGTTAGCACAACTTTCGCTGTATTTGGATGGTCAGTGATAGCCTCCTCTTCATGAAAGTTCACTTCGATCGCTTGATCTTTGGCAATAGTTAATGCTTCAGTAATACGAGTATCAAAAGTGTCAAAGTCCAACACTCCACCGACAATGGCAACATCTGTCCCATGCCCTCTGTATGTTTTTGCAAAAGAACCGTAAAAATAAATATCTGCTCGGTCTGGTTTTTGCCCAAATAACGTACGAGCAACCCTCCCAATCCTAGCTGCGCCCGCTGTATGTGAGCTCGATGGTCCAATCATTACTGGACCTATAATGTCAAAGACTGTACGATACTTCATTGTAACCCCCCTATTCTAATGCCATTATACAAAAAAAGAAAAAGTGACTCAGGAGAAGTGCCGACTAGCGAACACAATATCGTTTCAACGAAAAGGTGGAACCATTTTCATTGTCAATTGCACACTAGATGTCAGGCATCTTCAACGTGAGTCACCCTAATATAATTAAGCTTTTGTCATAGCTATAGAAACCGTTCCAGGTCCAACATGCGAACCAATAACGGCTCCTATTGATGTAATTACATCGCTTTTTACATCAAACTCTTTTTTAATGTTTGACATCATTTCTTGAGCCAACGAATCATTAACAGCATGTGAAATTCCTACATGTACTGGATCGGTCCCGTATTTTTCTTTTAAGATTTCAAGAATACGGTTCATTGCTTTTTTCTGACCACGCACTTTCTCAAATGGGTACACTTCCCCTTCTTCTGATAAAGATAAAATAGGTTTTATCTTTAACATAGACCCAAAAATGGCTGAAGCTTTGCCAATTCGTCCATTTTTTTGTAGGTACTCAAGTGTATCAACCATAAAAAACACATTCGTATCTTGAAGGAGTTCCTCTAATCTGGCACGACAATCTTCTAAAGAATGACCTTCTTTGGCCATTTTTGCTAATTCAACAACGATGATTCCAACTGCATAAGACGCTCGTTTTGAATCAATAACGTGGATCGAATCTTCAGCTTCCATAGATTGCTTAGCAATGGTAGCAGCTTGGTACGTTCCACTCATCTTAGAAGATAAATGAATAGAAAGAATCGTGCATTCCTCATCATTTAAAAGGGAGCGGTATACTTCTTCAAACTGGTAAGGTGTTGGCTGAGATGTAGATGGTATCGTATTTGTTTCCTCGACTTTTTTGTAAAAATCATCAGCTAACAAGGTTACTCCATCTTCATACGATTCTGTTTCTGAGAAGATGACATTTAACGGTACGATCGTAAGACCTAACTCTTCAGCTAAATCAGCTGGAATATCTGCCGTGCTATCTGTTACAATTTTCACTTTTGGCATGACTTTCCTCCTTCACTCTACTTTACTCAACAGAGATAATATACGAGTAAAGTGGCTGATTTCCTACGTGTACATCGACTTCAACATCTGGGAACTCGTCTTCTATAAAACCAACAAGCGAATTTGTCTGCTCTTCAGACGCGTCTTCGCCTTGCAAAAGAGTAACAATTTCACTTTCATCGTCAATCATCTGCTTGAAAAGTTCTTTTGTTACTTCAAGAATATCGGCACCAGAACTAACAATTTTCTTCTCAGCAATACCCATAAAATCATCTTTTTTAATATCAATTCCATCAATATTCGTATCACGAACAGCAAACGTCACCTGACCTGACTTAACTGTCGACAACGCGTCTTTCATCATGCCAGCATTGATCTCTAAACCTTGAGTTGGATTAAATGATAATAAGGCAGCTAGACCTTGTGGAACGGTTTTTGAAGGAACAACGACTGCTTTCTCACCGACCACTTCGGCAGCTTGCTCAGCAGCCATAATAATGTTTCCATTGTTAGGTAAGATAATCACTTTTTCTGCATGAACTTCCTCAATTGCATTAATGATATCTTCCGTACTTGGATTCATTGTTTGGCCACCTTCAATTACAACCCCAGCACCTAACCCTTTAAAAAGATTAGCAATACCTTCTCCCATTGCAACCGTTACAATTCCAAATTCACTCTTTTCCTTTTTCTTATCAACAGGAGTTGATTCTTGTCCGTACACTTCTTTTGTTTCATCAAGAAGGTGAGTATGTTGTTCACGCATATTCTCTATCTTAATATTAATTAATTCCCCATACCTTTGCGCCTTCGTTAAAACTTCTCCTGGCTGCTCAGCATGAATATGTACTTTAATTAAATCATCATCTGAAACAACAAGAAGTGAATCACCAACCTGACTTAATTCTTCTCTAAAATCAGTTTCAACAAATGGATGTTTCTTTGTTTTTTCAGTATCAATTCGAACCATCACTTCTGTACAGAACCCAAACTCAATATCTTCAGTAGCCATATGACTTTGAGCATTGTGATGTTCAACCTTTACTAGATTCTCCATGGAAACTTCGTCTACTGGTGAAATATTTTCTGAGAGCTTTTCCCCTTTTAATACAGCAAGAAAACCTTCATAAATATAAACCAATCCTTGTCCTCCAGAATCGACTACACCTACCTCTTTTAAGACAGGAAGCAAATCTGGTGTTCGCTTTAACGAAGCTTTTGCTTCTTTTAACGTTTCTTCCATCACATAAATAACATCATCATGTTTCTTCGCTACTTTTAAAGAGTGTTTGGCAGCATCTTTGGCGACAGTTAAAATCGTACCTTCTACAGGTTTCATAACCGCTTTATAGGCTGTTTCAACTCCACTCTCAAATGCCTGCGCTAAATCAGAAGCTGTAATTTGTTTTTTTCCTTCAACCTGCTTAGAGAACCCTCTAAATAGTTGTGAAAGGATTACACCTGAATTCCCTCTTGCTCCCATTAGCAACCCTTTTGCAAACGAAGCAGCTACTTTACTCGAGTCATCTTGAATGTTTTGTTTTACTTCCTTTACTCCAGAAGTAATAGACAGGTTCATATTTGTCCCTGTGTCTCCATCTGGTACAGGAAACACATTTAATGCATCTACCACTTTCACGTGCCTCGCTAAATTAGCTGCTCCTTCAATAAACATATAGGCAAGCTTATTACCCTCAATTTGTTTTGCCACGAACTTTTTCCTCCTAACCAAGCGCTTACGGCGTGACGCGGACCCCTTGAACAAAGATATTCACAGAATCAACATCAAGACCCAACATTTGTTCTAGTTGATATTTCACTTTTGTTTGTACGTTGTAAGCCACTTCAGAAATTTTTGTTCCATAGCTGACAATGATGTACATATCAATATGAATTTGTTCTTCGTCTTCACGAATGACGACACCCCGACGGAAATTTTCTTTCCCTAATAAATCGGAAAGACCGTCTTTCAATTGCTTTTGAGAAGCCATACCTACGATCCCATAACAATCTATCGCAGCTCCACCAGCAATTGTTGCAACAACATCCTTTGAAACATCTACAACACCTAGTTGAGTTTTCATTTCAATTGACATTTCCATTCCTCCCTCTCGAAGACAAACTTGATTCATTAAGGTTATTTTACTATACTATACCTCAATTTAAAAGCGTATTCGAATTGCAACCTTTTTGCAAGTGTCAAGCAAGATTACTTGATAAAGTTTCTAGGAAGCTATTGCATTATACCAAGGGCTATGCTACTATATTCAAGTATGATTTCAAGTGTCTGTATTGGGAATAAGGAGGTGCATATCATGGCACGTAAATGTTATATTACTGGAAGACAAGCTCGTACTGGAAACAAACGCTCTCACGCACTTAATAAAACGAAGCGCCGTTGGGGTGCAAACGTTCAAAAGGTACGTATTTTAGTAGACGGCAAACCTAAACGTGTATACGTTTCGACTCGCGCACTTAAGTCTGGTAAAGTTGAACGCGTATAAGTTGTGAATATTCATTCACACAGGTAGTGAAGAACTTTTACTACTGTAGCAAAAAAGCACCGTATACCGGTGCTTTTTTGTTTACCCTTTTTTTAATGAGTTCAATACTGCCTTGACAAACCCACCTAAAAACTTAGGTAGCTTGATCGTGTAGAATTTCATAGCTCCTCCTCCTCAACGTGAATAGCCACCACGGGGATAATGTTAAAGAAACTTGACTCACGACCTAGGACGCGAAGCATGTGCTCCTATCCACCAAGCCATTTTGTTTCAGACAAGAATCAATGATAAGGATTAAAATAATTGCTCTTTTAAAAATATATAACTAGATACGACAAACTATTCCTATTTTTTTAGATTCCCGATTGTCTTATCTTTTTGCCAATGAGCAATTTATCCTTGTCTCTTTATCATTATGCATATGCCCTATACCTCAATATATGTCTAGAGAAAAAGAATGTTCATCTTCAAAGAAAATAATCGCCCCCTCTAAACCACCCCTCACCGCACTACATAATTGATCGATCAATCAAAAATAAACCTATAAAAAAACAACACACTACTGGAGTGTGTTGTTACCCTTACCCTCTAATTTCCGCTATGGCTTGAGCACGATCTTCTTGATTATAAATAGCAGACCCGGCTACTAACACATTAGCACCAGCTTCCACACATTTTTTAGCTGTCTTCGGATTCACTCCACCATCAACCTCAATTTCAATTGATAACTGACGATCGTTAACTAAGCGCGCTAATTTCTCAATCTTATTTAATACAGCTTCAATGAATCGTTGACCACCAAATCCAGGATTAACGGTCATTAAAAGGACGAGATCTACTTCCTCTAGTATAGGTTCAATCAACTCTACAGGTGTAGCTGGATTTAAAACGACCCCAGCTTTTACCCCTTGTTCTTTTATTAAATGGATGGTTCTGTGTAAATGAGGGCAGGCCTCAACATGTACAGATATAATATCCGCTCCTGCTTTTGCAAATTGCGGGATATAAACATCCGGATTTTGAATCATTAAATGAACGTCTAAAGGTAAGTTTGTAATTGGTCGAATGGCTTCCACAACAAGTGGCCCAATCGTAATGTTCGGAACAAAATGTCCATCCATGACATCAACATGAATGTAATCAGCTCCAGCGTTCTCCACATCTTTAATATCCTTAGCTAAATTAGCAAAATTAGCCGATAAGATTGACGGTGCAATTTTAACCATTAATCATATCTCCTTCTCTGACTTTTAATCTCTTCTAAAAATTGCAGATAATGCTTCATTCTTGTAGGACTAATTTGTCCTTGATCAAAAGCCGCTTTAACCGCACACTTTGGCTCTGATGTATGAGTACAGCCTCTAAACTTGCAATCTGCTGATAATTCTTCCATCTCAGGAAAACAACGAGATAAATCCTCTGCCTCTAAATCAATAAAGTCAAGAGAACTAAAACCAGGTGTATCAGCGACTAACCCTCCGCCGATAGACAATAATTCAACATGCCTCGTTGTATGTTTTCCTCTACCTAAATGAGATGAAATCTCATTCGTTTCAATATTTAATTCAGGCTTCAAGCTGTTCAAAAGCGAAGATTTCCCTACACCTGATTGCCCAGCTACGACACTTACTTTTCCTTGTAAATAGGGAAAAATATCTTCCATGCCATTGTTTTTTAACGTAGATGTTAATAAAACAGAATAACCGATTTCTTCGTACTCTTTTTTATAAACTTCAATCTCATGTAGGTTCGATTCATCAAGGAGATCCACCTTACTAATGATGATAACTGGAGTTAGATCATTTGCTTCAATATGTACAAGAAAACGGTCCAGTAGCAATGGACTAAAGTCTGGTTCTAATGCAGAGAACACGAGTAGAGCCTGATCGACATTTGCTATTGGCGGTCGCACTAGTTCATTTTTACGCTCAAATACATCAAGAATATAGCCATCAGTGACATTTTCAGCTTCGAACTCTACTTCGTCTCCTACTAAAGGTTTAATTTGACGCTTCCTGAAATTTCCTCTCCCACGACATTGGAAAATACCGTCTTCTGTTTGAACATAATAAAAACCACTCAATGCTTTAACAATCATTCCAGTTGCCATTCAGGAACCTCCTAATTTAGTAACCAATGATTTAGAGGCACATACTACCCATGCATGCCTCTAATCACTTTGTAAATTTAACGTCTCCGGTACTCATATGGACCTAAATTCTTTTCCAACTGACCATTTATATAAATATCGATATATCCACTTTGCGACGGGGTTGTTTGTAACGGGATTTGAAATAACTTCGTCTCGTCGATGGTATCTTCAAAATACACCTTATCTTGCCCATCGGTCGTCTTATCTCTAAATACAATCCGAACATCAAATGATTCACCTGCATCACGTTCCTCTTGTGACATATGAATTTCTTGATTCACTTCGTAGTTAAATACAGGCTCCTCTTCTGGCTCTGGTGCTGGTTCTCGGCCTTGCGAGACGGTTAATCGAACACCTTCTCCCTTGCTCAATTCTGTATTTGCGGAGGGGGATTGTCTTAAGACCCTACCAGATTCAATCGTATTAGAATATTCGTAACTAAAATTATACGTAAGCCCGACTTCGTCTAAA
Organism: Alkalihalobacillus sp. MEB130; assembly: GCF_032335535.1. Classification (NCBI taxonomy): domain Bacteria; kingdom Bacillati; phylum Bacillota; class Bacilli; order Caryophanales; family Bacillaceae; genus Alkalihalobacillus; species Alkalihalobacillus sp. MEB130. The sequence goes on from NZ_JAOANA010000002.1 coordinate 126,282, forward strand.
TAATTAATAACGTCAGATTCTCTTTCGTTCACTAGATCACGTAACGTAATCATTCTTTCTACACTGTATGTTAAGTGGACCGTTGTTTCATCAGGAATGACAAGAGTTCCTTCTGCAGGAATTTGGGTGAGAACAATACCCTCTGACTCCTCATCCGTCTCAGTCTCAGATGTCTCAACAGTAAAACCAAGCCCTCTTAAAATATTCTCAGCACGTTCAATTCGCATTCCGACTACATCTTCAAGTTCAATCTCTTCTTTCCCAAGACTTACAAATAACCGTATAGAAGAACCCTCTTTTACTATAGAACCTGGTGTTTGACTTTGTCTAATAACACGATTATGCGGGATATCATCATGCTCTTCATCTTCCCTTACAACAACAAGGTTTAAAGCTGTTAATTGTTCTTCTGCTTCATCAAAAGGAAGTTCTAAAACATTGGGAACTTCCACTTCTCCCACTTGAAAAATGGATGGCAGTAACGCAAACGCTGCAACAAATCCACCTAGAATAAGAAAAGCTAAGATAACTAAAGTAGCAAACCATTTTTTCCCTTTGCTCTTCTTACTTTTTTTAGGTTTTTGAGGTTCTATGTTTTTATTCACCTGCTCTACAGGTTGATTCATAGGTTTTACTGGCGCTTCAACCGTCTTATCTAAATCAGCGTTTTGGTGATCATTCCGAATAATTGGAATAGCTTTCGTTGCTTCGTCATCTTCACTCGTTAGTACGAACACTTTTTCGTTGAACCGCTCTGGTGATAATGCCGTTGCAACATCCTCTTCCATCTCTTGAACACTCGGATATCGTTTAAGAGGATCTTTCACTGTTGCCTTTTTGATAATATTTTCAATACTTTGCGGCAAGGTTGGAATTTTTTCTTTCGCTGAAGGAACATCCGTTTGCAAATGTTTGATTGCAATAGAGACAGCTGTATCCCCTTGAAAAGGAAGCTCTCCTGTTACCATTTCATATAAAACGATACCTAACGAATAAATATCTGACTTATAGGTAACATGTCCTCCTCTGGCTTGTTCTGGCGAAAGGTAATGAACTGAACCCATAACGGAATTTGTATGAGTAATCGTAGCGGCAGAGATAGCTCTAGCAATCCCAAAATCAGTTACCTTTACGATCCCATCTTTACTGATTAGAATATTATGCGGCTTTATATCACGATGGATGATATGATTGGCATGCGAATGTTCTAAAGCTGCAAGCATTTGCTCCATATAGTCAGTGGCTTCTTCAACGGAAATGGGTCCACGGGATTGAATTAATTCTTTTAACGTTTGACCCTCTACATATTCCATTACTATGTAGTACGTGTTTCCTTCTTCTCCAACATCATAAATATTGACAATGTTAGGGTGAGCTAGACTGGTAGCCGATTGTGCTTCACGTCTAAACCGTTGAATAAATTGTTCATCGTCTGAAAACTGAGGTTGCAACACCTTTACGGCAACATGGCGGTCTAGAATGACATCGAGCGCTTTATAAACATTTGCCATTCCACCGCCGCCAATCGTCTCAAGGATCTGATAACGACCACTAATACGCTGACCGATCATTGAGCGTTGCTCCGCTCATTTGATTCTTCTTTATAGTGGACAAGAGCAACTGTTATATTATCTTCCCCACCGCGCTCGTTTGCCAAATGAACTAACTTCTCCGCTTTTATTGACAATTCTCCAGCGCCCTCAAGATGCGCCTTCAATTCATCGTGGTTAACTTTATTCGTCAAGCCATCCGAGCATAGCAAAACATGTTGCTCCTCTTCAACTTGTAAAGTTGTCACATCAATTTTAATTTCACGTTCTGTCCCAAGTGCCTGTAATAAAACATTTCGTCTTGGGTGATGCTCGGCTTCTTCTTCAGATATTTGACCGTTACGAACAAGCTCTTGAACAAGAGAATGATCTGATGTTTTTAATTGAAATCCAAATTCATTATATATATAAGCTCGACTGTCTCCAATGTGGGCAATTGAGATAAATTCTTCCGTACATAAAGCAACCACAAGTGTCGTTCCCATTCCCCTGCATTCAGAATGTTTCTCTGCATGAGCATATAAATGTTCATTAATTTGTTCAAACTGTTCTATTAGCCACTTTTCTGCATCGACCACCGTAGCCATTTCTTCTACTTCTCCCCATACATCCTGCAGATAGGTTGTAGTCATTGCACTAGCCACATCTCCAGCACGGTGTCCACCCATGCCATCAGCTACAACAGCGAGAACACCTATGTCATTTTTAAAAACACCACCACTGTCCTCGTTGTGTGCACGAATTTTCCCTACATCTGTTCGAAATGTAAACTCCATCTCCTACAATCACCTCGTCTCCTCTTTTCGCTCCTTTGCCCGAAGCTGACCACAAGCTGCATCAATATCATGACCTTGCTCTCTTCTGATCGTTACATTCACATTTTTGCTTTTCAATACTTTTTCAAAAGCAAAAATTTGTTCTCTTGGTGTTCGTACATAATCACGTTCTAACACATAGTTTACAGGAATTAAATTAACATGACATTTAATTCCTTTAATTAGCTCTGCCAATTGATGTGCATGTTCCTCTTGATCATTTACACCACCAAACAATCCATATTCAAACGTAACTCGTCTACCTGTTGTCTCTATATAATATCGAATAGACTCCATCAGTTTCTCAAGTGGCCAAGCGCGGTTTACAGGCATAAGTTTACTGCGTATTTCCGTTGTTGGTGCATGTAAAGAAATAGCAAAGTTAATTTGCATTTTCTCATCAGCAAATTTATAAATTTTCGGAACAACACCACTCGTAGAGACCGTGATATGTCTAGCACCTATATTTAAGCCTTTTTCATGATTGATTGTCTTCAAGAAAGGAACAAGCTCGTCATAATTATCAAAAGGCTCACCGATTCCCATAACGACAACCGAACTAACTCTTTCTTCCACTTCGTCCATCGCTCTTTGCGATTCTAACACTTGTGCAACAATTTCCCCAGCTTCTAAATTACGCTTTAATCCACCTAATGTTGATGCACAAAACGTACAGCCAAGTCTACATCCAACCTGTGTTGTAACACAAACACTATTTCCGTAATCATGGCGCATGACAACAGTCTCTATTGAATATCCATCATGCAATTCAAATAAAAACTTTACCGTTCCATCCGAGGAAACTTGTCTAGTGACAATTTTCAAGGTTGTGATTGTAAAAGAAGCTTTTAGTTTTTCACGTAAATCTTTTGATAGGTTTAACATATCCTCAAATGTAGTAACACGCTTTTGGTATAACCACTCAAATATTTGCGTAGCACGAAATTGAGGCTCCCCTTGTTCTTTTAACCATTCTTGTAAATCTTCGAATTTCAACGAGTAAATGGACCGAAGTTGATCCATCTCCGGTACTTTTACTGTCTTTTTTAATTCTTCCATAGTCGCACACCTTTCGCCTTTTAGTTATTGTTTGACTAGGCTTGCAATGAAAAAGCCATCCGTTTGGAAATCTTGAGGAAGGATGGTGACCATTCCTTCTTCATAACGAGCTAGTGCTTTCTCGGGAAGCCTGTCTTTTAACGTTTTGTCTAGTTGGAATTCTGGATGTTCAGCTAAGAAATTTGCGACACTTTCTTCATTTTCATCTTTATCTACCGTACAAGTGCTATAAATGAGCGACCCACCTTGTTTTACGAAAGGGGCGACAGCTTTTAAGATTTCTTGCTGAATCTGTTTAATTGCTTGAATATCTTTTTCACGTTTGGACCACTTAATATCTGGCTTGCGTCTTATCACACCAAACCCACTACAAGGTGCATCAACTAAAACGCGATCAAATTGTTCCGTTACCTTATCATGAAGGTTTCTTGCATCCATTGCCTCTGCCTGAATACAAGTTAATCCAAGTCTCTTAGTCTGATCATGAATGAGCTTTACTTTGTGATCATGTAAATCAAACGATAAGACTGTTCCTGTATCATCCATTTGTTCAGCGATATGCGTAGATTTCCCTCCAGGTGCAGCGCACGTATCGGCGACCCTCATTCCTGGTTTGGCTCCTAGAGCTCGTCCAACTAACATCGAGCTTTCATCTTGCGCCGTGACATATCCTTGTTTATACGCATCTGTTTGGAAGACATTCCCTTTTTCTATCACAATAGCATCTGGAGACAAGACCCCTTTTTTTACTTTTAGTCCATCTTTTTCTAATAAGAAAAGTGCTTCCTCCACCGTTGCTTTCACCTGATTCACACGAACTGTCACATGAGGCGGTTCTAAACCAGATTGGCACATAGCCTTTGTTTCGGTCAACCCATATTGATCTTCCCAACGCTTTACTAACCAAACTGGATAACTAAATTCTAGAGCTACCTTTTTTGTTTCATTTTTTATTCCTTCTAAAGAAGGAAGACCTTCTCTTAAAATAGATCGTAACACTCCATTAACCATGCCACTAATTCCTTTATGACCACGTTTTTTGGCAATTGTTACGGCTTCATGAACAACAGCACGGTCTGGCACTCGATCTAAGTAAGCTAATTGATAGACCGATAATCGTAACAGCACCTTAACCCAGTCTTGTAGCGAGTCTACCCCTTTTTTAACAAATGAATTCAAGTAATAGTCTAGCGTATCTCTTCGCTGTATCGTGCCGTACACGATTTCAGTCAATAAACCAACATCTCTAGGATCTAGTTTGCTTCGATTAACGGTTTGATTTAGCAGTAGATTGCTGTATGCCTGATTTTTTTCAATTTGTAGCAATATTTCTAAGGCTACTTCACGAACTGGTTTACTCATTAGATTCTCCTAGCTTCATGCCTTTTTCTAGATGGGATCCTGCCCCTCGAATAAAAGATGTTGCATCCATCTTCTTTTTACCAGAAGGCTGAAGTTCTGTTATTTTTATCGCTGTAGTTGACCCTGTTGCAACAACGATCCCATCTTCATCAATCTTTTCAATTGTTCCAGGTACAACTGTTTGATTAGATGGTACTTTCTCTCCCCACCATACTTTTAACGGCTTCCCTTCCATGATAGTGTAAGCTACCGGCCATGGGTGTAATCCTCTTATTTGATTGTACAACTCTTCTCCTGAACGATTCCAATCCAGTAATTCCATATCACGTGTAATATTTCTAGCAAAAGAAACATGTGATTCTTCCTGTTTTTGAGGTGAAATCGTACCATTGATTAATTCAGGAATCGTATCTAACAGGAGTTTCGCCCCTGCAACACTTAGCTTATCGTGCATCGTTCCAACATGATCATGTTCTTCAATAGGAACACGAACATGAGAAAGCATGTCACCTGCATCTAATTTTTCAACCATATACATGATCGTTACACCAGACTCGTTTTCTCCATCGATAATCGCTTGATGAATCGGAGCTCCTCCGCGATACTTTGGCAAAAGAGAGGCATGAACGTTTATACAACCATGCTTTGGGTAATCTAACAACTCTTTCGGCAAAATTTGGCCAAAAGCAGCTGTAACAATCAAATCAGGCTGGTAGGCCAAAACTTTATCTAACTCAGACCTTTCGCGAATCTTCTCTGGTTGCAACACATCTATTTCATGTTTCTGGGCTTCTATTTTAACGGGAGGTGGTGTTAAGACCCGCTTTCTTCCAACTGGTCGATCTGGCTGTGTCACGACCGCTGCAATTTCGTATCCTGCATCAACTAAATTTCTTAAAACCGGAACGGAAAAATCAGGTGTTCCCATAAAAACTATTTTCATGTTTGACCGCCTTTCTGCAGTCACTATTCTTTATATATAGTACTGCTTATGTAATTCTAAATTTCAATCTATACAAAAAGGCAAAGAACCTTCTAATAAACATACGGATCCGAATTACTTCAAATTCAACCAAAAGGGAAAAAGGCACTCTTATCTCTTCTTTTGTGCGAACATGTGCGATGCTCCTCTCGCCGTGCGCTTTTTTGAGAAAACCGCTCAAAAAAGCTTAAAACATGACGGCTGCTCCGAATCGCTTCGACTTCAACCAAAAAGGTAAAGAGCGACCTTTTTGGTTGAAGTCTTTTATGTAAATAGATAGGGTTGCATGTCGATCGAGACTTGCAATTGTCCTTGGTTCATTTCTCGTGAGAAATGTTGTTGTATTTCACGTAATGTTTCATGCAACCTCGGCTCGTTTCTGTATTTTACCATGCATTGGTAGCGATATCTATCTTTTATGCGTGCTAGCGGAGATGCAACCGGACCAAGAACTGTCGTTGATTCTTGAAGTTCTCTTTTTAAAAAAGAAGCTATTTTTTCAGAGACAGTGATGACATTTGTTAACTCTGGGTGAGAAATCGTAACCAGGACAATAAATACATACGGTGGATATAACCCTGTCTTCCTTTGAGCCATTTCCGTTTGGAAAAAGGCCTCATAATCATGACTCTTAACCAACTCAATGCTATAATGTTCTGGAGTATATGATTGAATAATTACTTTCCCTTCTAGTTCATGTCTCCCCGCTCTTCCACTTACTTGTTCCATTAGTTGAAACGTTCGTTCTGCTGACCTGAAATCTGGAATATGAAGCATGGAATCAGCTGCTAATACACCAACTAGCGTGATTTTAGGATAATCTAATCCTTTTGCAATCATTTGTGTCCCAAGTAAGATATCTGCCTCACCTCGACCAAATGCAGATAGAAGTCGTTCATGAGAACCTTTTTTTCTTGTCGTATCAATATCCATACGAATCACTTTTGCTTCTGGCAACACACGTGCTAGTTCTTCTTCTACTTTTTGCGTTCCCGAACCGAAAAAACGAATATGGTCACTACCGCATGATTCACACGTATTCGGCATCTTTTCTTCATGACCACAATAATGACATTTTAACGAATGATGAGTACGGTGGTAGGTAAGTGAGATATCACAATGTTCACATGTCGCTACATATCCGCAGTCTCGACACATTACAAATGTTGAATACCCTCTTCGGTTCAAAAATAGAACGGACTGTTCGCCTTTTTTCATTCGTTCTCTTAACAGTTCTAATAAAATTAATGAAAACATCGATCGGTTGCCACTTCGTAGCTCTTCACGCATATCAACTACTTCTACTGCTGGCATGGCTCGTTGATTAACTCTTGTTGTTAAAGGTAATAAACGATAGACATCTTTCTTAGCTCGTGCATATGATTCTAGTGACGGAGTAGCACTTCCTAAAATAACGGGGCAACGATGGTAGTCTCCCCGAAATATGGCTACATCTCTGGCATGATACCTTGGATTTTCTTCTTGCTTGTAACTTGTTTCATGTTCCTCATCAATGATAATGATTCCAATATTCGTAAATGGAGCAAAGATAGCTGAACGTGCCCCGACTACTACTTGTACTTCTTTCCTTAGTATCTTTCTCCATTCATCGTATTTTTCTCCCATTGATAAACCAGAGTGGAGGACAGCTACTTTCGAACCAAATCTCCCTTTGAATCGTTGGACCATTTGAGGTGTTAATGAAATTTCAGGAACAAGAACAATTGCTTCTCTCCCCATTTGTAGTGCTTGATCAATCGATTGAAGGTAAACTTCTGTTTTTCCGCTCCCGGTCACTCCGTGTAGCAAAAACGTTTCATGATTATGATCCTCAAGTGATCGCAAAATAGGAGTAATCACTTTTTGCTGCTCACTTGTCAAAGTCAATGCTTTTGTTTGATCGTATTGAACGCCCGCTAGTGGGTCACGATAAACTTCCTTTTCAAACTCTTCAAGAACCCCTTTTTTTACTAAGGTTGTTATTAGCGACCTAGTTGTTTCCATTTGTTTTATAAGAGATTGAACAGCGATTGGCTGTTTTACTTCTTTCAAAAAGGCAATAACCTCTTTCTGTTTGGCCGCTCGAGTTGGAATTAATTCCTCTAGGTTATCCACTTCCACTAATTTAATATAGCGTTCCGTTTTCTTTTTCCCTTTTTCTTCAACTTGATAGCGTACTTCAAGTTGACCTGCTTCTACTAATTGCTGAACTTCTTTTAAACTAGCTTTATCATTCGTGATGACATCAGTCCACAAAACCTTTTTATCTGATTTGAAGTACGTTTGCAAATGAAACGGTAATTGATGAAGTTCACCACATAACACAATTTCCTTTTTCACCTTTGTCCTTAAAGCAGCAGGAATCATTAATTGATAAGCTGATAATTTATAACTAAGTGTTTGATTTGATAACCATTCACCAAGCTGAAGAAGTTCCTCCGTCAATACAGGAACAACATCTAATACATCTGCAATAGGTTTAATCTTATCCAGATCAGACTCTCGTACAATCTCAATAACAAACCCTTGTATTTTTCTTGGGCCAAAAGGGACGACGACTCTCATTCCTGGCTGAATGCTCCCCTCCCATACTTCCGGAATTTTATAATCGAATAACCGGTCCGTTTGAGATGCTGGAACATCCACTATCACTTTTGCAATCATAAACGATGATGCCTTTCCATATAGGAGACGATGTCAGAAATAATACATGTAGCCGCTTCTTTCTTCGCTAAAACTGGGTACTCTTTTTTCGTATCATCTTTGGTTATAATCGTAATGATATTCGTATCCCCTTTGAAGCCTGCACCTGCTTGTGTAATATTGTTCGCCACAATTAAATCAAGATTTTTAGAATGTAGTTTTTTTCGGGCATAGTCTTCAACCTGCTCCGATTCAGCTGCAAAACCAACTAAGATCTGCGCTTCTTTCTGTTCCCCCATAGTTTTTAGGATATCGGTCGTCCTTTCCATTTCAATTGACCAAGCACCTGGTTGTTTTTTTCGCTTTTGATCGAACGTTTCTTTTGGTCGATAATCCGCTACTGCTGCTGACTTAATTACAATATCTGCTTCGTGATAGTACCTCATAGCAGCATCGAACATCTCTTTTGCCGATACAACGTCAACTATTTTCACCCCTGTTGGTGGTGAAATATGGGTCGGTCCTGAAATGAGAATAACATTAGCTCCTTCTTCCCTTGCAGCCTCTGCAACAGCATATCCCATCTTCCCAGAAGAGTGATTGGTAAAATAACGCACTGGGTCAATCCGCTCTTGTGTCGGACCTGCTGTAATTACAACTGTCTTGTCTTTCAAGCGCCCCTCTTTATTTGTAAAGTGATGTTCAAGTAACGCTAGAAGGTCGTCTGGTTCAGCCATTCTTCCTTTTCCCGTCCACCCACAAGCCAGATATCCTTCAACACCGTCAATGATTTGATAACCATCTTGCCTTAGTGTCCTAACATTTCGCTGAACAGATGCCTTATCATACATATTGACATTCATCGCTGGTGCCAGATAAACCGGGGCTGTTGTAGCGAGTAATGTGGTTGTCAGCATATCATCCGCAATTCCAGTAGCCAATTTAGCCATGATATTAGCGGTTGTCGGCGCTACAAGAACAACATCCGCCCAGTCAGCAATATCAATATGAGCAATTTTTGACGGGTCTGGTTCTACAAACGTATCATCATATACAGGTTGACGTGAAAGTGCTTGAAAAGTAAGAGGAGTTACAAACTCCTTAGAGGATTTTGTCATAATTACTTTTACATTTGCTCCAGCTTGTACGAGTTTGCTTGTTAATGCGGCAGCTTTAAATGCAGCAATTCCCCCACAAACTCCAAGTATTATATTTTTCCCATTTATCACCTTTTCAACTACTCCCTTCTTAGCAAAGTATGCTTCCTTTGCCTCTTCATAGAAAAAAGGCTGACTCAATCAATCAACCCCCATAACTAAAAAATCAGTGTTGTGCATAGTCGGGGTTTGAAGCAGCTGAGTCAGCCTCCAATCATTTTATTCCTCATCGTCTAACGGATTAATTCGTTTAAAATGCAAGTGGTCGTCGATAATTTCTTCGAGAGCAACCCCTACTGGCTTATGAGAAACAGGACGACTTACCATTGGACCACGAGATAAATCCTCACGTATCTCACGTGCACGTTTCGCCGAAACTGTAACGAGTGTGTATTTTGAATCTAATTTTGTTAATAGTGAATCAATCGAAGGATATAGCATTAGTCAACCTCCACAAGTTCTTTATATTTTTCAATCAGGCGTTCGCGTTTACAATGCTCCGCCGTTACAATTGATTTAATCCGATCAACTGCAAGGTGCACTTGATCATTTTCTACAACATAATCATATTTCTTCATCATTTCAATTTCTTCACGGGCAACAGTCATTCGCTTGTTAATAATATCTTCTGTTTCCGTTCCGCGTCCAACAATTCGACTTCTAAGTTCAGCTAAGCTTGGTGGCATTAAGAAAATAAAAACACCTTCCGGAAAGCGTTCACGAACCTTTAGAGCTCCTTGAACTTCAATTTCAAGTATGATATCTTGGCCGCTTTCTAACGTTTCTCGTACATATTCAATTGGTGTTCCGTAGTAATTTCCTACATATTCTGCCCATTCTAGCAACTGATCTTGCTCAATCATCTTTTCAAATTGCTCTCTCGTTTTAAAAAAATAATTAACTCCGTCCTGTTCTCCCTCTCTTGGAGAGCGAGTTGTGGCAGAGACAGAATATTGAACGGACGTATTTTCTTGGCGTAACGCTGAACACACAGTCCCTTTACCAACACCTGCAGGACCTGATAATACAAGTAATAGACCTTTCTCTTTCTTCATGGAAACCTCCTACACACTTCATACATTCATGCTTATGTATCCTACCACATTATTGACTAGTCTTCACTTGTATCGTCTTTGCTAGTCAACCTTTGAGCGACTGTCTCAGGTTGAACTGCACTTAAGATCACGTGATCACTATCTGCAATAATAACCGCTCGAGTTCGCCGACCATACGTTGCGTCAATTAACATATTACGATCTCTTGCATCTTGAATAATTCGTTTAATTGGTGCTGACTCTGGACTTACGATGGAAATAATTCGATTAGCTGAAACAATATTCCCAAAACCGATGTTTATTAATTTAATGTTCATTTCTTTTACCCCCACTTTAGGAGAGTCGCATCCACTCTCAACATTGTTATCCAAACTAATCTAACTATATACGAAACTCCTTACGAATTCTAGCTCCTATTCAACATTTTGTACTTGTTCCTTTAATTTTTCTAGGAACCCTTTCATTTCAACAACATATTGCCTAATCGTGGAGTCTGCCGCCTTTGAACCAATCGTATTCACTTCTCGATTCATTTCCTGTATGAGAAAATCAAGGCGCCTTCCCATTGCTTCTCCTATAGTGAGATAATTCTCATATTGTTTGACATGAGCTCTCATGCGTACTAGTTCCTCACTTATATCCATCTTTTCTGTGAAGATCGCAACTTCCGTTAGCAACCTAGTTTCATCAATCTCGCTTTCTTCATTGATATATGATCTAATTCTTCCTTCAATTTTCTCACGGTAACGTTCAATTAATAACGGTGCTACTCTTTCGATCTCGTCACAACATTCAATTAATTTTTCTAACCAACTCCGCATATCCTGAAGTAAATAACGGCCTTCCGTTTCACGCATTTCATTAAATGAGCCGAGCGCTTCTTGTACCCCTTTAAGTACGAGTTCCTCATTTTCACTCCAGTCCAATTCACTTACTTCTTCTACTTTAACTAGACTGCTATCAAGTAAAAGGGAACTCACATCTACCGGTGATTCTTGACCAAGCTTATTGTTTATTAGAATGGCAGCCTTTTTATACTGCTCTAGCAGATCTTCATCTAGTGTAAGAATGCGGCTCGAATTCACGTTTTCATTTATATGGATGAAAACGTCAACCTTGCCACGAACCACATTGTTTTTTACAAGCTTTCGGATTTTCTCCTCCATGAACAAAAAAGTAGGAGGGATTTTCACTTGTAATTCTAAAAATCGATGATTCACAGCTTTTACTTCAATCGCTAACTCTGCATGTTTGACGTTAACAGTGGCCGAACCATATCCTGTCATACTTTTCACTTTTATCACATCCGACATTTATTTTACAAAAAAATAGACTAAGCAACAAGTGTAACCAATACTAGCAGAGTTCGTATCTACGCGTAAGGAAAAACGTTCGGATAGAATTAGGAAAGGCCATGGTCGTATACCATGGCCTTTCCTTTTCTTCCTCTATTCTATTTCCTTTTCATAAGTTGAAATCCTCCTAGTACAACTGTTGGTATCGATGCCATTCCAAGTACAAGCAGCCATTCAGTTCCTGTAAGCGCAACGGTATGGAAGACCGTTTGTAACGGAGGATAATAAATGACAGCTATCATTAGTAACGTTGATATAATGACCGCACCAACTAAGTAGCGATTTTCAAATGGGTTACGGTGGTAAACAGAATATTCACTTCGACAATCAAAAACGTGAATTAACTGTGCCATAACAAGGGTAACAAATGCTACCGTTTGAGCTCTTGTTAGATCTGTTGGATCCGTTTGTAACGTAAGCCAAAAGGCAATAAGAGTTACAACTCCTATCATAAATCCACGACTGACAATCTTCCAAGTTAAGCCACGTGCAAACACACCTTCATTGGGATTCCTAGGAGCCCGCTTCATCACGTCTCCTTCAGCTTGATCCATCCCTAATGCCATAGCAGGTAATCCGTCTGTTACAAGGTTGATCCAAAGAATCTGGATTGCAACAAGCGGCAATGGCATACCTAGCATCATTGCAAATAACATAACTAAGATTTCTCCTACATTGGAGGCCATCATATAACGGATAAATTTTCGAATATTTTCGTAAATGTTTCGGCCTTCTTTAATAGCTGCTTTAATTGTAGCAAAATTATCATCACTTAATATTAGCGAAGATGCCTCTTTTGCAACATCCGTTCCTGTTATCCCCATCGCGATTCCAATATTAGCGGCCTTAATAGCTGGTGCATCATTAACACCATCTCCGGTCATTGCCACGATATGACCTTTTGCTTGTAATGCTTTGACAATTTTTAATTTATGTTCCGGTGAGACTCGTGCGTAGACATCGACGTCATCAACAATTTCTTCTAACTCTGCTACACTTAGTTTAGAAAGCATTTGACCATCTAACACTTTGCCTTTACTCGTTAAAATGCCTAGTTGTTTTGCAATAGCCGATGCCGTTATTTTATGGTCACCAGTAATCATAACGGTTTTAATTCCGGCTTGACGGCATTCATCAATCGAGCCTTTTACTTCAGGTCTAGGCGGATCAATCATTCCTTGCAGTCCAATAAATGTTAATCCTCGTTCTGCTTCAAATGGCTGCTGGCAATTTTCGTTTGCTCCTAATGGACGATAAGCAATCGCAATCGTTCTTAGTGCCTTGCTAGCTAATTGCTCAACCGCACCTTCTACCTCTAGTTTCCTTTTTGAAGTTAGAGCTTCTTCTCCTGCCCCATAAGCAATCTTCATACATTGCCCTAAAACAACATCAGGAGCCCCTTTTGTAATAACGTAAGATCTTCCTTTTTGATCTTGAACGATAACAGACATCATTTTACGAGCTGAATCAAATGGAAATTCTCGAACTCTTGTAAAATGCGCCACCAGCCCTTCCTTTGTATAGCCAGCTTTCATAGCAGCTACAACAAGAGCCCCTTCTGTTGGATCACCGTCCATCACGTATTCAGTAACCTGTTTTCTTAACATCCCTTGCTTCACTGTTTTTTCTAGTAAGTTCGCATTATTACATAACCATCCATAACTTAATAATTGTTGTAGCTTTCGTTCTTTACTAGGATCTACTTTTTTGTTATTTTGACTAAACGTACCCTGAGGTTCATACCCTCCCCCAGAAATGTGCCATAGCTTCCCCTCACTCCATGCATGAGTAACTGTCATCTTGTTTTGAGTAAGCGTCCCTGTTTTATCAGAACAAATAACTGATGCACACCCTAAAGTTTCAACAGCGGGCAGCTTTCTGACAATGGCCTTTCGTTTGATCATTCGTTGAACTCCTAGAGCCAATGCAACAGTGACAATTGCAGGAAGACCTTCAGGAATAGCTGCTACCGCTAAAGACACCCCTGAAAGGATCATCGTATAAACATCGTGTCCTTGTAATACACCAATAATGACAACGAGTGCTGTTAAGATCAAGGCAACGGCAATTAAGATTTTTCCAAGTTGTTCTAATCTTCTTTGTAGAGGTGTAATAATCGTAGTTGTCGATTGAAGAAGATGAGCAATTTTGCCCATTTCCGTTTTCATTCCTGTACCAATCACAACACCAATTCCACTTCCTTGTGTCACAAGCGTTCCCATAAATGCCATATTGGATTGATCTCCAAGTTCGATATGAGTTCCACTTAAAGACTGGTGTTGCTTTTGCACAGCAACAGATTCACCCGTTAAAGACGACTCTTCAATTCGTAGCCCATTTGTTTGTATAAGACGTAAATCGGCTCCAATCCGATCCCCACTTGTTACTTTAACAATATCCCCAGGCACAATTTGAGCAGACAAGACTTTTTTCCACTCACCATTTCGAAGTACCTGCATTTGCGGGGCTGATAACTCTTTTAACGCATCAAGTGATTTCTCTGCCTTCCTTTCCTGTACAAAACCGAGTATCCCATTTAATAGAACAATAATCATAATGGTGATGGCATCAATATATTCTCCAAGCACCCCGGAAATAAAGGTGGCAGCTAAAAGAACGAGAACCATGAAATCTTTAAATTGACCAAGAAAGACAAATAATGCAGATGGCCTCTTGCCTTCATCAAGTTTGTTCGCCCCATATTTCTTTAAGCGCTTTTCAACCTCTTTGTCTGATAACCCCTTTTCCATATTTGTACCAATAGATGAGGTAACTTCATGCTCCTCTAACTTGTACCATTTCATCTCGACACACCCCACATATTCTCTTTTCACAACACGTTTTCTAAAGGCTTATCCAACTGTTTATACAAGCCATCTTATTCAGTGAAAATGAAAAACATGCTATACTTACTAGAGCATTCAAAAAAAAACTAAACAGTTGCAAAAATAGAGCTAGTATGGAACGAAGGAAAGGATGAACAAGCCATGTCATTTGATGGATTTATGACAAGGGCGATGACACACGAACTAAAAACGTTGTTAACGTCAGGAAGAATCTCAAAGATATATCAACCATATAAAACAGAATTATTGTTTACCATTCGTGCAAAAGGAAAAAATCATCAGTTATTATTATCAGCTAATGCTAATTTTGCACGATTACATGTAACAAAAGAAAAATACGACAATCCTTCCACTCCACCGATGTTTTGTATGTTACTTAGGAAGCATTTGGAGGGCAGTATTATTGAGGAAATAGAACAATTAGATATGGAGAGAGTCATTGTTTTTCATATAAAAAACAAAGATGAATTAGGTGACGAAACGTTCAAACTACTTTATATCGAAATTATGGGACGACATAGCAACATAACGTTAGTCGATAAACAAACTGGGGTCATATTAGATAGCATCAAGCACATAAGCCCTACTCAAAGCAGTTATCGTACCGTCATGCCTGGTCAATTATACAAGTTGCCACCAGAACAAAATAAGGCGAACCCATTCAAACTAGATGCTGACGAGTTACTAAAGCTTATCGATTTTAATGCCGGAAAGATTGATCGACAACTCGTCTCCCAAATTGCTGGACTATCGCCACAATTAGCGAGTGAAATTCTTTTCCAAGCCGGCTCGTTTGTTAATAGAACTACACTGCCACCTGCCTTTTTAACTATAATGGATCGTTTATACAAACATGATTACCAACCTGAGATGGTGACAGTAGACGGGAAAGAGTCTTATTCCATTATTCCACTCGAACATCTAAAAGGAGAGCGGAAACTATATCAAACGGTTAGTGAATTACTTGATCGCTTTTACTACGGAAAAGCAGAAAGAGATCGAGTGAAACAACAGGCTCATGATTTAGAGCGATTTTTAAGAAATGAGTGGCAGAAAAACAATAAAAAAATAAAAAAATTACAACAAACGTTGAATCAAGCGGAAAGAGCAAAAGAGTATCAAAAATTAGGAGAGCTTTTAACTGCTAACTTACATATGGTGAAACGTGGTGACAAGCAGGTGGAAGTGATTGATTACTACGACTTGGAAGGTGGAACAACGATTATTACATTAGATCCGCAAAAAAGTCCTTCCGACAATGCCCAGGCCTATTTTAAAAAGTATAATAAAGCCAAAAATTCAGTTGCTGTCGTAGAAGAACAGATCAAAAAAGCCGAAGAAGAAGTCATTTATTTCGATCAACTCATTCAACAAATGGAAAGCGCAGCCCCTCGAGATATTGAAGAAATACGTGAAGAGCTAATGGAAGAAGGATATATCCGAAGACGTGTGAAACAACAAAAGAAAAAGAAGGAAACAAAGCCGCAACTTGAGCACTATATCTCGACAAATGGCATTGAATTCTTTGTTGGCAAGAACAATAAACAAAATGATTATGTTACGAATAAGTTTGCAAGACAGGATGAAATATGGCTACACACAAAAGATATTCCTGGATCTCATGTTGTTATTAGGAGTACAGAACCAGATGAAGAAACCCTATTAGAAGCAGCAACCGTAGCTGCCTTTTATAGTAAGGCGAAACAATCAAGTTCTGTTCCTGTTGATTACACCAAGATACGTCATGTAAAAAAGCCAAATGGAGCTAAGCCAGGCTATGTTATTTATGACAACCAGACGACCATTTTTGTTACACCTAACGAAGACATGGTAAGAGCACTAAAAAAATAACTCAAGATGCCCAAACGGTCTGTTTAGACGTTTGGGCCCTTCTTTTAAATAGCGATAGGCCATAAAAAACTACTTCGATGCCACTGTAATGGTAGCGAGGCCGTCTAAAACGTGAGTGTGATGAACGTGACGAGTTCCTAACTCTCTTAATAAGTGGTCAAGTTCTGTATTTGAATAGCGATGTCTTTTCGTCGAAACATTAGACCATGCAAGTAGAGAATCTCTTTCAAAGCCTCCCATTTCAAATGAGTCCGCATACGTTGCCGCCGTCTCAGGGGACATTTTAGGTGATGGATTTAACATAACCAGTGTTCCATTCGGTTTTACGACTCGAATCATCTCAGCTATCCCTCTTTGAGGTTCTGGAAGCAAGAACATAACACATGTAGATAAGGCAACATCTACACTTTTCTCCGCTATAGGCAGCTTATACGCATCGCCGACAAGCATTTTCGTTCTCGCAACAGCATTCTCTAATAGCAATCGACTTTTTTCAATCATCTGAGGTGACAAATCAATTCCTATTAGTTCAGAAGCCTCTCCCTTCCCTCGCTCTAACAATCTTCCTGTTCCGCAACCAATATCTAGGACGACTTTATCAATCCAACTGCCCGATAAATGTTTTAGTTGATCATGAACCGCGCCAAGCCATTTTGTTTGCGCCATCTTATCAAAAAAATCAACAAGATCATCAAAATCTGTTCCACTCATTTTCCTCAATTCTCTCACCCTTTCATACAAAATATCGTAACACAAAAAGGTGTTTTAAAAGATATGCACCTTTTAAAACACCTTTGAAACTTGCTATAACAGTACTCGCTTATCTTGTGCTATTAATACGTTCATGTAAAAGACTCTAAACTTGTTCTGTCATCCAGGCTTGTGAAGCTGGATCTTTACGCCATTCATTTAAACGATTCTCTTGATCTGATGTGATCGTTCCTTGCTCTTTTGCTACTGACAACAAGGTTGAGTATGAGGTTAACACATAAGTAGGGAGATCGGCTTCTTCTAATGCATCATATGCTTTTTGAAATTCATATGTAAAGATCGCTACAATTGCTACAACCTCTGCTCCACTCTCACGCAACGCCTCCGCTGCTTGAATGACACTGCCACCAGTTGAAATCAAATCTTCCACTAGTACAACTTTTTGACCTTTTTCAATTTTACCTTCAATTTGATTTTGTTTTCCGTGTCCCTTTGCACTTCCTCTAACATAAACCATTGGTAAGTCTAGCTGATCAGCTAAAAGAGCCGCATGTGGAATTCCAGCTGTTGCCGTCCCAGCAATAACATCAACCTCTACCTTCTCAAGAAGGGAAGCGAACCCGCTAATAATCTCTTTACGCACTGCTGGAAAAGAGAGTGTTAAACGGTTATCACAATAAATAGGTGACTTGATGCCTGATGTCCAAGTAAATGGATCATTTGGGCGTAGATGAACGGCTCCAATATCTAATAAATGTTTAGCAATTTGTTCTTTCATTTGTTACCCCTCCCAATCTTGTTTCATTTGTTGATATACGTTAAATGGATTTTCGGCACTAGTAATACTTCGCCCTACCACAATGCCCCAACTTCCAAGTTCTCTTGCTTCGTGTGGAGTGACAACCCGCTTTTGATCTCCGACTGCATCTTCTGCCCGACGAATTCCAGGGCATACTGTGTAAAAACTTGAACCACAAGCGTCATGAATAAGTGGAACTTCCTTAGCTGAACAAACAACCCCATCCACTCCACTTTCTTTCGCAAAGGACGCATAGGTTCTAACAACCTCATTAAGCGGTTGTTGAATTAACAATTCCTTTTGCATCGTCCCTTCATCGGTACTCGTTAATTGCGTGACAGCAATTAAAATAGGGCGTTCTTTCCCAACTGGCGTTCCTTGGTCTAAGCCTTCACGAGCTGCACTCATCATCTTTTTCCCACCTGCAGCATGAACATTGACGATATCAATATCTAAACTAGCCAATTCTTTCATAGTTCGTTGAACAGTATTAGGGATATCATGCAATTTCAAGTCAAGAAAAATTTGATGCCCTGCATCTTTTAATTCTTCAATTACTTGCCTACCTTCACGATAAAAGAGTTCCATTCCAACTTTGACAAATAGTGTCTCTTTGTCAAAATGTGATAAAAGTTCTCTTCGTTTTCCTGCATCATCTAAATCTAAAGCAATTATGAGTGGACGTTGCATGTTTTCCAACTCCCTCCGATAAGTTCCCGAACGTGATCAAACTCTAATTCATCAAGTAATGCTGGTAATTCTTCAATAATCGTTGGACAAACATACGGATCGGTAAAGTTCGCTGTCCCTACAGCGACCGCGCTTGCTCCCGCTAGCATAAATTCAACTACATCTTCAGCTGTATAAATTCCACCCATTCCTATAATCGGAATATCAACAGCTTGACTTACTTGATGAATCATCCGAATAGCGACAGGTTTTATAGCAGGACCTGACAATCCACCATAGCCATTAGCCAAAATTGGTTTTCTTCGTTTTAAATCAATTCTCATACCAAGCAATGTGTTAATCATCGAAAGACCATCGGCTCCTGCTTTTTCAACCGCTCTAGCAATCTCAACGATATCTGCTACGTTAGGAGACAATTTTACGTAAACAGGTACATCAGAAACACTTTTTACTTCCCTCGTTAATTCTGCTGCAACTTCTGGAATCGTTCCAAAAGCAATTCCACCTTGTTTCACGTTCGGACATGAAATATTTAATTCAATGGCATGAACATTTTCTGCTTTAGATAGCTTGGCTGTCGTCTCAACATAATCCGCAATTTCTGTTCCAGCTACATTAGCCACAATTGGAACGTTATATTGGTTAAGCCAAGGAAGTTCGTTTGCTAATACACCATCTAAACCAGGATTTTGGAGTCCAATTGCATTCAACATTCCAGCAGAGGTTTCCGCCACACGCGGTGTTGGATTTCCAAATCTCGGTTTATCGGTTGTAGCCTTGATCGCAATAGCACCTAACAGTTCAAGATCATAGTAATTTGCATATTCTTTACCAAATCCGAAACATCCAGAAGCTGGCATGATCGGATTTTTCATTGATAAACCTGGTAATTCTACTTGTAACCTATTCATAGTACAACCTCCCCAACCGGAAAGACTGGACCATCTGTACAGACTTTACGGTAACTCGTTCCTGACTCATCACCTACGACATGACATACGCAAGCAAAACAGGCTCCCACTCCACATCCCATTCGTTCTTCAAGCGAGATATAAAGACGTCTATCGCCATACACTTTTTCCAAGGCAGCTAACATTGGTGTTGGTCCACAGGAATACATCGTATCAAACTGAAGATTTTTTTCTTTAATGATATCCGTTACATATCCTGTTGAACCGTAAGTGCCATCAGCTGTTACAACATACGTTTCACCAAGCTCGGCAAAATTTTCTTCGTAGAAAACGTTCTCCGCGCTTTGAAAACCAAGTACGTGAATCACATTGACTCCTCTTTTTTTCAATTCCTTAGACAAATAATAAAGAGGAGGAACCCCAATTCCACCACCAACAAGGAGAGCTGTTTCTCCTTGTTGGGTAGCATCTAATGGAAAGCCATTTCCGAGTGGCCCTAACACATCAATTTTCTCACCTACTTGTTTTAGCGATAATCGTTTCGTCCCCTTTCCTTCCGCTCGATAAAGCATTGTGACAGTTTCATTTTGAATGTCTACATCACATATGCTTATCGGTCTTCTTAGCAAAAGGTCCTCACTCATATCAACCCGCAAGTGTAAAAATTGTCCAGGTTCTGTCATTTGTTTGGTTAAGCTACCCGAGCATGTTAGCTCCATTATGTTTGTAGCGATTTCTCGCTGGCTAGTAATTGTTAAGTGATCT
The DNA here is from genome assembly GCF_032335535.1 of Alkalihalobacillus sp. MEB130. NCBI lineage: Bacteria > Bacillati > Bacillota > Bacilli > Caryophanales > Bacillaceae > Alkalihalobacillus > Alkalihalobacillus sp. MEB130. Next base: position 146,833 of record NZ_JAOANA010000002.1, read on the forward strand.
TTTTTTATCATGGGTCCCTCCAACTTTCTACATTTGCATTTGTGGCATACTTTCAGAAGAAAACGTAATCGACTCAAGTACTCTTAGAAGTGCTTCACCTGTGTCAATAGACGTTAAGCAGACGACTCCATTTTCTACTGCTTCTCGGCGAATTCGGAAGCCATCACGTGCTGGTTGTTTTCCTCTTGTCAATGTATTAATTACAAATTGAGCTTGTCCTTCACGAATGACATCAAGAAGATTTGGCTTCTCCTCTCCAATTTTGTTTACAACTGTAACAGGAATGTTCGCTTCTTTAATAAAGCTTGCTGTACCAGCAGTAGCTAAAATATCAAAGCCAATATGATGGAATCGTTCAACAAGGCTTAGTGCCTCTTCTTTATCTTTATCCGCTACTGTGAATAAAACCGAGCCATGCGTAGGAATGCTCATTCCAGAGGCAATTAAACCTTTAAAAAGAGCTTTTTCAAGAGTCGTATCTCTTCCCATAACTTCCCCTGTTGACTTCATTTCTGGTCCAAGAGTAATATCTACTCGGCGCAATTTAGCAAAAGAGAATACAGGGACTTTTACAGATACTTCTTTGGCTTCTGGCTGATAACCTGTTTCATATCCTAATTCTGGTAATGTCTTCCCTAACATAACTTTCGTAGCTAGGTTAGCCATTGGCACACCTGTAATCTTGCTTAAGAATGGTACAGTACGACTAGAACGAGGGTTAACTTCAAGAACATAAACCTCATCCTTATGCCACACAAATTGAATGTTTAAGAGTCCAATAATATTAAGTCCTCTTGCAATCGAAATGGTGCGATCGATTAGTTTTTGTTTCAAGTCTTCTGGCACAGTTTGTGGAGGATACACAGCGATTGAGTCACCAGAGTGTACACCCGCACGTTCAATATGCTCCATAATTCCTGGAATAAAAACATTTTCTCCGTCTGAAATCGCATCTACTTCTAATTCTTTTCCCGTTAAATAGCGATCAACAAGCACGGGATGTTTCGGATTGACACTTACTGCCGTTTTCATATAGTTAAGAAGTTCTTCTTCTTTATAAACAATTTCCATTGCTCGTCCACCAAGAACGTAAGAAGGACGAACGAGTACTGGGTAGCCAATTTCATTTGCAATGGCTACAGCACCTTCCACAGACGTTGCCGTACGACCAAGTGGTTGTGGAATGTCTAGTGACAGTAGCGTCTGCTCAAACTTATCACGATCTTCTGCACGGTCCATACTCTCAAGTGAAGTACCAATAATCGGAACTCCTCTTGCTTCTAAATCTGCAGCTAGGTTAATCGCCGTTTGACCACCAAATTGGACAATGACACCTTCTGGTTGTTCTTGCTCATATACATGCATAACGTCTTCTACCGTTAATGGCTCAAAATAAAGCTTATCTGAAGTACTAAAATCTGTTGAAACGGTCTCTGGATTATTGTTAATAATAATTGCCTCGTATCCAGCTTCTTTAATAGCCCAAACAGTATGAACGGTAGCGTAATCAAACTCAATTCCTTGTCCAATTCGAATAGGTCCAGAACCTAGAACGAGAATGCTTTTCGTCTCTGTTTGAAGAGCTTCATTTTCGTCTTCATATGTGCCATAAAAATAAGGTGTTTCAGATTCAAATTCAGCTGCACACGTATCAACCATTTTGTAGACAGGACGAATATTTTGTTCCATGCGGGTGTTGTAGATCTCAATTTCTTGTTGATTCCAAAGTCTTGCGATAGCGATATCAGAAAACCCACGCTTCTTCGCTTTTTGTAACACTTCAACATTACCTACAGACTCTGTTAGCTCCTTCTCAAGGTCGACAATTCTTGCTAACTTCTGCATGAAAAAGCGGTCAATTTTTGTAAGGTCACATAAAGATTGAATCGATTGATTTCGTCTTAAAAGTTCGGCTAATACAAACAGTCGCTCATCATCTGTTTTATCTAGCCTTTTTACTAGTACATCTGTATCGGTATTAGCAATTTTCACGTCATAGATGTGATCGTATCCAGCTTCCAACGAACGGACAGCCTTTAAAAGGGATTCTTCTAAATTTCTACCAATCGCCATGACTTCCCCAGTTGCTTTCATTTGGGTTCCTAACGTTCGATTCGCAGCCTCAAATTTATCGAACGGCCAACGTGGGATTTTAGATACGACATAATCAAGAGCAGGCTCAAAGCTTGCATAGGTCTTACCAGTAATAGGATTCATTAGTTCATCTAAACTATAACCAACAGCAATTTTTGCCGCCATTTTTGCAATAGGATAGCCAGTTGCTTTAGAAGCTAATGCTGATGAACGACTCACACGTGGATTTACTTCAATAATGTAATACTGGTCACTCCATGCATCATGAGCAAATTGAACGTTACATCCACCTTCAATCCCTAGTGCACGAATAATTTTTAAAGACGAGTTACGCAAACGTTGATAATCACGGTCCGTTAACGTTTGGCTTGGTGCAACAACAATGGAATCACCTGTGTGAACACCAACTGGGTCAATATTTTCCATGTTACAAACAACAATGGCTTGATCTTTCGCATCTCGCATGACTTCGTACTCAACCTCTTTAAAGCCAGCAATGCTTTTCTCGATTAAACATTGTGTCACAGGACTATATTTTAAACCGCTTGTGACAATTTCACGCAATTGTTCTTCATCATGAACAATTCCTCCACCTGTTCCTCCAAGAGTGTAGGCTGGGCGAACAATAATTGGATACCCTACTTGTTCCACAAACTTATATGCTTCTTCAAGAGTGTGAACGATATCGCTCTCAGGTACAGGCTCATTTAATTCATTCATTAACGTTCTAAATAAGTCACGATCCTCTGCACGCTTAATAGCATCAAGATCCGTACCTAATAATTCAATATTATACGTTTTTAAAATCCCAGACTCATCAAGCTCCATTGCCATATTCAGACCTGTTTGTCCTCCAAGAGTCGCCACAATGCCATCCGGACGTTCTTTTCGAATAATCCGACTTACAAATTCTAATGTAATTGGTTCAATGTACACTCGATCTGCCATTGTCGTATCTGTCATAATCGTTGCTGGATTAGAATTAATTAAAATAACTTCATAACCTTCTTCTTTTAACGCTTGGCAAGCTTGCGTTCCTGCATAATCAAATTCAGCAGCCTGTCCAATGACAATTGGACCCGATCCAATTACTAAAATCTTTTTTATATCATTGCGTCTTCCCATGTTTAACTTCTCCCCTCAATTAGACCAGTACAGTTGATTTCTTTTCAGTTTCCATCATTGTTACGAACTGATTAAACAAGTTATTCGCATCATGAGGACCTGGTGATGCTTCTGGGTGATACTGTACACAAAATGCTGCATGCGTACGATGTCTAAGACCTTCTACCGTTCCATCATTGACCGCAACATGTGTTAATTCAAGATCTGTTTCTTCTAATGACTCTAGATCTACGGTGTATCCATGATTTTGAGCTGTAATATCAATTTTTCCAGTTGCCAGTTCACGAACTGGTGTATTCGACCCACGATGACCAAAGCGTAATTTACTTGTCGTTGCACCGCAAGCAAGTGCAAGAAGTTGATGCCCTAGACAAATACCGAAGATCGGAACTTTACCAATGATTTCTTTAATCATATCAATTGCACCTGGTACATCTACGGGATCTCCAGGACCGTTACTTAACATAATACCATCTGGTCGTAGACGAAGAATTTCTTCAGCACTTGTATTATAAGGAACGACTACCACATCGCATTGTCTTGCAATCAATTCGCGTAAAATACCGTGCTTCATTCCAAAATCAACTAGAACCACTTTGTTTCCTCTACCCGGAGCATGATAAGGTGATTTTGTCGAGACACGATGTACTTGGTCTCGAACAAATGTCATTTGTTTTAACTCCTCAATTACTTCTTGTGCATTCACTTCAACTGAGCAAATACGTCCACGAAGCGTTCCGTGCTCTCTAATTAAGCGAGTTAATTTACGAGTATCGATTCCTGCAAGACCAGGAATATCTTTTGCTCGAAGCAATGTATCTAATGATTCCTCTTCACGCCAGTGGCTTGGCTCAGGCTCATATTCTTTTACAATGAAACCGTTGATCGCTGGTGTAACAGATTCAAAATCATCACGATTAATCCCGTAATTCCCGATTAACGGATAAGTCATGGTAACAATTTGTCCACAATAAGATGGATCAGATAAGATCTCTTGATAACCTGTCATACCTGTGTTGAAAACTACTTCCCCACTCATTACTTTATCTGCTCCAAACCCTTCTCCAACAAATACATTTCCATCCTCTAAAATGAGTTGACGTTTCATGCTGTCACCTTTCCTTTCTCAAATACAAGCTTTCCATTAACAAATGTATATTCTGGCCATCCAAAACATGCCCAACCATGAAATGGTGTATTTTTCCCTTTTGACAAGAATGATTCCTTATCAATCGTTCGTTCTACTTCAAGATCAATAACGGTAATATCAGCCAATGCACCTTCTTGAAGAACCCCAGAGTCTAAATTAAAAGTACTTGCAGGTTTAACCGTTAACCAATCAACAAGTTGTTGTAATGTAGCTTTCTCGGTTTTTACTAAGTGCGTATATAACAAAGGAAAAGCTGTTTCTAGACCAACAATTCCAAAAGGAGAACGTTCCATTCCTGCTGCTTTTTCTTCTTCTGTATGCGGGGCATGATCAGTTGCTATAAAATCAATTGTGCCATCTAGAAGTCCTTCCCAAAGTGCTTCTTGATCTTCTTTTCCACGTAATGGTGGATTCATTTTAAAATTGGTATCTAAGCCTGGAATGTCGTCTTCGCATAGCAAAAGATGGTGAGGCGATACTTCAGCAGTAACGTGAATTCCTGCTTTTTTTGCATCTCTTATCACACGAACTGACTCCTTTGTACTTACATGGCATACATGATAATGACAATTTGCCGCTTCCGCTAATAACACATCACGCGCAATATGTACAGATTCACAAACGGATGGAATTCCCGGTACGTTATGTTCCTTTGAGAATGTTCCTTCATGAACACATCCACCATGAATTAATGTATTTTCTTCACAATGTGCAACAACCGCCATATTCACTTCTGCTGCCTTCTTCATAGCTTGAAGCATCATGTCAGCAGATTGAACTCCAACTCCATCATCTGTAAAGGCAAAGGCACCTGCCTGCTTTAATGCTTCAAAATCAGTTAATTCTTGACCTAATTGTCTTGTTGTTATAGATGCATATGGCAACACACGAACGTGCCCAGTAGATTGAATTCGCTCTTGTAACCATTCCATTTGTTCTTTTGTATCCGGAACAGGTCTTGTATTTGGCATCGCTGCAATAGTTGTAAAACCACCAGCTGCTGCTGACATCGTTCCTGTTTCAATGGTTTCTTTCTTTTCTCCACCTGGCTCACGTAAATGAACGTGAACATCAACCAGACCAGGTGCAATTAGTTTTCCTTCAACATTAATGACCTTCACTTGCTCTGTTGTTGGTGGGGGCGTAAATTGAATACGCCCATCTACCATGTACACATCTTTTCCCTTTAACGTTCCATCCTCAGCTAAAATCATTCCACCTTCAAGTTTAATTGTCATCCTGATTCCCCCTTATATTTGGTCCAAAGCGCGCTTCACAACCGCTTTTCTAACTGCAACACCGTTTTTCATTTGCTTAAATATTCTTGATTTTTCACATTCAACAAGTTCACTAGCTAACTCTACCCCGCGATTTACTGGAGCTGGGTGTAAAATAATCGCATTTGATTTCATTCTTTTTTCTCTTTCTATTGTTAGACCATATTGGTTATGGTAACTTTCTTTTGTAAATTCCATTTTCCCATCATGACGTTCATGCTGAATTCGAAGTAACATAACTACATCTACCTTAGGTAATTCACTGTCAAAGTCTACATATTGATAGGCCTGATCATACCCTGCCATCCATTCTTTTGGACCAGCTATTTTCACATTTGCACCAAGTCTGGTTAGAACGTCTGCATTCGAACGCGCCACTCGACTATGACGTAAATCCCCGGCAATCATAATGTTCAACCCTGAAAAAGTTGAAAATTCTTGTTGTATGGTTAGTAAATCAAGCAAGGATTGTGTAGGGTGGTGACCACTGCCATCTCCTCCATTTATGATCGGAATGCTTATTTGTTCACGGATATGCTGGTAATAGTCATTTTCTGGATGTCTAATGACAAGAGCATTTGCTCCAATAGCTTCAAATGTTTTAACCGTATCAAGTAACGACTCACCCTTTTGTACGCTTGAACTTTCTTCTGAGAAAGACAATACATGAAGCCCTAACATTTTTTCAGCAACTTCAAAACTGTATCGCGTTCTTGTACTTGGCTCAAAAAAAAGGTTTGCAATAAATAACTCTTTATTTGGCCGCCACTCTTTCCCTTCAGCAAAACGTCCTGCCTCTTCAAGAATCGTTGCAATTTCGACTGTTGACATTGTTTCTAATGTAAGTAATTCTCCTCTTATTGCTTTTTGATCGATTAATGTCGCCATCAAAACCAGCCTCCTCTTTAGTATGTATGTGTTACTCAGATATAAAAAATACCCTTAGAGAAAAGGACTCTAAGGGTATAAGGATGAAGAGAAGTATGACTTCCCGATCACCAAACCCCCTTTGAAGTCTCTCTGTACTTCGTTAAAAGGGACTATTCAATTACTCTGATTCAAACATCGCTTTTTTTCCATAACTTACTTCTTTTTCCGGTAATACAATGTGCAAGATGATACCAACGATCGTTGCTAAAGCCATACCTGCAATTTCAATGTTATCTCGAACTTGAATGAATGCTCCACCAATACCAATAACAAGAATAACCGAAGAAATAATCAAGTTACGCTTTAATCCAATGTTAATTTCATTGTCAATTAACATTCGGAGTCCAGATGATGCGATGATTCCAAATAAAAGGATAGATACTCCGCCCATAACTGCGGTTGGAATCGTCGAAATTAGAGCTGCAAACTTGCCAATGAAGGAAAAGATAACAGCAAGGACCGCAGCACCGCCTATTACAAACACACTAAACACTCGTGTAATCGCTAATACTCCAATATTTTCTCCATATGTTGTATTCGGAGGCCCGCCTATGAAGGAAGCAATCATTGTCGCTACACCATCTCCTAAAATGGATCTGTGTAAACCTGGCTTTTTCACAAAATCTTTTCCAACTACTTTACTAAGAACCATTTGGTCTCCAATATGCTCTGCAATTGTTACAACAGCTACAGGGACCATAATAAAAGCGATTTCCCAGGAAAATGAAGGAACATAGGTTACAAACGGCACTAACACATCTGGCGTTGCAAACCAGTTAGCATCACGAACCGGTTGCCAATCAACTAATCCTAAAAACAATGCTGTTATATACCCACCGACAATCCCGAACATAATTGGTACGAGACTGAAAAAACCCTTAAAGAACATAGATGCAAGCACGGTAATTGTTAATGTAATGAGAGCGACAATAAAGTGCGTTGTCGAATACTCACCTGAAACTGGTTCGTTCATTGCCATGTCAATAGCTACCCCTGCTAGACCTAACCCGATTACCATAATAACTGGCCCTACTACAATTGGTGGTAAGAATCGCATGATGGATTGCACTCCATACGCTTTAATAATAAGAGCGATCAACCCATAAACCAATCCAGCTAGAAAGCTTCCGATCATGGCCCCTTCAGGACCATTTAACGATGAAGCCGCGATGATCGGTGCAATGAAAGCAAATGATGAGCCTAAGTAAGCTGGAACCTGCCCTTTTGTAACTAAAAGATACGCTAACGTTCCTAATCCACTTGAAAGAAGAGCAACTGCAGGACTTAAACCTACTAAATAGGGAACAAGGATGGTTGCTCCAAACATCGCAAACAAATGTTGCAAACTTAATACGATCCATTTATCTAATCTTGGCACTTCTCGGATGCCTACTTCTTTTGTCTCTACTGCCATATCTGTTCCTCCTAAAACTTCAACAAAAAAACTCTTTGCTTTAAGGCAAAGAGGTTCAATTCTTTCTAACCATATAAGATTAGAAAGCTTGACCCTCTTACTAGCCTCACTGGACTACCTTAAAGAGGTATTTTATTATTTTGTTCAATTGTTACTTCATCTGTTGAATCGACTTCACTTAAATTTGCAACAATTTTTTCGCTTTTTGATGTTGGAACGTTTTTCCCAACATAATCAGGACGAATTGGTAACTCTCTATGTCCACGATCAATCAAAACAGCCAATTGAATTTGTTCCGGCCTGCCAATATCAATAAGCGCATCTAAAGCAGCTCTAACCGTTCTTCCTGTGTAAAGAACATCATCAATTAAAATAACTTTTCGGTTACTAATATCGACTGGGATATCTGTACCTTGTAGAATTGGTTCTTCGGAAGGTGTTTTTACTGTTAAATCATCTCGATAAAGTGTTATATCAATTTCTCCTACAGGAATTTTTTCACCTTCAATTTTCTCAATTCGCTCAGCTAGTCGCTTTGCAAGATAAATTCCACGAGTTTTAATTCCAACAAGAATACAATTATCAATACCTTTATTGTGCTCAATTATTTCATGAGCAATACGAGTTGTTGCTCTTCTGATTGCTTGTTCATCTAAAATGACTCTCGACATTCTTTCCACCTCCATTTTTTCCAGAAACGAAAAAACTCTCATGCCACTATAGACATGAGAGGATTAGTACGTAAGGGAATATAGACGTTACTACGTCTGTTCCAATTACTCCGTTTCCTTCTCAGCCTCACGGGACTAAGTTAAAGGACTATTAAATTCTTTCTATAGTATGACCTATGATGAATATAATGTCAACAAGTTTTATTGACTTCGTAATTGCAATAATACTTGTTCCATATCTTTTGGAAGCGGAGCTTCAAAAACCATTTCTTCCCCTGTTTTAGGATGAGAAAAACCAAGAACTGCTGCATGAAGGGCTTGTCCTTCAATATCCAGCGTCTTTTTCTTTGGTCCGTATTTCGGATCTCCAGCTAATGGATAACCAATATATTTCATATGAACCCGGATTTGATGGGTCCTACCCGTTTCCAACTCACATTGAACATATGTGTACTTCTCAAACGTTTCAAGAACTGTAAAATGCGTTACGGCATCTCGGCTATTCTCTTCTGTTACCGTCATGCTTTGACGATCTTTTTTATCTCGTCCAATTGGTGCATCAACCGTACCATGTTGATGTGGAATAATCCCATGCACAATCGCTTTATATAGTCGGCGAGTAGTTTTCGCTTTTAATTGGTCAACTAAAGATTCATGAGCTTGATCGTTTTTAGCTACCATAATTAAACCAGACGTGTCTTTATCAATCCGGTGAACAATCCCTGGTCTTATCACTCCATTAATGCCTGATAAATCCTGACAATGATACATTAAAGCATTTACTAAGGTACCTGAATAATGACCTGGAGCTGGATGAACCACCATCCCTCTAGGCTTATTAATAACAATTACATCCGCATCTTCGTAAACAACATCTAATGGAATGTTTTCTGCTTCCACTTGTAACTCCTCAACATCAGGAATGTCTAAAGTGATTACATCCCCCTCGCTAACTTTATAATTGCTTTTTACTTTTTGATTGTTTACTTTTACATGATCATCCTTAATCCATAACTGCACTTGAGTTCGTGACCATTTCCCGTCCATGGTTAAGAACTTATCAATACGTAATGACGCATGATCAAGTGAAACTGTCCATTCAAATTGTTCCATTACTTACTCTCCTTCTTCAATTTACGCTCATCATTTATCATTTTCACAAACAATAACCCTACTCCAACACATAAAGCTGCATCTGCTACATTAAAAATGGCAAAATTATAACCGAATATGTATGTATCTACAAAATCAACTACTTCTCCTCGGAATAGACGATCAATAAAATTGCCAATTGCTCCCCCGAGCAATAATGCTAAAGAGATCCCAAATAAACGACTGTTCTTGGCTTCTTTCTGCATATAATAGACGATCCCAATAATAACAATGGTTGTAATGATATAAAAGAACCACATTTGACCTTGAAGAATTCCAAAAGCAGCGCCTTTATTTCGGTGTGATGTAATATAAAAAACTTGCTCTATTACAGGAATTCGTTCTCCAATAGCCATTTGTGTATCAACAATCCATTTCGTTAGTTGATCAACTATAATAACAAGAAGAGCGATAAGATAATATCTCAACATAATTCCCCCATTCTGTGCCTACTTGATACGTAAAGCATTATAGCACAAAAAGAGGGGGATGACCCCCTACTTTCCGTTCAAGTATTGGTCGTAGTGAACATTCCTCTCAAAAGTAACATCTTCATCCCCTGTATAGCCTTCAATTCCAGTTGAAAGGAAACCTTCTATCTCTTCAACATAACCAATGAGTTCACCATTTTCATCTAAAGATGAATCTTCAAATGTCATTGAATTCTCGTTAAATTCTGCTACGGATTGATAAGCATCCTCTGCATCAAATTGTGTTTCATGATCATCATGATCAAAATTGAATTTTTCAAACCCTTCAAGAACATCTTCCTCAGGAGGCCTATCATCAGTAATTCGATTGTCTACAGCGCCCACAACAGCTCTAGCAGCTGGATTGGCTTCTAAACGCTCGTATGGAATTACCTGCCCTGTCACTTCACAAATACCAAAGGTACCATTTTCAAATTTGGCTAATGCATGTTCTATTTCTTCATGCTCTCTCTCGACTTGTTCTAAAAGTGCAAAATCTTTCTCACGCTCATATAGGTCTGTAGCAGTATCGGCTGGGTGATTATCATACTGAGATAACTCTCCGGTGGAAAAGGAAAGCGTTCGAGACTGCTCTTCTTTAAAGTGGTCATTTATTCGTTTTTCTAATTCAGATTTCCGCTCCAGTAACTGTTGTTTTATTTGTGTATAATCTGTCATTTTCATCTCCCCCATAACAAATCGCGCTACTATATAGGCGCTCCTTCTTATTGTGACCAACAGATGGAGATATAGCCAACACAACATTTGTCAAAGTAAGAAAAAGAGGTGTTCCAAAAATCTGATTCCGACTTTTGGAACACCCCGAAAGAAATAAACATTTATCATACTGGTTACGTGTTTATATTAGCTATTCACGTAATGTTTTTTAACCGTTTCTGCACAAGAAGTACACAGTCCAGAATGCTCTTGGTCAGTTCCTACTGTTTCAGAAACAACCCAACAACGCTCACACGTTTCGCCTTTAGCAGACTCAACAACAATCGCTAATTGTTCAAACACAACCGCATCCGATGGGGCTTCACTAACGTCTCCCGCTAATGTTACGTTAGAGACAATAAATAATTTTTCAAGTTGTGAAATTCCTTTAAGTAATTCTGCCACTTCACCACTTGAATAAAGCGTAATAGCCGCCGTTAATGACTTCCCAATTTTCTTTTCATTTCTAGCTTGCTCAAGAGCTTTTAAGACATCATCTCTTACAGCCATAAAATGATTCCATTTCGACTTTAGCTCTTCTACTTCACCAAAAGAAGTAACTGTTGGCATATCCGTTAACTGCACACTTTCTTCACTTACTGCCGGAATATGTTCCCACACTTCATCTGCCGTATGGCTTAAAATTGGAGAAACTAGTTTTGTTAAACTAACAAGAACTTCATACATCACGGTTTGAATCGCACGGCGAGCTGGATGGTCTGCATGCTCAATGTATAAAGTATCTTTCGCTAAGTCCATATAGAATGAACTTAATTCGATCGTACAGAAGTTATGAATGGTATGGTACACCGTAGAGAATTGATATTGATCATACGCTTGTTCAACCTTCTCAATCACTTCGTTTAACTTAACGAGCATAAATAGATCGACGTCTTTCAAATCTTTCACATAATGTTTCGCTGGATCAAAATCATGTAAATTTCCTAATAAGAATCGGAACGTATTACGAATCTTACGATAGGATTCCGATACTTGTTTTAAAATTTTATCTGAAACGCGTACATCTGCTTGATAATCTACAGAAGCTACCCATAAACGTAAAATATCAGCTCCAAGCTGCTTCATAACATCATTAGGAATCACAACATTCCCAATGGACTTACTCATTTTGCGTCCCTCACCATCAAGAGCAAATCCATGACTCAAAACACCTTTATATGGTGCTTTTCCTGTCACAGCAACACTTGTAGAAAGCGATGAGTTAAACCATCCACGGTATTGATCAGATCCTTCTAAGTAAAGGTCGGCCGGGCGTTGTAAGTCGTCACGTTCTTCTAGCACAGCTTGATGAGAGGAACCTGAATCAAACCAAACATCCATAATGTCCATTTCTCGAGTGAAAGTTCCATTTGGACTATGTTCAGATGTGAAACCTTCAGGTAACAATTGCGCAGTTTCCCACTCAAACCAAATATTGGATCCATGTTCACGGAACAAGTTCGACACATGATCGATCGTCTCATCTGTAATAATAGGCTCTCCGTTTTCACCATAAAAAACTGGAATTGGGACACCCCAAGCACGTTGACGAGAAATACACCAATCTCCACGATCGCGTACCATATTAAATAAACGAGTTTCTCCCCACTTTGGCATCCACTCTACCTCTTCAATCGCCTTTAGTAAATCCGTACGGAAATTTTCAATTGAAGCAAACCATTGAGCGGTTGCACGATATATAACGGGTTTCTTTGTACGCCAATCATGTGCATAAGAATGGGTAATAAACGTTAATTTTAGCAGAGCACCTAGTTCATCCAATTTTTCAGTAATTGGTTTATTTGCAGCATCATAAAATAGACCTTCAAATCCAGGTGCTTCTTCTGTCATATGCCCTTTATCGTCGACCGGACAGAGTACATCAAGTCCATACTTTTGTCCAACAATGAAATCTTCTTCCCCGTGACCTGGTGCTGTATGAACACAACCGGTACCAGCATCAAGCGTGACATGATCTCCACACATAATTAAAGAGTCACGACCATAAATCGGGTGTACTGCTTTTACGTACTCAATTTCTGATCCTTTAAACGTTTTTACAACTTCCACGTTTTCCCACTCAAATTCTTTTTGAAGTGTCTCAAGAAGACCAGCTGCAACCACGTATTTTTTTCCAGAAACAGCAACAACGTTGTAATCAAGATCTGGATGAACCGAAATACCAAGATTCGCTGGAATGGTCCATGGTGTCGTTGTCCAGATAATGATAGCCTCATCACCAGAAAGTACTTCATTTCCTTCTTTTATGTTAAAAGCGACATAAATGGAAGGCGAACGCTTATCTTGATATTCAATTTCGGCTTCTGCTAGTGCAGACTCAGAAGAAGGCGACCAGTAGACAGGTTTTTTCCCTTTATAAATATGGCCCTTTTTTGCCATTTCTCCGAACACTTTAATTTGTTGAGACTCATATGCCTTATCAAGAGTTATATATGGATTATACCAATCCCCACGTACTCCTAAGCGAATAAATTGCTCACGTTGACGATCAATTTGTGTTTTTGCATACTCTTCACATAATTTGCGAAACTCGGCAACGCTCATTGACTTACGGTCAACTTTACCACTCTTTGTAAGAGCAGTTTCAATTGGTAAGCCATGTGTATCCCATCCTGGAACATACGGAGCATGGAAACCACTCATTGACTTATAACGAACGATCATATCTTTAAGAATTTTATTAAGGGCGTGCCCCATATGAATATCTCCATTTGCATATGGAGGACCATCATGCAAAACAAATAAAGGTCTTCCCTTTGTACGATCTTGTACTTTTTTATAAATATCCATTTCGTTCCATTGTTCTTGTCTTTGCGGCTCGCGGTTTGGCAAGTTTCCTCTCATTGGAAACTCTGTTTTTGGCATTAATAGCGTGTCTTTGTAATCCATTAACGTTCTTCCTCCTAGTAACTATGAAATTGTTCGACAAATACAAAAAACTTCTCATCCCAAAAGGGACGAGAAGTTAACCCGTGGTACCACCCTGATAGAAAGCAAAAGCTTTCCACTCAATCATTCGTAACGGGAATAACTCGTTGCAGCCTACTTTAACTTTTCAGTGCAAAACTCAAGGGTGATTTTCCAATGTGAACGTGTTCAGGCTCACACCACCCCTGAATCGCTTCTCACGTTTTTAGTCATTGTACTCTTCCCTATCATTGTCTTTATCAACATTCATTTAATGATTATCATTATATGATAGCATGGCAAGAAGTGCAAGGCTCTCTCAAAAAAAGCGTTATGTCCGCTCTTCCATTAGTTCCTCTTCTTCTGTTACCTCATCCCAATCATCTGATTGAAGCATTTCTAACTGAGCTTCAATGAGCATTTTAAATCTCATCTTATAAACGGAAGCTTGCTTTTTCAACTCCTCCATATCCATCATCACTTTTCTTGATTTCATCAAGGAGTCGTTAATGATACGATCGGCATTCTTCTCTGCTTCTTTAACAATAAGCTGCGCTTCTTTTTGCGCACTCCGTCTAACTTCTTCGGCTGCTTCTTGCGCTACTAAAATGGATTTGTTTAATGTTTCCTCGATATTTTTAAAATGTTCCAGTTTTTCGTCAAGGTCCGTAACTCGTTCAAATAAATCCTTTTTTTCACGAAGAACAGCTTCGTAATCCTTAATGACTTGGTCCAAAAATTCATTCACTTCATCTTCATCATATCCACGAAACCCTCTAGTAAATTCTTTGTTATGGATATCCAAAGGGGTCAAAGGCATATAAGCCACCTCCAAGTTGTTAACATCATTTAGTCAAAAATGAACCTTTCAAATCCCTTGATTTTTACTGGCTCGCTTCTTTTATTTGTAATTTCGACACAGATTTCGAATTTCCTGCATTTTTTTATAAATCTCTTATTGTTTCTTTCCAAATCGAAGTCGATATTTCTCCTTTTTCGTCAAACCTTCAATCGCTATTATTTTTGCCCTTCCATATCCTCTGACCGATATGTAGTCCCCTGCTTCTAACGTAAAATCAGTTCGATCAACTGTTTTCCAGTTTACTTTTACTAATCCTTTTTCAATATAGGGCGACACTTTCGATCTTGATAACTTGTATATCTTAGCCATAATCACATCAAGTCTCATTGAAGAAGTCGTAGTGACATCTTCAATCCATTCATCTTTAGGTATAATGTGCTCAGATATTGGGATTCGATTCAAATGGACAGGGGCTTTTCCAATCGTTTGAACATTCATCTCTACATAATCAGAAATTTCTGACGCGATAATAATTTGAGCCACTCCATTATCGTTCAACGAAATATCTCCAAACTTCTCTCTCTTTATACCAATATTCATAATGGATCCTAAAATATCTCGATGCTGCAAAGTAACAAATTTAGATGGGTAGTCTATGGAAAAAAGGGTAAGATTAAAATCTTCGTCAGAGGTTTCTAAATAGGGCGGGGTTAAACGCAATCGACAACGCTCTGCATAACGAGAGCCTCCCGAAAAGGAGAGGCTCACATCTTCATCATGTCCAATTATAGTTCGTGCAATTTCTTGTTGGCGCGGATCTAGAAAATCAGTTAAACGATCTATATGTCTGTATTTGACATCTTCTTGCCACTCAATTACTTGGTCAACAAAGGGACGTTCTTCCTCACGAAAGTGCTGATAGATACTTATGGTTGCTCACTCCTAACTGCTAAATGCCAAAAAGGGCACGAACACCGCCACCCGCTAAGCGAAGTACGATAATAGCGACGATTGGAGAAAGATCAATCATTCCAAGGGGTGGAACAAATTTTCTAAATGGCTCTAAATATGGCTCAACGATTCGGCCAATAAATTGTCCAATTGATGATTCACGGGCGTTCGGAAACCATGACATTAGTATATAACCAATAATAAAGAAAGAATAAATATATAATGCTTGATGAAGTAATAATCCAATTGTTTGCAAAACATTCACCACCTTCTACTTGCTTCTATTCAAAATGCTCCTGCATCATTTCTGTAATTGTACCTGTAACATCTACATTATCAGGTGTACATAAAAAAATGTTTGAGCCTATCTTTTGAATGTCCCCCCCAATAGCATACACTGTTCCACTTAAAAAATCGACTACTCGTTTCGCTTGGTCATGAGAAATACGTTGTAAATTGATGATCACTGCTTTTCTATTTTTTAAATGATCAGCAATTTCTTGAGCTTCATCATACGTACGAGGCTCTTGTAATATTACTTTTGCTCCTTTTTGAACACTTTGTAAACTTACTACATTCTGAGGAGTTGGCCCACTTGCTGGTTGCTTTTGTTGGCTTCGCGAACGACGTTTTTGTTCTGGTTCGTCGTTTTCATAACGCTCGTCCACATACTCCTCAATTTCCTCATATTCATCTTCTAATTCAAAAAAACGTTTAAATTTTGACTTCATCCCCATTATTATTCTCCTCTCACTTCTGTTATTCTTTACCGACTAAAGCGGAACCAATCCTGATAAACGTTGCACCTTCTTCAATAGCTACATGATAGTCATTGGACATTCCCATTGATAGTTCTTTACATGGTGCATGCGCTAGTTCTAATTCTTGAACAGAGTCACGAATTTCTCTAAGCTTTCTAAAAATTGGTCTAGTTAATTCAGGATCATCATAAAAAGGCGCCATTGTCATTAACCCCACAATTACAATTCGTGGATAGTCAGCTAGGTCATTTATAAACGGAATAACTTCTCCTGGAGTAAGTCCCGACTTAGATTGTTCTCCAGAGACATTAACTTGAACAAAACATTTCATCACTTGTCCATCTTCTAGTCGCTTGTCCAATTCTTTTGCTAGAGAAAGCCGGTCAAGAGAATGGAGATACTCAAACTTCCCTGTAATCTCTTTCACTTTCCTTGATTGCAATGATCCAATGAAATGCCAAATTCCCCGATCACCGAGGCCGTTCCATTTTTGAACAGCCCCCTCGGTCCGATTTTCTCCAATATGTAACAACCCTGCATCGAGAGCTTCCGCCGTTGTTTCCATACTTACATATTTCGTTACGGCTACAATTTGGACCGATGAAGGATCACGATTGCAGCTCTCACATACATCATTTATTTTTTTTTGCAATTGACTAAACCTTTCTTTCACAGTCATCGTCATTCACCATCCAGTCTTAATCCAATAAAACTCATTAATCTCCCTGTCTTACCACTTTCAGCCCGATGTGAAAACATTCTCTTATCTTCCGCTGTGCAAATAGCTGATACAAGTACTTTAGACTCTTGAACCCCAGCTTCAATTATTAACTGTTTGTTTACTTCTCTTAGATCCAGAAAAAATTTCTGATCACGCGAAGGATTATATGGTTTATAAGGAAGGTCCTCAGGCCAAACTTTATCTACTTCCGCTATCACTTTTTCGTCAACTTCATAAGCTTGTTGACTTATGCACGGACCAATTGCAACATGAATATCTTCTAAGGGGATCCCTTCATTTTCTGCCCACATTGTTATCATCCCAGAAGCAATGTTTTGAACCGTCCCACGCCAGCCGGCATGTGCAAGTCCTACTGCATTATAATGTGGTGCATAAAAGTATAAAGGGACACAATCAGCATATAAGCTAGTCAATAGTATGTTTTTTTCTAATGTGTATATTCCATCTGTACTTTTAATTGCTGTTTCAATGCTTTCACTACCTAATCCTACATCATTATTAGTTACTTTTTTAATAGTCGCTTCATGAACCTGTTCAGTCCCAACCCATCTAGTTAGCTCCATATTGAGATCAGATGCTAATAGTGACCGATTACGTCTAACTACTTCAGGTTCATCCCCAACATGAAAGCCTAAGTTTAAGCTCGTATAAGGTGATTGACTGTTCCCGCCATTTCTCGTAGAAAATCCAGAAATGAGGCGAGGAAAAGCTTGATGCCATGGTTCAATTGATACATAGCGTTCACATTTTTGAATAAACGGTTCCATCTGCATCTCTCCTCTCCTCATTTTCATCAACTTTCCTTTGCAGGAAAACTTTTCATTATTTATATTTTAGCATATGAACACACTTACAAGAAACGACTTTCTTTTTATTCATCTTTTTCTCATTGTCGAAGGATGCTGTTCTTGGTTTTGCGGTGACCTACCATAATGATTAGGTACTTCAACTAAGATGACATCCGATCCGATACGAATGATATTTTTCCATGGAATAACAACCTCCTCCGATTCTTTCCCAAACAAACCCATCATTTTTCCAGAACTATTAATAACCAATGCATCAATCGCACCTGTTTTCAGATTTATCTCCAAATCCGTTAAATGGCCTAATCTTTTTCCATTATCCATATTCACAATATCCTTAACTTGTAGCTCCGAAATTTTCATCATGTTTTGGCACCTCTTTTTTATAGGATTCTTTCTTCACTATATGCGAGGTTGTATTAGGAATATGAACAAATACGTGTACATGACAAAAGAGATTTAAGCATAAAAAAGATGACTTCTCTTTTCACATACTTACTTAAGATTCTAAAGGATTCCCTCATGAATCTTAAGTAAGCAAAATGGATAAGAAGAAGTCATCTTTCATCTGTTAAATTTGAGCGTGTTTATTCATTTGTTGAATGGCAGCTTTTTCTAATCGCGAAACTTGCGCTTGCGATATTCCAATTTCATCAGCTACTTCCATTTGTGTCTTCCCTTGGAAAAAACGCATATTCAATATCATTTTTTCTCGATCATTCAATCTGACCATTGCTTCTTTGAGAGCAATTTCTTCAACCCAATTGACATCTTTGTTCCGTTCGTCAGAAATTTGATCCATGACGAAAATCGGATCCCCACCATCATTATAAATTGGTTCAAACAGAGAAACTGGATCTTGAATCGCATCTAACGCAAAAACAACATCCTCTTTCGGTACGTCTAATACCTTTGCAATTTCTTGGACAGTTGGTTCTTTTTCACGTTTTTTCTCTGACATGATCTGATCTCGAACCTGTAGCGCTTTATAGGCGATATCTCGTAAAGAACGAGAGACACGGATCGGATTATTATCACGTAGGTAGCGACGAATTTCACCTATAATCATAGGAACCGCGTATGTAGAGAATTTAACGTTTTGGCTCAAATCAAAATTATCAATTGATTTCATTAGTCCAATACAACCTACCTGAAAAAGGTCGTCTACGTATTCTCCGCGATTGTTAAATCGTTGAATTACACTAAGCACTAGACGTAAATTTCCATTCACTAATGTTTCACGTGCACTTTCTTCACCATTTTGCAATCGCTGAAATAACTCTCGCATTTCAGTGTTCTTTAGAACAGGTAACTTCGAGGTATCTACACCGCAAATCTCAACTTTATTTCGTGTCAATTCTTTCCCTCCTATCGCGGGAGATGATGTCTAAGAAAAGTATCTCCTCAAGAGGAAAAAATATGCACGAGTGAAGTCGAATTAAATCGTTCGACTTCACTCGTGCACGTCATGACAACAAAAATAAGTACTAAATTTTTTTTGAATTAAATTGTATATAAAACTGCAAAAAATTAGACGTTTTATCAAAACATCCTGAAAAACATTGAGAGCCGCTCCGCTCCCCGCTTAGAGTGAAACCCAATAGGGAAGGGCGCCCTATTGGGTTTCACTCTATACCATCTTATTAAATTCTTTTTGGAGTCTTTTGATAATTCTTTTTTCTAAGCGCGAAATATATGATTGTGAAATACCTAGCATGTCAGCTACGTCTTTTTGTGTTTTTTCTTCGTCGCCTGCTAGTCCGAATCGAAGCTCCATTATTTGTTTTTCTCGGTCATTCAACGTATGAAGTGCCTTAACTAAAAGTCTTCTGTCTACTTTCTCTTCAATTCCTCTTGTGATGATATCTTCCTCCGTTCCAAGGACATCTGAGAGCAACAACTCATTGCCATCCCAATCAATATTCAATGGTTCATCAAAAGATACTTCAGAGCGTGTTTTATTGTTTCTGCGTAAATACATTAAAATTTCATTCTCAATACATCTTGATGCATAGGTTGCCAATTTAATTTTCTTTTCAGGATTAAATGTATTCACTGCTTTAATTAACCCAATCGTACCAATACTAATTAAATCCTCAATGTTAATACCAGTATTTTCAAACTTTCGTGCAATATAAACAACTAGTCGTAAGTTTCGTTCAATTAGCATTGATTTTACTGCCTTGTCACCGGATGGTAACTTTTTTAGCAGAACAGCTTCTTCTTCTTTAGAAAGTGGTGGTGGTAATGCCTCACTTCCTCCTATGTAATAAATCTCATCAGCTTTCATTCCAAGTCGATACATTAATTTGTACCACAATAAGGTTAGCTTTAGTTTTAACATGTTGTGCCTCCTAATTACTGGATTATGCTAGCTTATCAGTGGAAACACCGAGAACTAACTTTGGATGAACTATACATTGAAAAATTCCATCTGGAGATAAATCCTTATCTTGTAAACCTAATAGAACATTTTTTGTTTCAAACCGTTCTCCCTGCTGATAAATGATTACTTTATCTGGTCTCAGTCCCGTAAGAAAAGGTTGTGATTGGCCGATTACTTGATAAGGGATAATGGATGCTCGTTCTAATAATTTCTTCTCCACGCCCTCTTCATTAACATGTTCATGAAAATCTAATATGTTAGTAACTGCCTGTTCTCCAAAAAAAGGGTAAAGTAATTTTGCTTCAATAATCATTACCGGCTTTTTTGTTAATGGATCAGATAATTGATTCCCACTGTCAATCAACCCTTTTGCCCTAAACGTGTAACCAGCAACTGAAATATCTACATCAACAATTTGATCGTATTGAACCCTTTTCATTTCAATCGTGTCAAAACGGTGCTTGGAAAAATACCAGATTAATGGAAAACCAATAAGAACAAACACCCAACTAATGCCACTTCCAAAATAGCCAGAATTCACTTGCGCCATTCCATTTAAAACTTCAATTTCTGTGTGCCAAAAATAATGAAGAGCAAATAAACCTCCCCCCGTCATAAAAGCGACAAAGTAAAACATAAGTAAGCCTTGAAGAAAATATTTCAGCCTTTTGTAACCAAAAACAATCCATACAATGACACCAGAATAAAGAAATTTCATCCAAGGCTCATTAAATAATGATGCAACGGGACTGAACATCAAAAATACAATTAATGATGCAAAAAGTGCTCCTAGGATCATTCGAATGTGATGGAAACGCCTCTTTAATACTAACGCCGTTAGCGCAATTAATAAGTAGTCAATACAAAGATTCAGTAACCAAATCACATCAATATATAAGGTCATATTCATCCTCACATCCATTGATTTGAAACTAGTATATTACACATTCTATTAAGAAGTCTGTCGCTTCATGACAAGCATGAGGGGGTTATTTTAGGAGATTTTTAGTAATATTGTCATCTTCTTTTTCAGGAAATAAAAAAGAGGGGATTGTGGAAATACCGTAAAAAAAAACGCCTTCCTTTTTCTTTGTTACTTACAAAGAATAGGAAGGCGAAATAGCTGTATTTATCTATTACGATTTCTACGATTACGTAAGAATGTTGGGATATCTAACGTATCTGTTGGCTCAGTGGAAGCTTGACTTGTTTGAGTGAATCTAGACTCTTTCTGTTCTTCTTGAACTGGAGCTTGATTAGCAGATGTCTTAGATACTTTCGGTTGCATTTGACGAGGCTGACCATTGTTTTCAACATCATCAAATCCTGTTGCAATAACTGTTACCACTATTTCATCTTTCAAGTTTTCATTAATAACGGAACCGAAAATCATATTCACTTCTTGATCGGAAGCAGCAGATACAATTTCTGCAGCTTCATGTACTTCATACAGAGAAAGGTTAGAACCTCCTGTAATATTCATGAGTACACCTTGCGCCCCATCTACAGAAGTTTCAAGCAACGGACTCGAAATAGCTTTTTTTGCAGCCTCACTTGCTCGATTCTCACCAGTTGCAATACCAATTCCCATTAAAGCAGAACCTTTTTCACTCATAATTGTTTTCACATCAGCAAAATCTAGGTTAATTAAACCAGGTACAGCAATTAGATCTGAGATACCTTGCACACCTTGACGTAAAACATTATCAGCTTCTCTAAATGCTTCAAGCATTGGTGTATTTTTATCTACAATCTCTAGTAATCGATCGTTTGGAATAACGATTAACGTATCTACTTTTTCCTTTAATGCTTGAATTCCAGCAGCTGCATGTGTTGAACGTTTACGACCTTCAAATGTGAAGGGACGAGTAACTACACCAACAGTTAGAGCACCTAATTCTTTTGCCACTTCAGCAATGACAGGTGCAGCACCGGTACCTGTTCCTCCGCCCATTCCAGCAGTAATAAAGACCATATCTGCACCTTGTAGGACTTCTTCAAGTTGCTCTCTGCTTTCTTCCGCTGCTTTTTTACCAATATCTGGATTCGCCCCTGCTCCAAGTCCTCGAGTTAATTTTCCACCTAGTTGCAACTTCGCTTCAGCTTTTGACAGGTGCAATGCTTGAGCATCTGTATTAACTGCGATAAATTCGACTCCTTGTAATCCATTCTCAATCATTCGGTTAACGGCATTGCTACCTCCACCGCCAACTCCAATAACTTTAATTTGTGCCAATTGATCCATATCCATTTCAAACTCTAACATGTAAGGTCCCCCTAATCAGACTAAATCCCGTTCATTGTCTATTCAAAAAAAACTTTAAACCAGTTCTTCACTTTTCCTTTTGACTTTGTTTTTTCTTTTTTTGGTTCTGATGTTGTTTCCTTTCGCTCGCGTTTTGGTTCCTGATAAGAGTCCTGTTCAGATACAGACGCAGCGACTTCTTTCCCTTGAACTTTGGCGTTTTTATAGGCAAACTGAATAAGACCAACACCTGTTGTATACTGCGGTTCGCGAACACCTAAGTAATCAGGAACAGCAACACGAACATTACCTTGTAACAATTCACTAGCTAATTCTAACACACCAGGAATCATAACCGTTCCACCTGTTAATACATAACCACTTGGAAAATCACGATAACCTAAGCGTGTTACCTCTCTGTAAATCAGTTCAAACATTTCTTCTACTCGAGGTTCAATAATGTGAGCCAATTCAAACTGAGAGTACTCCTCTGCCTCTGAACGTCCAATTGTCGTTACATCAAAGCGTTCTTCTTTTGATGCATCGTCAATATAGGCATGTCCATGTTTCGTTTTAATACGTTCCGCTTCTTCCGAAGATATCCGAAGACCAATGGCAATATCATTTGTAATATGGTCTCCCCCTATTGGAAGAACACTTGTATTTTGAAGCGTTCCTTGTTCGAATGTTGAAATAGTGATAGAACCACCACCAATATCAATCAAGCAAACTCCTAAGCTTTTCTCATCTTTGGAAATTGCCACAGAACTTGTTGCTAAAGGTTGTAAACAGATCTCTGCAACTTCTAATCCAGCACGCTCAACGCACCGCAGTAGATTATGTAAAACCGTTTTTGAACCTGTTATAATCATGCCTTCCATCTCAAGTCTAACACCAATCATACCACGTGGATCATTAATTTCATCTAAACCATCCACAATAAATTGTTTCGGAATTACATCAATTATTTCACGTTCTGGTGGAATAGAAAGGACTTGAGATGCATCAATGACACGAGTAATATCTTCATCACCGATTTCTCTATCAGGACTCGAAACAGCTACTACCCCATGACAAGGTTGTAGTTGAATATGATTGCCATTCACACCAACAACTACTTGCTTTATTGATAGTCCAACCATACGCTCTGCTTGTTCTACTGCTCGGCGTATAGACTGAACTGTTTCATCAATATCAACTATTGATCCTTTTTTTATTCCTTCAGAGTTTGCTTTCCCAACTCCAATAATATTCATCGTTCCATTTGACATTTCCCCAATGATCACTCGGACATTGGATGTACCGATGTCTAAACTTACGTAAATCTCGTTGCTGTTCAATCTATGGCACCTCCTCGTGTAATCCATCGCGTCAATTTAAATTAAAGATATTTTTTGAATGTATTTGCGATATTAACATAATCATAGATTATAGACTAATTCAACACTCAATACTATTATCCTTTTAATTAAACGTCGATTTCCTAAATTTTTTGTGTTTTTTCACGTATTTTCATATGTTTGGTTCAAATTTTGTTATTTTTGGTGATTTGCTTGCCATTTTGAAAGTAACATTCGACGTATGACAGCAATGTTATTAAAGAGACGAACACCAAAAGCAAAAATAGCAGCTAGGTATAAGTCTACACCAAGATGGACCCCTAGAAAAGCTAAACCTGCAGCTAATAGAATATTAAAGAAAAAACCTGATAAAAATACATTTGAATCAAACGTATCTTGTAAATAGGCTCTGATTCCACCAAATAATGTATCTAATGCAGCTAACAAGGCAATGGACAAATAACTTGAATACTCTGCAGGTACTCGAAAGTCCGTCATTAACCCTAAAAACACTCCAATTATTAGCCCAATTATTGGCAACCACATTGATTACCCCTCCTTTACTTCTTCCATAAAACGAACTCTTCTCGTCTGATCATATGCTGGAACTGTCACTTCTTCGGATTTTTCGATTGTTAAAGAAAATCCTCTAATCTCTAAATACTCGACCGAGGCAGACACAACCATATGATTATGCAGGCTTTCAGATTTATCTGAGAGAACGTTAATCTGTAATGGAAGAGGTGGTAATCGACGGTTATTGAGATATGTTATTTCATTAACATCTCGGAAAGCAGAAGTTGTAATAATTCGCTCTGTTCCAACTGCTATTTCTTCTGCTCCATAAATATTTAATTCATTCACTAAATATCTAAGCACTTCTGAAGGAGGTGAGCGCCTCGCTTGTCCAATAAATTGGTCATTATAAAGGGAGTCAATGGTAATGATAATACCTTCTCCTTGTTTTTCCTCTAATCCCGCGGCGCTACGTAATTGGTCAATCTGATTGGAAAGAACAAGAGTTACATCTTCATCTCTACTTTCTAACGATCTTTCATATTGTACCAAAAGAGCTTGTGCTTTATCTATCTCGCTATTTAGCTGTTGTCTTTTCTCTTGTTCAGATAACAACTCTCTTCTAAGTTCCCGAATATCCCGCGTATCTCGAATAACTGGTTCTTGTGTTGTTTGGAATTGGATCGCTAACATTAGCCCGATAATAAAAGTTACGACCGTAAATATCCATATATTATGTTTCAATTCCTCACCCACTTTCTGATAGATAAGGATCTAGTGTAAGGGTGCTTTTTTTCTGAATTCTAACCGTTATTTCATCATTTAGTAACTGATGTTGAACGCCTCCGGGTAACGTTAAGGCAGATTCTAAATGATCGGAATCACCAATTGCAGTAATAACAAATGGAGCTGCTGAAGTATGTCCATCAACCCGAATAACAGGCCCAATACATTGAATATAGGATTGATGTGAAAGCCTAAATCCATTAATCGCAATGGCCTCTGCTCCTGCAACAAAAAGCTCATGAACAACACGCTGTATATGAAACTCATGAACAATGTAATCATTTGGGTTAGCACCATCAGGTAAATAATCAGAGTCTTCAAGTGACACTTCAATTCCCTGTCCTTGAACGGGGACCTGACCAACTAACTTGCGTAATCGTTCTATATCTTCTAGTAAATTTTTTGCCTTCACTTCTTGTTCTTCGTCCATTGAAGCAAGATTCGTTTCAAGATCTCTAATTTGAGCCTGATATAATCGTAGATCTTCTTGCAATTTTCGATTTGTCGTTTGCTCCATGATCACTTGATTTCTAAGTTCATCTTCGAGTTCCCACTGTCGCTCATACCCTGGTAAAAGCACAGAACTTCTCTCGCTCGTTAGTTCATAACTAAGTGCTAGAATAAATCCAGTAACTAGTAAGACGAAGGATAGAATAATGTGTTTACCCTTCACCTTCACTTTCTGTTTCCTCCTCCGTGTTAAACTCTTCAAAGTAAGGGCTCATTCGTAAATGAAGAATCCCTTGTTTTTCCTGATCCAACTCTCTAACAATAGATGGATATGGAGCTAGATACTCCGAGAAATTCCGAATAGACGTATGCACTTCAATCCCATCTGTCATAAATAATACAATCGATAACGAATCGCTCTCCGTCGGTTCGTAGAATATCTCTGAAATTCTTTCTATTAATTGACTCGGCAGTTCTTGAAGTTCTGCCGATAACTCCGCTAACAGTTCACCTTGAGAAAAACCAATTAATAGTGGTGCATCCGATGGAAATTCATGACGCGGTAATTCTTCTAAGTAGTGACCCGTTTCTAGAATAGGGTAATACTTATCTTCTCGATAAAGGTATCCAATTCTAGCGTACTCTTCTACAGAAATCTTTATCGTGCTCGGTAATACTCTCTCTATATGAGCTGACCGAATTTCAACATGACTTAGAATGCGATCGACGACCACTTCTTGTTCAAGGTTCCACATGCTTGTCCCATTATCAACTTTACTTAATTTAATCAGTTCCTCATCAGAAACAAAATAATTCCCAACAACGGCTACATTTCTAACATGACTGAGAGGAGACTGAAAATAAACCATCAACAATAGGAGTAAGAAAAAGAAGGATAAAAAAAACAGCAAACGTCGATTAGCACGCTGTTTTCGCTGCTCTTTTAGCGATGGGATTCGTTCATTAATGGTAACAACCTTTTCCTTGCTCATACTCTTTCCTCCACCTACTTCATCCATCACGTTTACTAAAAAGCAAATAGAATGTTCTCAACTACGATTCTTCGTTGCAACCAACATATTTATTAGATTCGAAATGGCTCCTCCCCCATTCATTTTGAATAAGGGAGGAGTGATTAATTAGCATCCTCTAATTTGTTTAATTGTAACATATTTACTAATGAAAATAAGCTATTTACTCGTTTTCTTTTGGACGTCCAATCATTTCGACTTCCGTCTCAATCTCAATATTATGTTTAGTTTTAATTGTCTCTTTTACATGAGAAATTAAATTCATAACATCCTCAGCTTTTGCCTTATCTATATTTACAATGAAATTAGCATGCATCGTTGAAATTTGCGCCCCACCTATTTGAAACCCTTTTAAACCAGCTTCCTCTATTAGTTGACCAGCATAATTGGGCAACGGGTTTCGAAAGACACTACCACATGTAGGATGTTTCCATGGTTGAGAGTCGCGACGATAATCTTTATTTGCTTGCATATGCTTTACAATTTCTGCTTTTTCCCCTTTTTCTAATTGAAAAACGGCTTCAACACAAATGCCATGTTCTTGTTGAAGGCGGGATGTACGATAAGAGAATCCCATCTCTTCCCCCTTAATCCATTCCAGGCGACCATCCGGGAATAGTACAAGAGCTTCTTTAAGTATTTTAGAAATATCTGAGCCATGTGCTCCAGCATTCATGAATACCGCCCCACCAACAGAACCTGGAATCCCTCCAGCAAATTCAAGACCTGATAGCCCTTCTCGGCTAATAACAGTGGCGAGCTTGATAAGTGGATATCCCCCCCCTACTCTGATCGTATCCTCTTCTATTTCTAACTGATCCATTCCTTTGCCTAATTTAATAACCACTCCTTCGATCCCACCATCTGCCACCAACAAATTGGATCCTCTTCCAATCACTCTCCACGGAATATCATATTGTGAAATCAACTCCATTATCCGTTTTAAACTATCCAAACTATCCGGTTCAATTAACACATCAGCCGGACCACCTATTTTCCACGTCGTATGATTGGAAAGAAGTTCTTTTTCTTTTACAACTCCTATACTCTCTTTCTGAATCACTTCCAAAAACTGTTCCATATTCGTTCCCTCTTTTCTTGCTAAAGAAGTTAAGCTCTTTCCTCTTTTTAGCTTATGCAAACACCCATTTAGCGTGCTGTATCTCTTAATAACTGATAAACTTGATTCGCGGCAGATGGAACTCCTAATTCCTTAGCAGCCACGTGCATTTTCTGCCATTTCCCCTCTTCCGTAAGGACTCGATCAATCTCTTGCATTAATCGTTCCCCACTCATTTCTTGCTCTTTTAAAACGATTGCGGCTCCATTTGTTTTTAGGGAATTCGCATTTTTTTCTTGATGATTATTCGTTACATATGGACTCGGGATCAATATACTTGGTAAACCAAGAGCAGTAATCTCAGCTAATGTTGTCGCACCAGCGCGAGCAACAATTAAATCAATTGCACCTAAGACATCTGGCATATTATGAATAAAAGGTTTAATAATAACTCGATCAGAATGGCTAGTTTGCTTCACTTTTTCCATAACCGCGTCATAATGTACAGAACCTGTCACGTAAACAACTTGATAATCCTTTTTCGACCATTCATGAATAACAGATAAAAATGCGTCATTAATTGGCCTTGCCCCTCTACTTCCACCAACTATTAAAACTGTTTTTTTGTTTGGATTGAGGCTTAATGAGTTTCTACCTGCCTCTGAATCAATATTCAGCACATCTGAAGCTCTTGGATTACCGGTAAATACAACCTTCTCTTTCGGAAAAAATTGTTTCGCTTCTTCAAAACAAATGGCAACTCGATCGACGTATTTACTTAAGAATTTATTCGTTAATCCTGGTACACTATTTTGTTCGTGAATGACAGTAGGAACTTTAAGTTTCGCCGCAGCAAAAACAACCGGACCACACACATAGCCTCCAGTCCCTATAACAACATCAGGCTGAAACTTTTTAATCATACTTTTTGCACGTCTTGTGCCCACTAAGAAACGTGTTACCGTTTTAACATTATCAAAAGAAAGTTTTCTTTTAAAACCGGAAATATGTATGGTCTTAAATGGTATGCCCTCTCTAGGGACTATATCCGCTTCTAACCCTTGTTCCGTACCAATGTATAGAATCTCTGCATCTTGATGGTTTCTTTTTATTTCTTTAATTAAAGATAAGGCAGGATAGATATGTCCACCTGTTCCTCCACCACTAACCACTACTCTCATTAGCTTCCTCCCAAAAAACATGATTAGTACCATTTTATCATGAACAGAACTTGTATTATACACGAAACCTGCTAGTTTTTTTATGTTCCGATATCTTTCATACTTTCCCATTAAATTCATGAATATAATAGAAGTTTATTTCAAAATAAATCTTATTAACAAACGAAAGCACCCCCGTTAAAAATAACCATAATTATCTTTAACAAGGGCACTTCTTTTTTGCTATCCATTTTGTCATTTCACATAGCGACTTATATTTAACAACACTCCAATAGAAACAAGCATTAACGTAAGGGAAGATCCTCCGTAACTAAGCAAAGGAAGTGTAATTCCCGTAACTGGCATTAAGCCTGTAACAACACCGACATTAATCATAACCTGAATCGCTACCATGGAGATGATCCCAACAGCTAAAAAGCTCCCAAATAAATCTGGTGCCCCTAATGCGATTCTTATTCCTCTCCATAGCAAAATACCAAATAAGAAAAGAACAATAAATCCACCAATAAACCCTAGTTCTTCAGATAATATGGCAAAGATAAAATCTGTTTGCGGTTCCGGTAAATAAAAATACTTTTGCCTGCTTTCTCCTAACCCCATCCCCATTAATCCACCTGGACCAATTGCATAGAGTGATTGAATAATTTGAAACCCACTCCCTAAAGGATCTGACCAAGGATCAAGAAACGAAGTAATTCGCTTAATTCGATAAGGAGCAGAAGCAATTAAGGCTACAAATCCAACAAGTCCAGCTACTCCTAACCATGCAAAATGACTAAGGCGAGCACCCGCAACAAATATCATAATGACACAAGTGCCGACCATAACAGCCCCTGTCCCAAGATCGGGTTGTAACATAATCATACCAAATGCAACCATGACAAGAGACAGAGAAGGCATAAGTCCATGCTTAAAAGAAACGATCTTCTTTTGATTTTCTGATAAGTATTTTGCTAAAAAAGCAATCATAGCCATTTTCATAAATTCAGAAGGTTGAATAGAAAAGGCACCAATACCCAACCAACTTCTTGCCCCACCACGAACAAGGCCTACTCCTGGAATAAGGACGATTACGAGCAAAATAAAACAAACAATAATGATTACTTTAGACCAAGTACGCCATGTCCAATAATCGACCCGAATAACAAACAACATAGCTAGTACACCTACACTAGCAAAAAACAATTGTCGTTTAGCAAAGAAAAATGAATCATCGAATCGGTAGCTTGCCCATGCAGCACTTGCACTATAAACCATGATTAGACCAATTACTAATAGTACTAGCGTAGTGAACATTAGAACGTAATCTGGTGCTGTTCTCGTTTTTGGCATTCCTCCACACCTCATCTAACACGAATTAAGTTTTTCAGTTGCGCTGTACAACCCCTCAACTTAAACGTATGCTCGCGAACTACAAAACATGTCCAACGATTTTCTCTAATCGAAAAAAAGGCCGACTCACTAATGAGTTGACCTTTTGCTTACGACTTAGATGCGGCTTGTAGAGTTTCTACTGCTTTTACAAAACGCAGCCCTCGTTCTTCAAATGTTTTATACTGATCCCAACTTGCACATGCAGGGGAAAGCAAAATGACATCTCCAGACTCTGATTGATCATAGGCAGCTTGAACCGCTTCTTCCATTGTGTTTACAAAAACAATCCTTTCTACTTTTGCTTCTTTTGCTGTTTTTGCCAACTTTTCCTTTGTCTCTCCAAATGTAACTAATGCTTTCACATTCTTAAAGGAGGAAGATAACTCATCAAATTCGTTACCTCGATCGAGACCACCAGCTAATAAAACAATCGGTTGCTCAAAAGCTTCTAATGCTTTTTGTGAAGCTAAGATGTTCGTTGCTTTCGAGTCATTATAGAAACGTCTACCTTCATACTCAGACACAAATTGCAAACGGTGTTCGACTCCACTAAACGTTTGCAAAACATGTTCAATTTGCGACCGCTTAGCCCCCATCGTTAACGAAGCCCCAATAGCCGCTAATATATTTTCTAGATTATGAGCCCCAGGTAATACAATAGAATGAAGTTGGACGAGTGGCTGTCCGTTATAATAAATAGCTTCATTTTGGATACTCAATCCTTTTGCTAATGGTTGCTTTACCGAAAACGGGATTAGAGTTGCATCACTATCGTTCGCAATTTTCCTTACAATAGGATCATCTACATTATAAATAAGATAGTCACTCTCGGTTTGGTTAGCCGTAATTTTAGCTTTCGCTAATCCATACTCTTCTTTGGTGCCATGATAATCAAGATGTGCATCAAAAAGGTTTAAAAATACACTTACTTTTGGCTTAAATTGCTCCGTCCCTAATAATTGGAAAGAAGAGACTTCTAAGACCATTACTTCTTGATCTGTAGCTTTCTCAGCCACTTCACATGCAACAGTACCAATATTACCGGCAATTAACGGTTCACGCTCACCATTTTTTAGCATTTCGTAAATTAACGTCGTTGTCGTTGTCTTACCATTTGACCCTGTAATAGCCACGATTTCTGCCTCACTAATTAATGAGGCAATCTCTACTTCCGTTACTACAGAGATCCCCCTATGTAAAGCTTCACGAACAATCGGATTTCTGTACGGAATTCCCGGATTTTTCACCACCAACTCGATTCCTTTATCCAAAAGTGTGAGTGGATGACCTCCACAAACAACTTCAATCCCGATAGATTCCAATTGTTTTGCTTGCTCATTCTCTTCATACGGCTTTGCGTCATTTACAACAACATTAGCCCCAAGCTTATGAAGTAATTTAGCTGCCGCTTCACCGCTCTTAGCCAGCCCTAAGATCAAAATATTCTTTTCTTTAAACAGATCGTTTGACTTCATTTACAACCACACCTCTAAGTAGATTCCGAGCACTGCGAAAACCATACCAACAAACCAAAAAGTAACGACAACTCTCCATTCCGACCAACCTGATAGTTCATAGTGATGATGCAATGGACTCATTTTAAACACTCGTTTCCCTCTTGTCTTAAAAGAGATCACTTGAATAATAACCGAGAGTGTCTCTATGACAAAAACCCCACCAATTAAAACAAGTAATATTTCCATCTTAGTCATGATTGCAATGGCCGCGATGGCTCCACCTAAAGCTAGGGATCCAGTATCTCCCATGAATACTTTAGCTGGATGAGCATTATAAACAAGAAATCCTAACACAGATCCAACAATTGCTGCACTAAATATAGATACATCAATAAAACCAGCATACCAAGCAAGGACAGCAAATGCACCAAAAGCAATAGCTCCCGTTCCAGCCAATAATCCATCTAAACCATCTGTTAAATTCACAGCATTAGAAGCACCGACAAGCATGACAATGACTAAAGGTAAATAAAGCCAGCCTAAGTCAATGGATAAATTTGTAGCCGGGACATGAATCTCTGTAGAAAAATCCATTTGAATAAGACCAATATAAAAAAGGATCGCAATAAGTAATTGACCGGCTAATTTTTGTTTTGACGTTAACCCAAGGTTGCGCTTTAATACAACCTTAATAAAATCATCTAGAAAACCAACCAATCCAAACCCTACTGTTACAAGAAGTAATAATAAGATTTCTTGACTAAAAGACAGAAAACGAGTTGAGATAAATACAGTGGTCACTAGGACTGTCAGGACAATGACAATACCTCCCATTGTCGGAGTACCACTTTTCTTTTGATGTGATTTTGGGCCTTCCTCCCGAATACTTTGCCCGAATTTTAACCTTCTTAAAAAAGGGATAAAAAGGGGTGATAGGAGGACAGCAATTAGAAATGAAGCCAGTAAGGTAAGAAGTAAGACGCGCTCTAACATCACTGATCATTCCTCCTTTCTTTATAACGAATAACCATATTCATTTGTCATTTTTTAGTATTGTTAACTCTTTTTTTTTAGACCTTTATCATTTTCTTTATTATTGATATCACTTAATAGCAAGCGATATGTGTCTTTTCTATTCAAGAATTTAATCCTGTTAGCTTTCTATTATGATAACTTTTTTTCTAGTATCGCTTGCCGCGCCACTTCTCTATCATCAAAGTGGATCGTTTGATTGCCTAAAATTTGATACGTTTCATGTCCCTTGCCAGCAATGACAATGATGTCATCTTTTTCAGCTTCGTTAATCGCCTGTTTAATTGCCTCTGCTCGGTCCATGACTACCTCATAACGCCCATCACTAACACCTTCTGTCATATCATGAATAATTTGTTTTGGATCTTCTGAGCGAGGGTTATCTGATGTAAAGATGGCTCGATCGGCCTCCTCACAAGCAATTCTTGCCATAACAGGACGCTTTGTTCGGTCCCTATCTCCTCCACAGCCAACAATCGCAAAGATTCGTTTCGTGGCAAATTCTTTAACAGTTTTCAGTACATTTTCTAAGCTATCTGACGTGTGGGCATAGTCGACAATGACAGTAAAATCTTGACCTTCATCAACCGTTTCGAAGCGGCCGGCTACACCCTCTACCTGCTCTAGGCTGGCTTTAATAGAGGCTAATGACACACCAGAGACATAAGCAGCTGCAATAGCAGCTAATGCGTTATAAACACTGAACATTCCAATTAATTTCAAAGAAACGGATTCACTTTCTCCAAAAGCTGTTAAGTCAAACGTTGTACCAGAGGGGCTAATTTTTATATTATTAGCGACAATATCAGCCTCTTCTCTCACGCCATACTTCACAACATCAACCGTTGTTAAACGAGCCAATTCAGTAGAAGCGGGGTCATCTGCATTTAACACAGCTACCTTATTAGAGAACGTGTTACCAAGTTGTGAGAATAATAAGCCTTTAGCATACAAATAGGACTCCATTGTCCCATGATAATCTAAATGATCTGGAGACAAATTTGTAAACACCGCTACATTGAAATCACATCCACGAACTCTTCCTAAATGAAGGGCATGAGAAGAAACTTCCATTAATGCCACATCCACTTGCTCAACAACCATTTCATTAAATAATTGCTGAAGCGGAAGGGATTCAGGGGTTGTGTTCTTTGTCTCATATTGAGTTGAGCCCACTTTTGTGTACATCGTCCCAATCAAACCTGTTTTTTTGTGATCATCCTGCATGATCTTTTCAATTAAATGAGTAACCGTTGTTTTTCCATTTGTCCCTGTAACCCCAATTAAATGGAGCTTTTCGGTCGGATACCCATAAAAATGACAAGCAAGCTTAGCCATTGCTCGCTTTGTGTCCGGAACGATAATGACCGGAATAGACACAGAAAGAGGGCGTTCAGCGATAACCGCTACCGCCCCTTTTCTTTCTGCCTGTTGTGCGTAATCATGACCATCTACTGTATATCCTTTAATACAAATAAAGACAGTACCTTCTTTTACATTTCTAGAATCCATTTCTAAAGATGTGACAGTTGGGTTAGCTTGACACTCTTTATATTGAAACCTTAGTGGCACAAGGAGTTCCTGTAGTTTCATATTATTACAACCTCTCAATCCATTTCACAAATTACCAATCGCTTTAACTATTTTAGACGTTTTGTCCTTATTTGTCACCCATATAAATGCGGATTGTTGATCCTTCTTCAACTTTCACTCCAGGTTCCGGTGATTGTGCAAGCACATAATTCCCTTCTCCATCAGCATTAACTTTTAGTTCATAGTATGACTCATTTAATTCTCTTCTAGTTCGACCAACTAAATCTGGAACTTCAACGAGCGGAGTATCAGTCCAGGTCATTTCTTTCTCAATTCCTCCATCACGTTTCTCTACTCCCATCGCTTGCAAACTATCACCGATGATATTTCCAACGATAGGCGCTGCTACGATCCCACCAAATTGAAGAGTATCTTTGGGATTATCAATCGCAACATAGACGACGATTTGTGGATCATCTGCAGGTGCAAATCCAATAAAAGAAACAATATGGTTGTTTTCTAAATAGCGACCATCCTTTGCCTTTTGCGCTGTTCCTGTTTTCCCACCAACTCGGTACCCATCAATATAAGCGCCCTTACCTGAACCAAGAGCAACAACGTGTTCAAGTGCGTAACGCACTTCCTTTGATGTTTCATCTGAAATAATTCGTCTTTTAAGATTTGGAGTTCGTTGATCAACAACCTCATTTGTCATTGGATCAACCCACTCTTTTGCTAAAAATGGCTGATACAAATATCCTCCATTCACGGCTGCGGACACAGCAGCTACTTGCTGAATTGGAGTAACAGCAACCCCTTGACCAAAAGCCGTAGTGGCTTGTTCTAGAGGACCAACACGATCTCTATTAAAAAGAATTCCTGTTCCTTCTCCTTGCAGATCAATACCTGTTTTTTCTCCAAATCCAAAATCTTCAATGTAATCAAATAGTCGATCTGTACCTAAGCGTTCTCCTAACACAACAAAACCAGGGTTACAAGAATTTTGAACGACTTCTAAGAATGTTTGATGTCCATGACCACCTTTTTTCCAGCATCGTAAGTTTCGACCAGCGACCTCAATGTACCCTGGATCGTTAAATGTATCTTTCTCTAAGTCGACTTCGCCTTCTTCTAGAGCAGCTGCCAATGTAATAATCTTAAACGTTGATCCTGGTTCATACTGCATCCAAACAGGTTTGTTTTGATTATAAATTTCAGCAGGAACATCCTGGAAATTTTCCGGGTTATAGTGAGGCCTACTACTCATCCCTAATACTTCTCCTGTATTTGGATTCATAGCAATAGCTATAGCGCCGTCAGGATTGTACGTAGCTTCAGCGATATCAAGCTCTCGTTCCATAATGGTTTGCACTTGACTATCAATGGTTAATCGTAAATCTAAGCCATTAACAGGGGCGGTATATTCATCCGCTAAATTAGGCATTCTATTTCCTTTTGCTGTTGAAAAAAAGGACACGTATCCACTGTCACCCTTTAAATTATCATCATAATAAAGTTCCAAACCCGTAAGTCCCTGATTATCGATCCCTGCAAATCCTAAAACATGTGACAAGTAACTACCAAACGGGTAATGTCTCAAACTATCTTCGGCAATATAGACTCCCTCTAAACGTAACGAACGAACCTCACTGGCTTTCTCTTTCGTCACCTTTCTCCCCTCTGGGTTAATCCGAACAATTGACTCTTGTTTCGTCACATATTCATATGCTTTTTTATGATCCATATCGAGTACTGATGCAAGTTTTTCAGCTGTATCAACAGGATCTTTCACTTGTCTTGGCACAACGAGAATCGATGGCGCACTTACATTGGTTGCAAGAACTACATCATTCCTGTCCCTGATCTCACCTCTTTTTGCTTCAAAAGGAACGTCCCTACTCCATGAATCTTCTGCTCGATCTGTTAACCAATCACCTAATACAAATTGGACATACCCAAGTCTTAGAGCAATAATTAAGAACACAGCCAGTCCAAAAAAAAGTACAAGAATGAGTCGTTTTCGCACTGTTACGTTAGAAACTCGCACCGTAATACCTCCCGCATACATTCATATCATGTGCCGCCAGTTTAGACGGGGCTTGTTTAAACATATGCTTGTACGCGATTGGTTAGAACAGTAGCTACAGGTCTAAAAGTCTTATTCACCTATTTGATCTAAATTCAACTCATCGTCTTCTCGACTGTACTCTCTCTCCCCCGAATTTGGAGCTAGCTCTACTACAATATAATCACCTGGTTCGATTACTGTCCCCGGTTCTATACTTTGTTTCTCGACATATCCATTTCCGAAGAAAGTTGGATTTAACTCCATTGCTTGGGCAAAACGACGTACATCCCGATTGGACCAGCCTGTTAAATCAGGCATCTGAAAATGATCTCCATCTGTTCGGATAAATAACCGTTCTCCGTGCAATAGTCCTTTTCCAGCTAAAGGTTGTTGCGCTTCTATTTTTGATCCATTTCCTAAAACAGTTAATTCGACCCCATTCTCTTGTAAACTCTCCTGTATACTAGAAACGGTTTGACCTACATAATCCTCTGTTTTAAAACCCGTTTCGGTTTCTTCAACAATCTCGTCAAGAGTTGGTGTGATATTTAAATATTGTAAACTATGTTTCATGATTGTGTTGAAAATCATGGATGTCGGCATAGACCCAGACTCCTCTAGGCTTAATTTTGGTCTTTCTACAGCAACATAAACAATTACGCGGGGATCTTCTTTAGGTGCCATGCCTAAAAATGAAAAAATATTTTCTCCATGTCCCTGAATATACCCTCTTGCATTTGGATTGTTAATTTGAGCTGTACCAGTCTTACCTATTACATCAAACCCTTCTAAATAATAAGGGTGACCGGTTCCTGCTGAATTTGTAACAACCCCTTCTAATAAATCCTTTACTTGATCTGCCGTCTCTTTAGATATTGGTTCACCCACTACTTCTGGCTCATTTTTTTGTACAATTGTATTATTGTTTGGATCTACAATTGAATCAATAATATATGGTTTCATCATTTTTCCACCATTTGCAATTGCCGTAGCAGCTTGAATTTGTTGAATTGGCGTTACAGCACTTCCTTGCCCAAAAGCAGTAGTGGCTGCATCTACTCGTCCATTTCTTGCTAATAGACTATCTGCTTCATTCGGTAGATCAATACCCGTTTTTTCGTCAAAACCAAATTTACTCAAGTATTCATAAAGCTTATCAGAACCTAACTTTTCAAGGACCAATTTGGCCATCGCAACGTTAGAAGAACGATAAAAACCTTCATTATACGAGATTGATCCCCATCCGCGAGCTTCATTATGATCCCCAATTCTACGATCCGCAACTTCAATTGTCCCAGATTGATAGAATTCTTCTCCGTTGTAGACGCCCTCTTCAATTGCAGCTGCTACCGTAAACATTTTCATGGTTGATCCTGGCTCATAACGATCAGACACAGCGAAATTCAAGTAATTCGTGATTTGCTCATAATGATTCGGATTAAAACTAGGACGATTGCTCATCCCAAGAATTTCACCTGTTTTCGGATCAGCTACAATTGCAATTATTTTTTCAGGGTTGTAATCTTCTTCCACTTGAGTCATGACTTGTTCAAGCGCCGTCTGGATATTGGAGTCTAACGTTAAATATACAGCATGTCCATTTTCAGCCGCTGTTATGTTTTGGTTAGGGTTTAGCAATGGAAAACCTTTACGATCACGTTGATAGCGAATTGTACCATCATCTGCACTCATTAACTCATCCAGACTTCGTTCAAGCCCCATCCTTGCTTCTCCCGTGTTTCGCTCTGTAAATCCAATTATGTGAGAAGCATATGTTTGTTTCGGATAATATCGTCTTGATTCTTCCCTAAAATAAATACCGTCTAAATCCAATTCTCGAATCGCTGTTACTTGTTCAAAAGTTAAATGTCTCGCACCTGAACCTAACTCAATTTGAAATTTCCCCTCTGCTTGCCCATTCGCAAACGCCCTTTCCAAATCTTGTGCTTCCATATTAATATGAGGCGCAAGAAGAGTGGCCGTCTCTTCATTATTAACGACATATCTTTGATAGTTTTGGTCTAATACCGCATAAACAGTATAGGAATTCACTTCTTGTGCAACCGGACTACCTGTTCGATCATAAATTGTTCCACGGACCCCTTTTAACACTTCCGTAGTTGTCCATCTTTCTTCACCTAGTGCTCGTAAATTTTGCCCGTCTATTTCTTGTGTTGTTTGAATATAAATAATTCTACCAAGCAATATAACAAAGAAAAGCAAAACAACACTAAGTAGCAACACAGCTCTCTTATTTGTGACTGATCTTTTTATTTCCAATCTTTTCACCTCATTTTCTACTATACATAAGGTGGATGGCAATTACATGTCCTAAAATATGCCAATTTCAGAAAAAAAACTAGCCTATAGCTGAAGGGTAGAGAAAAAAGATAATTTTTCTCTACCCTATTAGCTAAACTAGTTTAGTTTTGCACAACTTTCACCTTATTATCATCCAAAGACATCCCCAGTTGTTCTGATGCAATATGTAAAATTCGATCTGGAGCACTTAATTCAACAACCTGTAGGGACAGCCCTTCATTAACTTGTTGTTGATTACTAATCGTTTGTTCTAACTGATAAACTTCTTGATTCATTGAATATAATGTTGCAAAATTATTGACCATGAATCCAAGAACAACAAATGTCAAAACCGCTACCATTCCAATAATGGCTTTTTCCCCTAACGTGATAGGATTACGAACGTGACGAATTCTCGTTTTTGTTTGAACCTGTGATTGTTGTTGCTCTTGAATGTTACGCGCTACCATACTCAACTTCATTCCCCCTTAATGTTGCTTTTCCGCTACTCGCAGTTTCGCAGATCTTGACCGGTTATTTTCCTCTAATTCCTCGCTTGAAGCTACAATTGGTTTTCGAGTGATTAGTTTTAAAATCGGCTCATATCCCTCCGGTATTACAGGCAAACCTGGTGGTAAGTCTGGTCCCTTGCTTTTTTCTTTAAAGATTTCTTTACAAAGCCGATCTTCCAAAGAATGAAAGGTAATAACAGAAATTCGTCCACCTACGTTTAATAGTGAGATCGCATCTTCCAACGCTTCTTCAAATGCTCCCAATTCATCGTTTACAGCAATTCGAATCGCTTGAAATGTTCTTTTAGCCGGGTGGCCCCCTGTTCTTCTAGCTGGTGCTGGTATGGCTTCTTTAATAATCTCAACGAGTTCTCCAGTCGTTTTAATTCTTTTTACTTCTCTATGTGATTCAATCTTGCGAGCAATTTGTTTAGCGAATTTCTCTTCTCCATATCTTGAAATAATCTTAACAAGTTGTTCAAATGGCCAATCATTCACAACATGAAAAGCCGTAAGCTCTGCCGTCTGGTCCATTCTCATATCAAGAGGGGCATCTTGGTGGTAACTAAATCCTCTCTCTGCTTCATCAAGTTGAGGACTGGATACACCAAGGTCAAACAATATTCCATCCACTTGTTCAACACCAAATTTGGCTAGCTCTTCCTTTATATGGCGAAAGTTGCTTCTTATGAGGGTTACTTTCCCTTCAAAAGGACTTAATTGTTCCCTTGCATGAGACAGAGCTTTATCGTCTTGATCAAATGCATAAAGGTGACCTTCCTCACTAAGCTGTGATGCTATTAACGACGAATGCCCGGCACCACCTAATGTACAGTCAACATAGACACCATTTGGTTTGATATTTAGGCCATCGACTGACTCTTGTTTTAATACTGTCACATGATGAAACATCTCACTACCTCCAAAACAAACGACTAAAAATCAAAATCTACAATATTCTCGGCAATTTCACTGAAAGAATCTTCTGATTCAGCGAAGTATTCCTCCCAGATCGTTTTACTCCAAATCTCAACTCGATTGGAAACCCCAATAACCACACATTCTTTATCAAGTTGTGCATACTCCCTAAGCGGTGAAGCTATATTTACTCTTCCCTGCTTATCTAGTTCACATTCAGTCGCTCCAGAAAAGAAAAATCGAGTAAACGCTCGTGCATCTTTTTTCGTAAAGGGTAAGGTTTTTAATTTATTTTCAAGCTTGCTCCACTCTTCCTGTGGATAAACAAACAAACAGCGATCTAAACCTCGGGTCACGACAAAAGAAGAGCCCAAACTATCCCGGAACTTTGCCGGAACAATCATACGACCTTTTTCATCTACGTTATGGCGATATTCTCCCATAAACATCGCAAACCCAACTCCCCCCACTTACTACCCTTAAGTTACCACATTCCTCCACTTTGCACCACACTAAATTTTTGATTTATCCACACAAAAAAAATCCTACCGCAAGGGCAGGATCCTTTTATCCACATTTCGACGGAAAAACGTAACATGAATTTACAAATATACAATTTTATGAGTGGGGGTTACCGACATATCTGTTGACAACAATCGCCTAAATCCATCTTCTCCTATGACATTCATCAACAAGATCGGATGAAATACTCGTTCTTGTGGTAAATTTAATGGCGCTGCCCACTTACCTGCTTCTGTAAATTTCGCAAGTGTATGCTCATGGCTTTGTCGAACAAAAAGTTTCATCTTTTTGTTCATAAATTCAATTTGATTCTCCATAATGGCAAAGTTTTTTTCACTCATTTTTGCCAAAGTGGGATCCATTTTGCTTGCTAGTTCCTGCAATGGCTGATGGTGATTAGAAAAAGCCGCTTTTACTTGCTCTATCACTTCATCAATTGGATAGACAGTTGCATCTTCTAACCAAGATTCTCGTAACTCCGTCATTTTCCCAAGTAGAAATGGCTTCAGATCATATTTTGTTTCGGCTAGCCACTTTTGTACGTCAGGTGGGATAAACGTCATTTGAATTCTAGGTATAACAGGTGGAACGTTCAAGTGAAAATGAGAAAACACTTGTTTTAATGTCGCCCAATAACGCAACTCGCCTGGACCAGCCACAAATGCTAATACAGGTAAAAGCCACTCTTGCATTAAAGGTCTCGTTACCACATTATTGCTGAACCTTTCCGGCTCCTTATGTAACAATGTAAGCAATTCACTCTTCGTAAAAGAAATATCTGTATCTTTCACAAAAAAGCCGTTCTCCTCATAATCTAATCTTTTTCGTTCTCCATTTATTTCTAAAAAAAGGTGTGCATTCGTTTCATCTGTGACAATCGGATCGCCATATCCAGCTTTTGCAAAGGCTGCTGCCCCATGTTGCTGTCTAATCTGAACCTGCTCTACATCTTGTATTAATGCTTCAAAATAATCTGTTTCGAGATTTCGAATGACAGGATCGTGTGCATCCAACAGCAATAGACCCTCACTCCCAAACAACCAGTTCATTATCTCCTTAAAGAAATCAACAAAAGTTGTTGATTGATCCATGAATGCTCGTAGTTGCCCCAAAATGGATTTCGTATGGACCGTTTCAGGAAGTGTTGCAAACAACTCATCCGTCCACCTTTGCAACTCCTTCTTATTAAGATGAAGCATGGAAGCGGACGCCACTTCAAAATGATCATTATATAAATGTTTCTTCCAATTTCCAGCTTTTTCTTTATAGACAAAACGAATTTCATCTACATCATGGTCTTCTCCTGCGATCCAGAAAACCGGCACAACGGGAATTTTTAACTTCTCCTCTTGTTGTTTTGCCAATAATACTATTGAGATTGCTTTATATACGGTATAAAGCGGGCCAGTTAACAGTCCAGCTTGTTGTCCTCCAACGACTACAACCGAATTAGGTTGTCTTAATTTCTCAATCTGAATCAGCGTTTGCTCTTTACCTTCAAGTGATGTATGAACATCCAGTAAGTAATCCGCTAATTCTTTCCGTTTAAAAGTGCGCGAAAGTAAATCATCCGCCCTTTTCGAGAATTTTTCTACATCGTTATATGTAAAATCAAAAAAAGATTCCATCCGTTCATGCCCGCTTATGTAATCTCTCATAAAACCTGTATTTGATATTAGGTCGATTTCTCTTACTTCCATCATGTATAGACGTCCCTTCGTATCACTTAATTCCTTTTCATCATAGCAAACTATGAGCCATTGACCAAGCATGACGAACTACCATTAACTAAATATTCTTGAGATTAATCCAAATCCACTTAATAACAAATAAAGAATAACAAAAAAAAGAAAGTTAAACCTCCATATCCCCTTAAATAATTTATTTGTTTGAATATCTCCTGATACTTTCCATTGTATCCAAGTAACGAAAAAAGCAATTAAAAAGAAAATAGCTAATATTAACCAACCAAAAGACTGATCCCATAGCTCAATTAAAATAAAATAAACAGCCATCATAAACAACACCGTTGTCCAATCCGAGGCACGACGTAACGACTTTGATTTATTTTTTGATATCTTTACGGAAGTAAGATAAATGACATACCATCCGAGCAAAGGAACTGTTACGATTGTAGCAATAACTGCTGCTAACACACTTGTCATAAAGTAGTACCTCCTAACTCATATGTTTGCTCCTTCGCTCTAATTGCACGATAAAGGAA
The DNA here is from genome assembly GCF_032335535.1 of Alkalihalobacillus sp. MEB130. NCBI lineage: Bacteria > Bacillati > Bacillota > Bacilli > Caryophanales > Bacillaceae > Alkalihalobacillus > Alkalihalobacillus sp. MEB130. Next base: position 189,759 of record NZ_JAOANA010000002.1, read on the forward strand.
AGTTAAAACGGGCACATTCATTTGTTTAGCTGAAGCTTGTCGAAGTAAGTACCCTACAATGCTATCGACTTCTGTTTCACGGTGACTATCTATGTCTACCAACATAGACGAGCGGTTTCTAGATGTTTTCTCACAAACTTGACAAACATACTTCCACAGACCTTCTTGATTCTCTATCCCGAGGATATCTGTCACTTCAACAAACACTTGTCTCATCATTGAGAAATAATAATCATTTTTCACTAACATTCCATTTGGAATGGCAAAAATAGCTGTAATTGGATTGATACAAGCATTTACTACTAATTTTCGCTGTAACAATTGTTTCCAATTCTGTTGTTTCTCAATTGGAAAATGCTCTTCATTTAATTGACTAAACAACCTCTCAATGAATTGGCTCTTTTGACGAACATAACTCCACTTTAACATTCCAATCCCCGTGTGACGAACCGTAACGTTATTTGTCCGCATAGCCCCATGTTCCATCACACCTACTGCAATTTCAGGGACAGAAATTTGGTGAAACAATTCTGTGTGAGACATTCCATTTTGTAAAAATAGGACGGAAAAAATATTCAACTGATTTTCATCTATCTGTTTTATCACATGTTCAACCTGATGAGACTTAACTGTAACAATTAGTAAATCGACATCTGTAAGTTGTGTCAATTGCTGAACATTCATCGCAAGGATAGAGACCTTTTTTATTGTTTTTTCTGAATAAAAAAGATGCAGACCGTTCTGATTTAAATCATCTGCTTGTTCTACTCGGTTCGTAACTAATGAAACAGGACATCCTAGTTTTGTAAAATAAAATGCCATTAACATTCCAATTGATCCTGAGCCTATTATGACAACGTTCACTCGTATTGCTCCTTGCTTTTTATGAAAATTGTACCATACTCTGGGGCAAAACTTACAAATAATAAAATTCTGACTATTATAACATTTTGTTCTTTAATAAAAAATTCAGGCATATTTAACCGCTTTCAGACTAATATGTAGTAAAATATAGTAGAGAACTGTAACTATGAGGAGGAAGTCTTATGCACAACTATGAAGTTAAGCGTTTACTTGTAAATTATAAAACGTTAGAAGAGTTTAAAAACTTTCGTGAATACGGTTCAGCCGAACTCTCTATGAAAGGTGACCTTGAAGCGAACATTATTGAAAATGATAGTGAATCACCGTTTTATGGCGTTTATTTCGGAAAAAAACTTGTCGCGAGAATGAGCTTGTATCGAATTGACGGCAAATACGATCGTTATTTTAATCCACCACAAGACTATCTAGAATTATGGAAGCTGGAAGTGTTAGAAGCGTACCGAAAACAGGGATATGGAGAAGCATTAGTTAATTTCGCAAAATCTTTTCAACTGCCAATCAAAACGAACGGAAGACAAGGATCAGGACCATTCTGGGAGCATATGGGTTTTGAAGCAGCAACATATGATGCTACAAGAGATAGAGGTGAAAGTCCTTATGTTTGGTACCCAGAAGGAGTAAAGGAACAAGTTGCGGGTAAAGAACCCGTAAATATAGAATCCGAAGATAATCTTTCTTAACACAAAATAGAGAGGTGTCCCAAGAAATCTATTTATTGATTTCCGGGACACCTCTTCAGCCTATTATGGACAAGTTCGACACCTCTTAAAGCCTTGAGAAAAGTGAGTTTCCTTCTCTCAAGGCAGCAATAACTTATTTAGTTAGATCGATAATTTTCTAGCACGATCCATAATAGACAGTAGCGCTCGATAGTCCTCTGTCATTATTTTTTTCTCCTCTTTTACCTTTTCAAGTTCTTCTTGTAACAGTTCGTTCTCTCTTTTTAGCTTTTCTATTTCTTCATATGGAATGCGTTTCTTCATTTCTTCTTCATAGTCAGCTAAAAACGAAAGTACCGTCTTCATTGTAAGCTCAGACGAAACCGTTTCCTTCTTTAAAGCAGCTCGCTTTTTACCTTCTGCTTTTTCTATATCTTTCTCTTCCTTAACGGAGACAACTGGCTCCATAATTTCTTCACTTGTTTCATTTACAAATTCTTCTGGTTCAGCAGGTTGTTGTTTCTTCCCTTTAGTCCGCTGTTTTTTCGCTAACGCAACAGCAGATTCATATTTTTTTCGAATCGCTGAATTCCAGCGGAACCCGCAAGCAGCGCTAGTTCTAGACAAGCGTTCTCCAACTTCTTCGAATGCAGAGAGTTGCGTGCTCCCTTCTCGAATATGTCTAAGAACGACTTCAGCTAAAATTAAATCTTCATCTGTGCTCCATGCATCTTGGCGAATCGTTGTCATAGAATCCCTCCTCAAAGTCTCATTTGCTTATTCATATGCATCTACTAGAGTAGAAAGACTTATTATTAGTAAAAAAAGATCAACTCTTCTTTTTTTATTAGATAGATTTTGTTCTATTAGTCAATTATGACCGATTTACCAAGTTCTATTCACAAATCTAGTATTAGCTCTCTTTTGACGAATGTAAGAACGTACGAACAGCCTCATGATGTTCTTTTGTTTCCCATAATTTTGCACAATGGCTTATTTCATTACTGATATGTTGATGAATGACAGATCTATTCATATGTTCAATCAGTCGTAATTTATACGCCTTTAGAACTTCGGCGCTATGACTTAAAAACGGGGTCACATAATCAATCACTCCTTCTTCAAACGGTTCTTTGTGAATAATTTCTTTAATAAACCCATTATTCACCAAATCAGTTACAGGAAACATCTTTGCTGTCACCAACATATGTAATGCTTCTGGCTTAGGTATCCTTTCAAATAGCAATGTGGCACCACCCCAACCTGTTGTAATTCCTAAATTAGCTTGGACAAACCCAACCTTTGAATGAGGAGCAGCAATGCGTAAATCACAGGCAGAAGCAAGCTCACTTCCTCCACCAACAGCCGTGCCATTTAAAGCAGCTACCGTTATTTTTGGAAAAAAAGCGATTCTCTCTAAAATGGATCCCATCTTACTGAACATCTTTTTAGCGTCCTCTTCCGTCATTAAGTGTTGAAAAGCTGTTAAATCTCCTCCTGAGCAGAAAGCTCGTTTCCCCGCCCCACTTAGAACAATGACTTTACTTTCATCTAATTCAGCCATGTCCAAAGCCTTATTTAACTCTTTCATCACTTGTTCATTTACCGCATTCCTAATTTCTTCGCGATTAATCTGAATCCACGTTACACCATTTTCACATTGCCTCATCTCTACGTTCGCCACATTCTCTCTCTCCTTTTCCCCTGTACAAAAAAGACGAAGAGAGAGCTCTCTTCGTCTTTCAGTTCGTATTAAATTACTTGCTGATCACATCTTGACCTTTGTAAGAGCCACACTCTTTACAAATACGGTGAGCAAGCTTTAATTCTCCACACTCAGGACATTTAGTCATACCAGGTACTGCTAACTTGTAGTGAGTACGACGCTTATTCTTGCGAGTTTTAGATGTTCTTCTAAATGGTACTGCCATCATTCCCACCTCCTTAAAAAATCTATAAAATCCAACCGCGCCCAAACTTAGTTGGTTATATGAAATGAAGGCCCGATCTTAGTCGGTGCTTCGACTTTCCTATTCCTTTTCAAAAAACTTTGCCAAATCAGCCAATCTTGGATCTACACGATTTTTGTGCTCTTCCTCTGTAACAAGTCCCCAATCTTTTCCTGAGGGTGGAGCAAGTCTCTCTTCTTCTGTCTCCGCATATACTTGAATTGGAATTTCAAGTAATATACGTTCCTTTATGACAGGAAGTAAATCAACTGTTTCTCCTTCAAAAAAATTAATTTCATCATGATCAACATCTGCTGTAACATAATCATTGGTCGGATGAAAATGCTCTGTTATTTGAAGATCAATTGGAAACTTTACATCAGCTAATGTTCTTACACACGGAAGAATCAACTCGCCTACAATCGAAAGCTGAAATGTAATCAAAGTACCGGAGTAGTTCACCTCTCCTTTTACGATTACAGGAGATACTGATCTAATCTCTGGATTTAATTCTTTTAAGCTAGATAAATCAATTTCTTCTTCAAATGTAAATGGTTTGCGCTTAGCAACAGATAATTGCTGTAATGACCATTTCATCTCTGATCACCTCTAAGACAACAAAATTAAGTATAGCTCTACACTAATTGAATGTCAACCTTTTTTCTTTACAGTAACATACAAGAAAAATTGCTAGAGCTTGTACTTGTTTTAAGCATGACGTTTATTGTAGCATGTCATAAAAGAAGAGTAAAGGAGCACGATTGTAATTATTAGATTTCACCTTACCATAATATTAGGAGGATGAGAAACATGAAAGCAGTTGGAATTGTTGTTGAATATAATCCATTTCATAACGGGCATTTTTTTCAAGCTGAACAAGCACGAAAAATGACAGAAGCTGATGTAGTGATCGCAGTGATGAGTGGCTCCTTTCTACAGCGAGGTGAACCTGCCATTGTCTCAAAATGGTACCGAACAGAGATGGCATTATCTTCTGGAATAGATCTAGTGATCGAACTCCCATATATTTATTCTACCCAAAAAGCAGAATTATTTGCTCACGGTGCCATTTCGTTATTAGCTGAGATGGGAGTTACTTTTATTAATTTTGGGAGTGAATGTGGTAACATTGATCAATTTAACCAGTTAATTTCATTTATGATAGAAAACAAACCAACTTTCGATCAATTCGTGAAAGAAAAAGTAAAGCTTGGATACAGCTATCCCCGTGCAACTTCTGAAGCGTTTGAGAAGTTGAAACCTAGTTCATCTATTTTATCTTTAAGTGAACCTAATAATATTCTTGGCTACCACTATATGAAAGCGATTAAAGATCAAGGACGACACATTAAACCAACTACAACATTACGCAAACAAGCTCACTATCATGACCAAACGGTTTCCGATAAAAACATAGCGAGTGCTACAAGCATCCGAAAAGCCATTGCCTCTAAGCAATTCAGAGAAATCCAACATGTCATGCCTGAAGTACCCTATCGTTTGCTCCTTCATTACCAAGAATCGTTTCACCTTCTCCATACGTGGGAACATTATTATCATCTTTTGCAATATAAACTACTGTCTACTCCTGTTGACCAATTGCAGCAGATTTACGAATGTGAAGAAGGGCTTGAATATCGTATGAAAGAAACCATTAAACATTCCCATTCATTCGCTGACTGGATGCAGCAAATGAAAACAAAACGTTATACTTGGACAAGACTACAACGGCTTGCTACACATGTGTTAACCAATACAACAAAGATAGACATGGCCGAAGCACTATCAACAGAACCGACATATATCCGACTACTTGGCATGAATGCTAAAGGTCAGGCCTATCTAAATCACACAAAGAAGAAACGAGAGGTTCCCCTTGTTACAAAACCAGCCAAGCTAACTGGACTTGCTGCAACATTAGATGAAAGAGCTACTAATGTTTATGTTACGGCCCTTTCAACGGAACATCGAATGAAACAAATGAGAGAAGAAATGACCAGACCCCCATTGCTACTTACAAACTAAAAAGAGGAGAAATGTTATAAGCTTCATGTTCCCATTTGCACACTTTTCCACTAAGTAATAACATGTGTGCAAATAGGAGTGAAACTTATAAGCGATTTCTCCTCTAAGATTTTTCTGGAAGTGATTGTAAAAAGACAAGTGCTTCCTCAAACGTATCAATCGGAATAATTTGCATTTGAGTTCCGATATCTTCAGCAGCCTCTAATGCCTCTAAATAATTTGAGTCATCTGCCCCTCCTTCATTTGGAGCAAAAAAGTAATCAGCTCCTGCCTTGTCAGCTGCGACTACTTTTTGTCCAGCTCCGCCAATACGGCCGACGATGCCTTCCTCCGTTATTGTACCTGTTCCAGCTATGTTATAGCCTTTCGTAATATCTGCTTCCATTAATTGATTGTAAATTTCCAAAGAAAACATTAAACCCGCGGAAGGCCCTCCAATTTGACTCGTATCGATTGTAACATTAGGATGAAATGTTACGTCACGGTCGGTAACAGGAGCAGAAATTCCAATACCCACTCTTCCAGCAGGTGCATTCGTTTCATCCGGAAACGCTGAAAAACCAACTTCAAAGACTTCCTCTTGATCATTTCGCCTAACCGTTAAGGTAACCGTACTTGTCTCGTCCATCCCTTGCAATAGATCAATTAATTGTTCTGCTGTTACGACTTGCTCCCCGTTTACCGCAAGAATATGATCCCCTGTCTGAAGGACACCTTCTGCCGGCATTCCTTCAATAAGACTCGTAACCAAAACTCCCTTATAATCATACTCCACATCCAACCCTGCTGCTTCATAGGCAACAATTTTGGCAATTTCTTGCGAACCTGTCATGGCCATTAACTGCCGGTGCTGATATTCCTCATCTGTTTCTCCCTCAAAGCGAAGCTGCTCTTCTGGATAAATCATCCGGTAAGGGCTTAAGTGGGCCCATGCATAAAAGAAAAGATTAGCCTTTCCCATTTGCACAGTCGTAAGCATGAAAGAGCCCTCTTCCTCTGTAAAGCCTCCCTCAACTGAAATCACATCATCAAGCACCTTCGCGCCCCCTGGTTGAGAATAATAGTAAGGCAGCTGATAAAATTGCAAAAATAATAATACAGCTATAAGTATGATCCACCTCTTTTTAATCTTCGTCCCGGTCATTTTTGTTCTCCTTCCAATTTTCAATACTACGTTTTATGTCACTTAATTTATCCCTCGTAGCATCTTCCCCACGTCGGATTAAATTTTCAACTTCAGTAAAATCAAGCGAACTAGAATGTTCGACAATGGGACGGATCATGACAGAACTATCAATTTCTTGTACTCGGACAAGTTCGCGAGCCATGATGTCCATACTTTGCATAATTATGTCATACACCGTATTCATTTCAATATCCGTCCTAAAATAAGATACATCAACTGCTATTGTAACATCTGCCCCCATTTCTTTCACTACTGATACAGGAACACGATCAATTACTCCACCATCAACTAGCAACCGCCCTCCTATTTTTTCAGGAACAAAAATTCCTGGAATGGATATACTTGCTCTTACGGCAGTAGCCACATCTCCCTCTCTTAAAATGACTCTTTCTCCATTTTTTATATCCGTAGCCACTATAGCAACAGGTGGATTTAATTGCTCAATCTTCTTATCTTTCGCTAACATTCGAATCACTTCTTTGGCTTTTAGTCCCGCTACGAACCCTAACTTCGGGACGATAAAGTCAATAAAATATTTTCGTCTAAACAATGTAGCAAATTTCTCTAGATGTGCAGGAGATTGGCCAACACCGTAGAGAGCTCCTACAAGAGCCCCCATGCTGCTACCGGCGATAAAGTCAACAGGTATGTTTTCTTCTTCAAGTACTTTTAAGACACCAATATGGGCAAATCCCCGTGCACCACCAGAACCTAGTGCAAGACCGATTTTTGGTCGATTTTCCCCCATTTTATCCTCTCCTTACGTTTTACATGACTCAATCTAAATCATATGGTCTATTACGGGCTCGTATACGTATAGTTATATTATGGACATGTTGGTTTGAAGTTACATAAAAGGAGGCAGCTACTCCATGTCAGGATCCATGATTAAAACTTATACATTAGCGCTAATAAGTATTTTTTTAGCAGCCTCGCTTATGATATTCCCTCAACAAGCACTTGAAGGCTCTATCCGTGGGTTGAATATTTGGTGGGAAGTCGTCTTTCCTTCCTTATTGCCATTTTTCATTGTTTCTGAATTACTAATCGGTTTTGGAGTTGTTACATTCCTTGGCGTATTACTAGAACCATTAATGCGACCTCTTTTTCGAGTACCTGGAGTCGGGGGATTTGTTTGGGCGATGGGACTAGCATCAGGAAATCCGGCAGGAGCTAAGATAACAGCTCGATTACGTCAACAAAAAAAATTATCCAGAATAGAAGCAGAACGTCTTGTTAGTTTTACGAGTTCTGCCAACCCATTGTTTATATTCGGTGCAATTGCAGTAGGTTTTTTTCATAATGCTGCTCTTGGGATTGTTCTAGCACTAGCCCATTATTTAGGAAACATTTTTGTAGGATTGATCATGCGTTTTTATGGCCGTAAGGAAGAGGCAAGTAGTCCACCACACAAACCAAAAGCGAGCGGACTTGTATCGGCTTTAAACGTATTACATGAAGAAAGAATTAAGGATGGTCGTCCCATTGGTAAATTGCTAGGTGACGCCGTTCAATCGTCCGTCCGTACATTATTAATGATAGGTGGATTTATTATTTTATTTTCAGTCTTAAATAAAATATTTAGTCTCGTTGGAATTGTAGCGATTATAGGTTCCTTCTTTTCTATTATTCTTGCATTCTTTCACTTACCAAGCGATCTTAGTCCATCTCTTGTGTCAGGTATATTTGAAATGACGTTAGGAGCCCAAATAGCTAGCGAAACAACTTCTGTCGGATTGCTCGAACAAGTCATTGTCGCTAGTTTTATATTAGCTTTTAGTGGGTTTTCAATACAAGCCCAAGTAGCAAGTATACTTGCTGAAACGGATATTCGTTTTAAACCCTTTTTAATTTCGCGCTTCATTCACGGTTTCTTCGCTGCTTTTTTAGTCTTTTTATTTTGGAAGCCATTTTACCTTAATCAACAAACTTCTGGAGAACAGTGGCAAGCCATCCCTGTTTTTTTAAGAGAGCAGTCAAGTACATGGGTACAGTCAACCTGGTCGATTATTAGTGATTATGGATCACTTTTCACTCTCATAATGTTGATCATCTTTATTTTTATAACAGCCAAAAACGCTTTAGCACATGGAAAGTAATGTGTATACACAATTTTACGTAAAAAGGGTGATTCAAAATAATTTTGAATCACCCTTTTCCGAATTTTTTTCGGAGTGCTTTAGCTACTGCCTCAGGTACAATATCTGAAACATCTGCATTATACTTGGCTACTTCTTTCACTATACTAGAACTTAAATAAGAATAATGATTGTTCGTCATCATAAAAAACGTTTCAATTTCCGGGCCTAATTTCTTATTAATAGAAGCTGCTTGCATTTCGTACTCAAAATCGGAAACGGCACGCAAGCCACGTATAATCGTATTAGCCTTTTTTTCTTTTACATAATCAATTAATAGTCCATTAAAAGAATCCACTTCAACATTTTTTAAATCTTTCGTTACTTCTTGTAGTAATAAAACTCGCTCCTCAACAGAAAACATCGGTTGTTTGTTTCGATTATGTAAAACAGCAACAATCACCTTATCAAATACAGAAGCCCCACGAGTAATAATATCAAGATGGCCTAACGTAACAGGATCAAAGCTTCCAGGACATACTGCTATACTCGTCATTTTGTCACATCGCCTCCTACAGTATAAATTGTAATCGTTGTTTCACCATATGTTTCTTCACGCACTTTCTTTCCTTGCCCTATTGTATCGGGTAGTACGACTGTATGCACATGCTCACAAACAATGATTCCTTCTTCCTCAAGTAAATCATGATCAAGAATAATACTAATTTCATTAGCAATGTTTTGTTTTGCATATGGCGGATCCAAAAAGATAAGTGTAAAGGCTATCTCTCTTTTTACTAAAGCTTTTAATGCTCGTTGTGAATCATTTCGATAAACTTCAGATCGTTCTTCAAAACGACACTGCTGCAAATTCTGCTTAATCGTATCAATAGCTTTTTTATTCTGGTCCACGAAAATCGTTTTAGTCATTCCGCGACTGATCGCCTCAATACCCAAACCACCACTTCCAGCATACAAGTCTAGAGCGGTTCCTCCAGAAAAATAAGGTCCGATCATATTAAAAATGGATTCCTTCACTTTATCCGTTGTGGGTCTTGTTGATGAACCCGGTACAGCTTTTAATGGTATACCACGCTTTTCTCCAGAAATAACTCTCACTATTTTCACCCATCCTCTTCTTCATATAACTAGGGTCCTTTAAAACGTATCATACGATTATTAAATACACAAATATATATAATGAACAACAAACAAAAATTGAAATAATTTCTAAATTTATACGTATGGAATGAAGGAAGACTGGTCATACTTCAACTAGTAGCACTTATAGTGTTGCTACAACCGCGGAGAAGGCTTACGTTTCCCCATAAGTTCTTCCTCCGGTTTCTCCTCTCCCATAGCCTCATGGCATACATAAGTATGTGTATGGGCACCTCGCAAGGAATCCTTGCGAGGATTTTTTTTTGCTCGACAACTTCATGAAACCGTGCTACATTTTCATTCATAAATGTTAGTAAAAGAAAGAAGGTTCCTTGCTCATGATACAACAATTTATTCTTTTAGGAGAAGGATATAATGATTTATATGAATTATTAGAACTTGCGCAATCTAACCAATCTAGAGTACATATGCTTTTACGGCTTGATACGACATATCAACAAAAGAATAAAAGTTCACTTGTTCTTATTTTAAACCCAGCTTCACCTGGAAAAATGATGCCTCTATACATTTGTTTAGAAGGAATTCCTTCACCCGATGATGTACCGTCCAAGCGCTACGACTTGTTTGAACAATTATCCGGGCAACTAGACATACCTATTCACCAACTAAAAGTCAAATCGTCTCAAAACTTTGAGGACTTGAACCTCTATTATCAATACCTCATTGGAGTACTTCGAATGAATCGTTACATCCCACCACTCCAATAAACCCATCTTAATAAAAAGAATCTGTGAAAGAAATGTTGAACTTTTCACAGGTTCTTTTTATTAATGTGAAACCGCATTTTTTCCCTGCTGTTTCCTTTTTTCTTGATCAAAAACCTTATTAGCTGCAGGTAATACCTTTAATTTCACAATAATAACATTTATAAGTAAGAAAATCGCACTAACAAAGAATAAGCCTCTAACACCAATACCAGATATAACAAATCCACCAAGTATAGGTCCCAGCATCGTCCCAAGATACATTGCGCTATTGGAAAACCCATACGTTCTGCTTTCCATTCCGGCCGGGGCATGCATTCGAATAAGTGTATTAGCTGCGGGCAATAACCCACCTAAACATAACCCAATTAAAAAACGTAAGCTGATTAATTGCCAAATTTCCGTTACAAATGCTTGCGGTATTGAAAAGAATGCTACACCAAGCATTGAATAAATGAGCACATGTTGTGCACCTTTTAGATCACTTAATTTCCCTAATTGTGGAGATGTTAACATATTGGCAAAGCCCATAACAGAAATAGCCACACCTGCATAAAAGGCCACTGTAGCAGGAGAAGTTAGTTCTTCAACAAACAAAGACAATAAAGGATTGACGCCCATTACTGCAAATTGGATAAAGAATATTACAACGTAGAGAGATAAAACAGGCTTCTTCTTTGTAATATATGTAAATTCTTGTAACGTACTCGTTTTATGTTTGGTTTCGACTGGCGTAAACGATTCTTTAACAAAAATGAGAACAACAAATGTTGCAATGAGAATGCATAAACCAGTAAGGAAAAAAACCGTGCGAAATCCAAATGTTTGAGCAATGACCCCACCAATTAACGGTCCACAAATAGCGCCAGACACCGATCCAGATTGCAGTAAACCTAAAGCGTAGCCAACTCGTTCTTTTGGAGTATTAGTGGAAACGAGCCCTATAGAAGCAGGAATAAACCCCGATACAACACCATTTAATAACCGAAGCAGTAGTAACATGAAAGGACCTGTCGCAAAACCGGTTAAGCTTACAAATAAGGCCATTCCAAATCCTGAACGTAAAATCATCATCTTCCGTCCATATTTATCTCCCATTCTCCCCCAAAAAGGAGAAAATAAAAAAGCAGTTAAGAAATTTGCTCCAAAAATCACGCCAGCCCAAATACTTAATGTTTCAGGGTTGGTTACACCAAGTTCTTGTAAAAAAAGAGGCAAAAAAGGAATAATCATCGTCATAGCACTTATGACAATGAATTGACTAATAACAAGAATCCATAAATTTCTCTTCCATGTTAGCATGTTACCACATCCTTCATATCTTACCTTTATTATAAATTTCGACAGTCGAAATAATCAACTCTCATTACCTACATTCAAAGCATCCCCCCTTACATATTCAACCTATATATCCTTAAAGCTCCTTTTTTTATTCATTTGAAAAACGTTCCAGCGTATTTATATTAGATAAGCGGAACGGGTTAGACATAAAAAAAACGACTTCACATAGGTTCCTAATAAGAAGCCCTAGTAAGTCGTAATTTAAATTCCCATTTTATAATCGTACTCTTTTGCTTTATCCGGTTTAGCATTTTGAAATTCCGTTTCAATAAAAGGTCTCATAGATGGCTTTACATCGCGCACAAATGGAAATGCTTGCAATTTTTTAATAACCTCATCTACCTTTTCTTGGTCACAATAGAAAACTACATACTTCATTTTCTTTGAGACATAATGAACATTACCAAATCGACGCAATTGTCTAGCAAATTTTAGTGATGTTAGCCAGACAGCTACTCCTTGACGTTTTGAGTCTAACATAATCCGCACTCCTCCTGAGTTGTTACCTTGCTTAAGTCTAGCATGTTCTTAGTTTGACAGCAATAGATGTAGTTGGTATATATAGAGAGAGTTTTTTAAATTATCTTTTAATTCGAGGATATATAAAGAGGATGATAGTATGGATCTTACTTCTATTTGGACAACATTTATTTCGAAGTTGAATCAGGACGACCATATACACTCGTTCCATACAAAAAACTATGGCGGTTTGCCTTTCGGATATATAAAAGTAATCAAACCAATGAGCCAACCACAGTTAGAAAACTTGGTAATCCAATATGCACGTGAAGCGATGAAAGGAAAGCGTCTTACGTTTGACATGATCTATGTACGCCATCACTCAAATGCCTTTGTCTATCGCATGCGCTTTAAAGTTCCTCAAGAAAAACTATTTTGTTGTGGAAATGGCTGTAGCAATTGCGTCCGCCTCAAGCAATAAAAAAGGAAAAAAACAAGAGTAGGTGTGCCAAGTGGTCTGTACTTGACCTTTTGACACACCTCTTCTCGTTTTAACTGCAACCACAACCGCCACCTGAGCTACAACCACCACTACAAGACATATTATCAAAGAATGGGTTACCTGTTGGTACCTTAATCGATTCTGACACAGCTCTTGCTATGATTTCACTAACCTCATTTAGAAGAGCTTCTAGATCACGTTCTGCCTTTTTAAAAACAGAAACGGTCTCCGTTAAATCAACTTCTCTCTTTATCTTTCGAATATCGGTTGATACTTTATCGTAATCTGGGTGATATCTCCCAAAACGTTGTACTTCATCATATTGGTCTTTCAGTTGATTAAATTTTCGAATTCTCTCTTGAGCGTCAGGGTCTGCTTGCAGCTCTTTTTTTGCTAGTAAATAGTGTTGATATACATTAGATTTAATAACAGCTTGACCAAGGTCACTAGCTTCATCAATCAACTCAAATGTTGACATCGTTGCGAGCATACTCACACCTCCTATCAACATTATAACACGTCTTCCTCCATTAAGATAATACTCTGTTCATCATGTAAATAGAGGAAGGATTTCTAACATGAACTCCCTCCATATCAGAAAGAGCCTCCGTTAACCTCAATAGTGAGGCATCTTTTTGCTTTGCTTCAATCATAATATCGAGATGTTCAACGGTTCCTTCAATTAGACGTAAGAATTCGTATAACCTTTGTTCATCTATGAAATCATGATGAGCTCGATCATTTTTCCCTTCTTTCGGACTAGAAACATGCATCTTAATAGGCAATGGACTATCCTTCCAAGTAAGTACGACCCTTTTCCAAAGTGACAATAGATCAGACGATTCATGCAACACATCATAATGATGAAGATCGAATACTACAGGAATATGTAACTTCTCTCCAAGATACAAAACATCTTCAAGTGGATAGTTCATATCGTCATTTTCTAGCATAATCATTTCTTGTATTGGTCTCGGTATCATAGAGAAATTTTCAATAAACTGTTCTAACCCAGCTTCTCGTCCTTCTTTCTTTCCCCCCACATGTAAAACACACCGATGGATCGGTGAAATTCCCATTCCTTTAAGTAACTTATAATGCATCATCAAAGTCCGTAGCGATTGTTGCAATATATCCTTCGACCGATTGTTTAATACAACAAAATGATCAGGATGAAAACCCACTCTCATTTCTTCTTGTTTTATAAAGTCTCCTAATTCCTTTAGAAAAGGAGCCAACGCTTTTTCATATTTCCAACCTTCTGTAAGAGGGTGGTTAGCTAGAGGGACAAGCTTTGATGATAAACGAAAAAAAGAAATTTGATGTGCCTTGTTATGCTTTATAATTCTAAGACAGTTTTGAAGATTTGATATAGCAATTCTTTCAAGCTTTCGAACAGCTGCGTCTCGGTCGGGAATTTGTTCAAATTGTTTAACTGTCATGGTTTGCGACGGAGAGGCATTTGAGAGCATCACACTCATTGCTACATACCCTAGCCGGAATGAATAGGACTGATCCATGTTTGACTTCCCTCCTAAGTTTGCTTATAATTCACTCGTCTTGTTTAATTGTATGAAGAAGGTGAGCAGAGTAAATGAAGATTGTAACGTTTAATCCATTTAGAACAATCGGTATGCCGGGTATCCAATATGTTAAACCTGAACGCATGTTTGAAAAAGAAGAGCGTAGAAAGATTGCCGAAGCTGACGTATGCTTATTTCCAGAAAACTGGCAAGTGAATGCACTTGTTTACGGCATGAAAAAAACCATTTTCCCAAGTATCCAATCCATCCAAATGGGGTTTAACAAAATTGAAGTTACCCGTGGCTTTTGGAGTGTGTGTCCAGATCATGTCCCTAAAACCGTTATTTTAGGTCGTAATCATGATAATATCAACCGTGTATTTGATGAGTTTCCATTCCCTTTTGTCGCTAAAGAGATACGAAATTCAATGGGAAAAGGAGTCTTTTTAATCGAAAATCATAAACAATTCAATGAATACGCGGAGAATAATCCTTATTTCTACGTTCAAGAGTATCTACCAATTGATCGTGACTTACGCGTTTGTTTTGTTGGTGATGATGTTGTCGCTGCCTATTGGCGAATAAATGAACGCAACTCTTTTAGAAACAATGTTGCGCAAGGTGCTAAGATTTCTTTTGATAACATCCCAAATGAGGCGATTGAACTTGTCCGAACAACAGCTAGAAACCTAGGTGTAAATCATGCTGGTTTCGATGTTATAACAGCTGGAGGTAAATTTTATTTTCTTGAATTTAATACTCTCTTTGGAAATCAAGGCTTTCAACAATTAGGGATTTCAATTGAAAGAACCATTTATGACTATCTCCAGAGAACCATTACGACATCGTAATAGAGATTGATTGTTCTATTTCATAAGGTGAATAATCATTTTTAACAAGGACAACCTTGATCTCATATTCTCCTGATGGCATGTCTTCAATTAAGAAGGCCGGTTCAAATAAAGTATCAACATGCTCATCGTTAATATAAAGTCGGATATGGCCCTCCCCTTCTTGATGGAGAGCACCGGCTTTTTTTTCGTTAAAATGAAAGTCATTAACAAAGCACTCTACAAATAAATGATTTCCTTGAATTTCATGTTTCATCGTTAAATCCTTTTGCTTTCCTGTTTGCACTTGAACGATACCCGTATTATGAATAGGTATAATATGTAAATGAAGAAGGTCAGATTGATTCGTCTCTGCCAGTACATTCATAGGAATGACTAGATAACAAACTATAACACTGCACAAAAGTTGTACTTTATTCATATGAGTCCCCCCTGCATCAGTATGTGAAGCCTCTGAAAAAGGAAAAAAACAACCTTTTTCACTGCCTCAAATAGATAGCAATGGCTCCGCACATTGCTTTAGACGGTACGAAAAACGAAAAATGATTTCTTTTGCCCTCTTAGTAAGTATCCTTATCGTCCCTCTCTATATCGCCTTCTATTCATTTTTCCGTATATTTCCTTATTAATCATTCTCCAACAAAACATGAATAAAACGAAAAGACCTGTCACTTACTCGACAGGTCCTTGTGCTTCAACCGTTCCTGTTGATTGCCCCATCTTTAACATTTCCATCATCATCATGACAAGTCCAAGCGAATTTTGAACTTTCTCTACACGCTGTGGGAGTGTACGACCATAGAATTGATTTGCTTCTTTCTCTAATACAGGAATTTGACCAGGGTCACGTGTTAATTTACGGTACCAATTAGGATGTTGTCTTATATAATGACGTAGTTCAGGTCTTTCATGAAGAATTTGTTGTACATCAGCTCTCACAGAAACTCCTCCTCATTTTGCTTTGGTTAATCACGTCTAAATGAAAATGGATGGTCTTGTTGGTTCTGATTTGTGTGATTTGATGGTTTTTGGAAAGACTGAATGACATTTTGAACATTCGCTAACACGGAACTAAACTGTGTTAAATGTTGCTGAAGATCATCAACATTCATTCGCTTAACTAGCCCAATAATCTGACCGAGGGTATCACTTGCACTCTTAGATGTCTTTGAATCTTTTGACTTATTATCTACCTCTGTTTGTTTTGACTCTGTTGATTGGGATCCAATGTACTGGGACCACTGTTCATGCTCACTGCCTACTACACTCCATTCTTCAAACAACTCTTGAAGCGTTTTACTTCCTCCTTTTACTTCTTGAATTAACAATGGATGTTGTTTCATAAACTGTTTAAATTCTTGCACAGAAGGATGTAATTCTTGATCTGAACTCATAATTAAACCTCCTTCATCTCTTCTTTATTACTAATGTACACAGTTGCCCAGTCCAATGTTCAATGAAATTTGCTACAATGTGAGGAGATTATAAAAAAAGGAGGAGTAGCGAATGGCTACAGTAGAACAGCAAAAATTACTAAATCAATTGGAATTGTTTTTAAAAGAGGCTACATCAGAGGAACAATCATTAGTTTCAGATATAATAACTGGACTCGAGGCAAAAAGAAATGGTTCTTTTCGAACATACATAGCGGCACTAACACAAATGGAAGGATGTTTTTTAGATAATGGGGATTACGAAGTTCGTTTGCCTATACAACCTCTTATTGAAAATCCTCTAAAAATGACTCATGGAGGAATAACAGCCACTCTTCTAGATACAACAATGGGTTCCTTAGTCAATCGTTCCTTACCAGTCAGCCAAGCTGCCGTCACATCTGAAATGAATATTCATTACATAAAACCTGGAATCGGTCAGTTCTTACGATGTGTCGCTTCGTTATCACATAAAGGTAATAACCTTTGTATAACAGAAGCCAAGGTATTTAATGATCAGGAAAAGCTCATTGCCATGGCTACGGCTACCTTCTTTATCATTGCTAGACCTACTGAATAATCCTATAAATAGGTAAGAGGTGTCCCATTTGGTCTAATTTGACCTATGAGACACCTCCTTAGAAACGACAATTAGAGTTGCCATGGAGTTAAAAAGTTCTGAGTATAATGTTCTCTAAATACTCCCACTCCTAAATGTGTAAACTCTTCATGTAGCAAATTAACACGATGCCCCTCACTATTGAGCCACCCTTCAACAGAAGCTAAACCATCCACATATTTGGCTGCAATATTCTCACCTGCCAACTTAAAAGGTACTCCCCCATTTTCAAAGCGATCAGAAACCTCTCCAAAGTTCGGAGACGTATGAGAGAAATATTCGTTTTCACTCATATCTTTGCTATGAAGATACGCTACATTCGATACAGTATCATCCCATTTAAATGGTTCTAACTTATGTCTTTCTCTTATTACATTCGTATAATCAAATATTTGTCTTGCATTGCCTTCTTCGATTCTCCTCCACTCTTCTTCTGAAAAAGAGGGGCGCTCAGGAGGAGCACCTCGATACGAAACAGAATAAGGTCTTTGCCTGATCAGAACATCATTTTCAACCATCCGCAAACTAGATAACTCCTCAGTATGTGTATCAAAGAAAAATTGAACCCAGACATCATTTACTTTTGCAAGGGGCCTCATTAGTAGATCCTCATCCGACAATTCAAATTGATACATTCCACCATCACTAGAGGAAACATCTACTCTATTTTTAAATTCTAATAATTCGTTAATCTCATAATACGTTTGGCCAAGAGACAGAGACTCCCCCTTAATATCGCCAGTTAAAAAGACAGTCACAACTCGATTGTCTTCTATACCGATTTGCATATAGGAATCCGCTTGGATTGGATAAATCCACCAATCATAACCATAAGCCGATAAATCAATTCGTGATGGTTCACCAAACTCTTCCATTATTTCACTTCCTAGTTTACCAATCAAATCTTCATTTTCTGAAAGTGTAACCATTTGTTCTTCATAAAGTTCGGTACTAACAGTCGATACTTCTTCTACTGAAAGAGTCTCTGGCTCCATTTGTTCGGATTGCTGAAACCATTCAGAAATTTGTGCCTCGAAGGTTCTTTCAAAAAAAACGATAAACCCGAATAATAACATGCTAAAAAAAATTACGTATGCTTTCTTCATATAGTCCCCTCTCTAATGTCAATAATCTGTAAGCTATAAAACTTTCACCTATTATGATCGCCACTCACCCACTGTTTTTCCTTACTAAAGAATTCGTAATGAGCCTTGTCGTATCCTTTCACTAACTATGTAAGGTTGTGTCGCTTCGAACTATAAAACTGTCGAAGTAATATTATCCATAAAACATTCACCATTAATTCGTTGCAACTGAAGTGTTTTCATACTATCATAAGTAGAGTACATATTTAGTGAATGAATTGGAGGCGGATTCGTAGTGAAATTTGAACATATTGAACTTGCAGATAAAGAATTGAAATTTGAAGCACTTCGTTACGCTGCAGAATCAATTGGCTTTATTCATGCTGGTCAATGGGATTATCAACGTGTAACATTTGATTACAAAATTGTAAACCAAGGAGATATCTATTATCTTCGTGTCCCTGCTTATGCAATTAAAGGAGATATTCCTAAGGATGATACAATTGTTAAGCTTATGACACCAATGTTAGGAAAGCACTATTATCCTCATGGCGTTGAATATGAAGGAGAAACTTTCCCACAACCTATTATTGAAAAGTGTAATAAAAAACTCGAGCTTCTATTAAAAAATCTCGATACAAACTAAGAAAGAATATAAGACAACAAGGCCTGGGCCTTGTTGTCTTATTATTTACTCTCTTTGATTGTAACGATCCTTAAGGAACCATCTCCTCCTCGAACGAGTTCAAATCGTAAAGATCTTGATAACTCCTTTTCGTCCCCATGCTCATAAAGTGTGACAACTTCATTAACATCAGCATGAAGTTCGCCTATTTCATCTTCATAGACAGCAATGACTTCAAAATCGTTTAATTCTTTTGTCGTGCGTTCTCCATGTAAATCACTAGTATAACGTCTTAACGAATGATAGAAGCTATTATTTGTAATTAAATACGGCTCAAGGTTGTTGAAATCCCCTGTATTTACCGCCTCGATCATATTTTCTTTATAGGAAAATAAAAAATCTGCAACTTCTTCAAACTGTTCTCCTTCTACTATGGTTAATTGTTCGGGCTCGGAGCTTCCGCAAGCTGTTAGGAAGGATAACAACAGTAAGAAACAGAAAAAACATAACTTTTGCATATAAACTCTCCTAGTTCCTCTATTTTTCATCCTGCATGATTATACCATACAGCAGAGAGGAATCCGAACTGTTAAAATTGACGACTTTAGGAAATTAAGTCATTAACCTGTTCATCTGTTTATCTTCGTACTATAATAAAGATAGCATTATGAGAGAGGAGTCTCACATTGGCAGCACTAATGACAAAGAGAACTATAATTATTATCGTAACAATACTCGCTGTATTACTTGTAGGTTACTTTATTTTACCAGTATCCATCCCCATTATTTCGGCATTTGTAACTGCACTTATTTTAACACCTGCCGTAAGTGCATTACATAAGCGAGCAAAATTAAAAAGAAACATCGCCGTTATGATTGTTTTTACGTTATTTGTTTTTTTTATTGGGTTTGCTGGGTACTATATAACAACCCAAGCTGTTACTCAAGGTACACAAATAGTCGAAAATCTGCCGCAATACGTTAATGATATCAACCGTGCGTGGCTTAATTTCCAACGGAATCTAGAAGAGGAATATGAGAATCTTCCTCCTGATCTTGTCCATGAAATTAATCTTCAAGTCACTCATACATTAAATTCGTTCCGAACAACCATTGGAGAAAGAAATTTAATTAATGATGTTGCATCGGTTATTACTAGTATTCCAGGCTATCTTGTTACATTTATCGTCTATTTAATTGCCCTATTCCTGTTTATGCTTGAATTGCCATCATTAAAAGATAAGGCATTTACGTATTTATCGGATCGAACAAAAGACAAAGTTAATTTTATGACTTCTAGATTAACCTATGTCATTTGGGGCTTTTTCAAAGCACAATTCCTAGTAAGTATCATCATCTTTATTGTCTCTTTAATAGGATTATTATTAATTGTACCTGAGTACGCATTGCTCATGGCTTTTATTATTTGGTTAATTGACTTTATCCCATTAATTGGGTCCATAGCCATTTTGGCACCTTGGGCTATTTTTCAATTCATAGCTGGAAATGCGAATATCGGTACACAGTTGTTGATTTTAGCTGCAGTATTGCTGATTATCCGCCGTACAGTCGAGCCAAAAGTAATGGGACAGCAAATAGGCCTTTCCCCATTAGCAACCCTTATTGCCATGTATCTAGGCCTTATGTTATTTGGCGTTATGGGCTTTGTAATCGGACCTCTACTTGTCATAGCATTTACATCAGCTAAAGAAGCGGGGATTATCAAATTAAATATAAAAATATAATAAAAAGAACTTAGCCAGTGGCTAAGTTCTTTTTCTATTTAATAATATGGTGAAATCATAATATAAACAATAACACCTGTTAAACTAACGTATAACCATAGAGGCATTGTCCATCTAGCAATTTTACGATGACGCTCATTCTCCATATTCCAAGCGCGGGCAACTGATGTTAAAGCAAGTGGTACAATGACTGCAGCTAAAATAATATGTGTAATTAAAATAAAGTAATAAATTCCTGCCATTACTCCTGTTCCTCCATAAGGAGTAGAAGCCGATAAGAAATGATGGGCTACGTACGTAACTAAAAAGAATGTTGTTGTAATAAAAGCCGCATAAATAAAACGACGATGGACCGTAACATTCCCCTTCAAGATAGCAATCAATGCTGCTAATAAAAATAGAAATGTAAAACTATTAAAAATAGCGTTCATGAGTGGAAGAATTTTAACATCAAACGCATTAAAGTTATCAACACCAGGCAATCCAGCTAATAGGGCAACTAAACCATTAATTAAAATGGTAATAATAATAATTGCGGGTTTATAATTACGCTTACGATGAGTTTGTCCTAAAACTCCTTGATTGTGTTGTTCGTTCATTTCATCACGCCTTTTTTAAATTTTCATACGTGTTTATTATACATCAAATCGTTATCCTAAAAACAAAAATCCTCTTTACAAAATCATGAACAAAACAATCTCACATTAAGAATTATTTTAGTAAGATTTCGTTAAACATGAAGAAGGTGACTCTCTCAGAGAGTCACCTTCCTACTATCTTATTTAGTACTTTGTAATTCCAAGCAATAACATTAATGCTGCAATCGTTGGAACCGTTACAAAAATACCTGAAATCATAAATGCTATTGCCCATCCGTGATCCTTATCTTTCAAGTGCATAAAGAATATCAACTGAAGTGCAAGTTGTACCAATGCTAAAAGCAAGATAAACGGAATCGCGAAAGAACGCGGAATAATATCTGCTCCAACAGCTAAAAACGACATAATCGTTAAGAAAATCATTAACGCAAAAACAATAATCTGCTTACGAATTTCTTTACTTGTCTGACGTTTCTCTTCATCTGTCATAGCACTTTTTTCAAATGGTGTACTTAAGTTATCTGCCATGTATTAGCCCCCCTTATACTACTCCCATAAGATAGACAACTGTGAAGATAAATACCCACACAACGTCAATGAAGTGCCAGTATAAACTAGCTAAATAAAACTTAGGAGCATTCGTTAATGTGATACCCGTTTTATTGTAGCGAATAAGTAGGACGATAATCCAGCATAAACCGAAAGCAACGTGAGCACCGTGCAAACCAACAAGTGAGAAGAATGATGATGCAAACGCACTTGTTGTAAAGCCTAAACCGTGATGCACGTACTCATAGAACTCGTAAATTTCGAATCCTAAGAAAGCTAGACCTAGTAAAACCGTAATCCACATCCAAATTTTAAAAGTACCAAATTTGTTTTTCTTCATTGCAAACATTGCAAGAACACTAGTTAAACTACTCGTTAAAAGTAGCATAGTCATTATAAAAACAAGTGGAAGGTGGAACATTTCTTGTGATGTAGGACCATCAGCAACACCATTACGAAGCCCTAAATAAGTTCCGAAGAACGTTGCAAAAAGAATTGTTTCTCCTCCAAGGAAGAACCAGAAACCGAGAAATTTGTTTTTACCTTCTAATGTAGCTCTCTCCGGATGAGAAGGAAGCCCTTTTGAAGTATCTACATGACCCGCCATTTCTTAGTTCCCTCCTTTCTTCAGATCCGCTTTTACTTGCTCAACAGGAACATAGTAACCATGATCCTCTTTCACCGAACGGACAAACATTGCGCCAAATGTGATCGCTAAACCACCAATAGCAACAATCCACGGATTCATAATTGGGTTTTCCATATTCATCATAATGAAACCAAAACCAGCAAAGAAAAGTCCTACAGAGATAATCAACGGTAAGATTGAACCATTTGGCATATGAATCGCTTGAACTGGTTCAGCTGGCTTCATCGTTCCATCACCATGAATTTTTTCATAGAATAATGGATCTAATGAACGAACTTGCGGTGTTTGTGCAAAGTTGTACTCTGGAACTGGAGTAGGTACTGCCCACTCAAGTGTACGAGCATCCCATGGATCAGCAACTGTAACACGCTCACCTTTAAATGCTGAGTAAATGACATTAATCACGAGTAGGATAACACCTGCTGACATGAAGAATGTACCAATTGTACTAATAAAGTTAAATGTATCTAGTCCTTGGTTGCCAAGGTAAGTATAAACACGACGAGGCATACCCATTAGACCTAATAAATGTTGTACAAAGAATGTTAAATGGAAACCAATATAGAAAACCCAGAAGAATAGTTTTCCAAGTGTTTCATTTAACATATGTCCAAACATTTTCGGGTACCAATAAAATAGACCAGCAAATAATGCTAATACGATACCACCAACGATAATGTAGTGGAAGTGAGCAACAACAAAGTACGTATCATGGTAAAGATAATCAACTGGAGCCATTGCAAGCATAACCCCTGTTACCCCACCAAGAACGAATGTTGGTACGAATGAAGACGCAAATAACATTGCTGTATTAAACGTAATTTTCCCGCCCCACATCGTAAAGAGCCAGTTAAAGATTTTGATACCAGTTGGAACAGCAATGGTCATTGTTGCAATCGCAAAAATGGAGTTTGCAACTGGTCCCATTCCTACTGTAAACATATGGTGAGCCCAAACCATGAATCCTAAGAAAGCAATAATCATGGTTGCAAATACCATGGCTGTATAACCAAATAGACGCTTTCTTGAGAACGCTGGGATAACCTCTGAAATAATACCAAAAGCAGGTAATACCAGAATATATACCTCAGGGTGACCGAAGATCCAGAAAATATGTTGCCATAAAACAACATTACCACCCATATTTGGAATAAAGAACTGTGCATCGAAAATACGATCTAACATTAATAGTGCAAGACCAGCAGCAAGTGGTGTAAATGCAAATAAAATTAATGTAGAAGAAATGAATGATGACCAAACAAATAATGGAAGACGCATCATTGTCATTCCTGGTGCACGCATGTTAATGATTGTTACTAAGAAGTTAATAGCTGAAACAAGTGTACCAATACCTGATACCTGTAAACCTAATACATAGAAATCAAGCCCTACACCTGCATAATCACGACTTGATAAAGGTACGTATGCTGTCCAACCAGCGTCCGGACCTCCACCAAAGAACCAACTCATACTTAATAATAAACCACCTGAAAGGAAAATCCAAAAACCAAGTGCGTTTACAAATGGGAATGCCACGTCACGTGCCCCAATTTGTAAAGGTATGACATAGTTCATAAATGCAAATAATAATGGTGTGGCAGCTAAGAATAGCATAATCGTACCATGCATCGTAATGAACTCATTAAATGTTTGACCACTTAAGAAATTCATCTCTGGATACATGAGCTGGATACGCATGAAGAGCGCCATCACACCAGCTTTTACAAAGAAAAGCGTCCCTGCAATCAAATACATGATTCCAAGCTTTTTATGGTCAACCGTTGTTAACCAATCCCAAATAACGCTTTTTTCCTGTTTTTGAGCAGCCAAAGGGTTTACCTCCTTTTAAATCAATTTTTAATTGTTTTGTACGTCAAGAGAACGAAGGTATGCAATAAGCGCTTCCATATCTTGATCGCTCATATCTGGAAATGCTGGCATGTTATTACCTTGTTTTAGTGCCTCTGGATCACGGATCCAAGCTTCAAGGTTAACATCGTTATTTTCTAAATAACCCGCAATTACTTCACGATTAGCAAAATCTGATAAAGCAGGACCTGTAGCAGAACCCATACCACCTACTGCGTGACAGCCGATACAGCTAGCTTCGAAAACATCGCGACCTTGTTGCGCTAATGCTTCAGTTGGCTCCTCTACTTCTGCTTGCATTCCTGCAACCCAAGCATCATACTCATCACGCTCAAGTGCAATTAATTTAAAGTCCATTAATGCATGTGAAGGACCACAAAGCTCAGCACATTTACCTTTGAAAACGCCAGGCTCATCTGCTTCTAACCACATGTGGTTCGTAATACCAGGAACGGTATCAAGTTTACCACCTAAAGCTGGTACCCAGAAAGAATGAAGGACGTCTTGTGCATGTAATTCGAAGATAACTTTCTCTCCTACTGGAATGTACACTTCTTGACCAGCAGTAAATCCTTCATCTTCATAATCAAATTGCCACCAGAATTGGTGTCCTGTTACTTTAATATAGACTGTATCGTCGCCGATCTCTGGATCAGGCTCTACATCAGCTAACATAAATTGTCCAGTAATTGTTGGAACAGCTAAAATTGTTAACAAGATAATTGGGATAACAGTCCAAGTAATTTCTAATGCCGTATTACCATGTACTTGCTTTGGAATCTCATCGTCTCCAGGAGCGCGACGGTACTTAGCAAGAATAATGAAAAAGATTGCAAATACGACAATTGTCACTAAGGCCATGATGTACAACGATAATAACATGTTGTCAAATAACCATTGTGATTGTGGTCCCTTTGGATCAAGGGCAGTTAAGTTCGTCTCTCCCAAACACCCCGTTAAAACAAACACGAGCAATGAAAGAGGTAGAAAACGCCATGCAGTTTTCCAAAGTTTCATCTGACAATCCAACCTCACTTTCGTTCGTAGTTATCACTACTTTTAAGATATATATCTATAGTCATTATTCATAATAATATCTTCAAATAAGTAATAGAGATATCTGCATTATTAAATATGAACAATAACCATAAGAACAAAGAGAATAGTTAAATAATTAAGCGAGTAAACAAACATAAGTCGTGCCCACTTAATATCATCTTTCATTTTAAAACCAGCAAATCCTAAAACAATCCACCCTATTCCAAGCAGCGCTGCAACAACTGTATATACAATGCCAAAAGGATAAAGCATCAAGGAAACTGGTAATAAAGCAATAACATAGACAACCATTTGGCGCTTTGTCACTTCAAATCCAGCAACAACCGGTAACATTGGAATCCCAGCAGCCCGGTACTCTTCTACGCGTTTCATTGCAAGTGCAAGAAAGTGCGGTGGTTGCCAAAAGAACATAATAAAGAATAAAATCCAAGCGAACGTGTGTAAGCTTCCGTCAATGGCTGCCCACCCAATTAATGGAGGAACTGCTCCGGAAAAGCTCCCTACAATCGTATTTAACGTCGTCGTACGCTTTGTCCACATTGTATATAGAACAACATATATAAATAGCCCTATTAATCCAATAACAGCGGCTGTCGCTGTTGTTAAAGCTAAGAAAGCTAAACCAATAGCTGCTTGGAGCAATCCAACTAGCAAAACATGATTAGCTGAAAAACGCCCAGTGACCGTTGGACGATCCTTTGTTCGTTCCATAATATGATCAATATCACGATCAATGTAATTATTTAATGTACAGCCTCCTGCCATCACAAGTGCTGCACCAATTAGCGCAAAAAACATAGTCGCTAAATGTGATCCTAATCCTATTCCCGTATAAACAGCCGCTAAATAAATGCCGGCAAATGTAGTAATCAGATTCGATGTTACAATTCCCTGTTTTGCAAGAACAAGATAGTCCTTCCATGACTTATGCTGACTAACAGCAACTGATGAATCTGGACTAGCAATAACCTTAGATGAGTCCAACACAGTATTAGTCTTATTCATCAATCTTCACCCCCTTTGTAGAGTCAACCAATTCGAGCACTCTTGTAGAAAAGAAAAAAGCTAACCGAATCTCACTGGATGTGCTACATGTCACATTATATCTTAAAATCTATTTAGTTTCATTAAAATCATGAGGTTCACATTATCTTCACATTTACAGATGTCCATAAAATATTCACTCTAGTAAAATTGACAATTTTCGTTTTTGTTTTTAAGATCAATGAGAAAGCCACTTAGTTTACCCTTGCTAACTCTAGCATATTTCTTAACAATTTTATAGAAGGAAAGGTGAATTGAATGCATAAAAGATTAAAAATCTATGGCATTCTGTCCTCTATTGGCCTATTAATCGTTCTCCTTCAAGGTGCTCTCGTTACAAAAACGGGTTCCGGCGAAGGGTGCGGTGCTACTTGGCCTTTATGTTTTGGAGAGGTGATTCCAGTTAACCCTGCTATTGAAACAATTATTGAATATAGTCATCGAATTGTTTCTGGTTTAGTAGGTGTCATGATTATTATACTAGCAATTTGGTCATGGAAGCAGTTAAAACATGTAAGAGAAACAAAATTCATGTCAATTGCTGCTGTATTATTAATTATTTTCCAGGGGCTTCTAGGTGCTGGCGCCGTAGTCTTTGGTCAATCAAAAGCGATTTTAGCCTTGCATTTTGGTATTTCAGCTATGTCACTAGCTTCTGTTGTTCTCTTGACGATCTTAGCCTTTGAAGATGGAAAACCACGGCAAATTGCTCCAAGAGTAACAAGTGCCTACAAACGCTTTTTCTTTTTTGTTATTACGTACTGTTACGCTGTTATTTACACTGGGGCTTATGTAAAACATACTGATTCAGCTCTAGCATGTGCTGGATTTCCTTTATGTAACGGAATGATTTTCCCTGGCTTATCTGGACCAATCGGAGTTCAATTTTTGCACAGAGTAGCTGGGATTACCTTAGCTGTTCTATTGCTTATTTTAATGCTCTGGACAATAAGTAGTTTCCGCAATGAAATAGTACTCGTCTGGACAAGCGTAATTGCATTTATTCTCATTATTCTCCAAATGTTCACAGGAATTTCGGTTGTGTTCACACAAAATGAGATTTTATCTGTTGGACTTTTACACGCACTCATCATATCCGTGTTATTTTCAAATTTAACTTATATGGCCATGATATTGCTTCGTAAATCAAACTAATAAAACGGAAAAAATGACAGCCCATCGCTGTCATTTTTTCATTCATGCCCAAAACAAGATGTTTTATACCTTTTATAGCAACTGTTTCTTTTCTTGACGATCACTCTTTAAAAATTAACAGCTGATTTATACGATAGTAAACTCGTATAAATCAGCTGTTTTTTTACATTAATTCAATTAATAAATCACCAGTTAAAATTGGATCTCCATCTGTAACAAAAATATCTTTCACAACCCCATCAAATTGAGCTTGAACGGTCGTTTCCATCTTCATCGCTTCTGTGATCATTAGATGATCACCTTTTTTCACTTTGTCTCCTTTAGAAACTAGCGTCTTTACAACCGTACCCGGCATGGAAGCCCCAATTTGATTTGGATTATCTCTATCAACTTTTGGCCGAGCAATTGTTGTCGTTTGGACATTCAAATCTTTAATTAATACTTCACGAGGCTGTCCATTCAATTCAAAATAGACAATTCGTGTTCCATCTTCATTTGGCTTTGAAATTGAAACAAGTTTCACAATTAATGTTTTCCCTTTTTCAATTTCGACTTCAATTTCTTCTCCTAAACGTAAGCCATAGAAGAAAGTTGGTGTATCCAAACAAGAGATATCACCAAATTGTTGACGGAACTGTTCAAATTCCATAAAAACCTTTGGATAGATTGCATAAGACAATATGTCATGACTCGTCACTTGACGATTTAACTTTGTAAAAAGCATTTCTTTTATCTCATTGAAGTTAACTGGTTCCATTGATTCCCCTGGTCTTCCTTCAATTGGCTTTCTTCCCTTTAAAATAATTTCTTGAAGCTTCTTCGGGAATCCTTGATATGGTTGACCTAATTGACCTTGAAACAGTTCGACAACGGAATCAGGAAAGTCTAGCTTTTCACCTTGCTCATACACATCTTCTTCTGTCAAATTATTTTGAACCATGTACAACGCCATGTCCCCTACTACTTTTGAAGAAGGTGTTACTTTCACCACATCTCCAAACATGTCATTGACGGTTCTGTACATTTTTTTCACTTCGTTCCAACGTGCACCGAGCCCTACAGCTTTAGCTTGCTGTTGAAGGTTACTATATTGTCCACCAGGCATTTCATGCTCATACACTTCAGTATGCGGGGCATTCATTCCACTTTCAAAACCTGCATAATACTTACGCGTGTGATCCCAGAATTCTGCTAATTGTTCTAGAGACTGAACGTTTACATTCGGCTGACGTTCAGACCCGCTAAGTGCATAATACAAACTATTCGCACTCGGTTGAGAAGTTAATCCCGCCATGGAACTAACGGCAACATCAACAATATCGACTCCTGCTTCAATAGCCCGTGCATAAGTAAACAAACCATTGCCACTCGTATCATGTGTGTGCAAATGAATCGGAATATCAATGGAACTCTTTAATTCAGTAATAAGCTGATACGCAGCTTCTGGCTTAAGCAATCCTGCCATGTCTTTAATACCAAGAATATGTGCACCTGATTGTTCTAATTCTTTTGCTAATTGCTTATAATACGCAAGGTCATATTTAGATCTTGAGGAATCTAAAATGTCACCTGTATAACACATAGATGCTTCAGCAATTTTTCCGCTATTTCGAACGGATTCAATGGCTAACGTCATTCCTTTTACCCAGTTTAAGCTATCAAAGATTCTGAACACATCAATACCAGCAGTAGCTGATTTTTCAACAAACTCTTCAATGACATTATCCGGATAATTCGTATAACCTACAGCATTAGAAGCACGTAGCAACATTTGGAACAACACGTTAGGCGCTTGCTTTCGAAGAGTCATTAATCGTTCCCACGGATCCTCATGTAAAAACCTCATTGTTACATCAAACGTTGCCCCACCCCACATTTCAAGCGAGAATAAGTTTGGAAGCATACGAGCTGTCGGTTCGGCAATTTGCTTCAAATCATGCGTACGTACTCTAGTTGCTAGTAACGATTGATGAGCATCACGGAAGGTTGTATCTGTTAATAGAACCTCCTTCTGAGCCTTCACCCAGTCAGCAAGCCCTTCAGGTCCTCGTTCATCCAGTATTTGCTTTGTTCCATTTGGTATAGGGTCTGTGTAAGACAATTTAGGAATAGGCGCTTTATCAAATACAGGTTTCTTTGTACTTTCTAAACCAGGATACCCATTTACAATTGTTTCCCCAATAAAAGAAAGCATTTTCGTGCCTCGGTCTTTTCTTTTTGGAAACAAAAACAACTCTGGCGTCTTATCAATAAAGGATGTATTATACTCACCATTCAAAAACTGCGGATGTTGTACTACATTTTCTAAGAAAGCAATATTGGTCTTAATACCACGAATTCTAAATTCTCGCAAATTTCGAAGCATTTTTGCTGCGGCACTTTCAAAGGTTAATGCCCAAGTAGACACTTTTACTAGGAGTGAATCGTAGTAAGGAGTGATAACGGCGCCTTGAAATCCATTTCCGGCGTCTAGCCTAACTCCAAAGCCACCTCCAGAGCGATATGCATTAATTCGACCTGTATCTGGCATAAATCCATTACTAGGATCTTCTGTTGTTACACGGGATTGAATGGCATACCCACTACAAAGTATTTTCTTTTGCGATGGAATACCAAGCTTAGAACTATGTAACATCTCTCCATCAGCAATCAATAGCTGAGACTGTACAATATCGATTCCTGTAACCATCTCAGTAATCGTGTGCTCTACTTGCACACGCGGGTTTACTTCAATAAAGTAGAACTCCCCTGATTCCGTTACTAGAAATTCCACTGTTCCAGCGTTGACATAACCAACGTTTTCCATTAATTGAACGGCTGCATCACAAATCTTATTCCGAACGTCTTCACCTAAGGAAACACTAGGTGCGATTTCCACTACCTTCTGATGGCGACGCTGAACAGAACAATCCCTTTCATATAAGTGAACAATATTCCCATGTTTATCTGCTAAAATCTGAACTTCGATATGTTTTGGATTTTCAATAAATTTTTCTACATACACTTCATCATTTCCAAAAGCCGACTTCGCTTCTGATTTAGCGCGCTCATAAGACTCTTTAACATCCTGTTCACTTCGGACAATCCGCATCCCACGTCCGCCACCACCAAGAGCTGCTTTTATAATAAATGGAAAGCCATGTTGATCTGCAAATGTTTGGACATCTTCTAAACTATTAACAGGTCCATCACTACCTGGAATGACCGGAAGTTTAGCTTTAACTGCTTGCTCGCGCGCTTGAACTTTATCACCGAACATGACTAAATGTTCTAGTTCAGGACCAATAAAAATAATTCCTTCTTCCTGACAACGAGTTGCAAAGTCTATGTTCTCAGAAAGAAAGCCATACCCTGGATGGATGGCATCAACATCATGTAATTTAGCCACTTCAATAATACCTTCAATATCAAGGTAAGCCTCAATAGGTTTCTTTCCTTCCCCGACTAAATATGCCTCATCTGCTTTGTAGCGATGATAAGCTCCGGAGTCCTCTTTTGAATAAATGGCTACCGTACGAATATGTAATTCTGTACAAGCTCGAAAAATTCGAATCGCAATCTCTCCACGGTTTGCAACTAATACTTTTTTAATGTTCGTAAGTCCGTTCATCTTTAACCCTCTTTCGCTCCTATTGTCTGTCCCCATTACACATTTGTTTTTCTATTCTGTTTAGTAAATATCAGTAATCCGTTGTGACTACTGATTTCAAGCTTTATTCTAGTATAGATAAAAGAATGAACTTTTTGCAATCATTTTTTAATTTGCCACATTCCGTTTATTCCTTATCCAAGAGCAAAAAAAAAAATAAAAATCAAGCTATATGAAATAGCTTGATTTTTATTTTTTAACAGATGCCTCATGTAAGTCATCTAGTTTCCTTTGTAATTCTCCTAAAATCTGTTTGCCATTCTCTTCTTCGACTAAGCCTAGCCTAACAGCAAAATCAATTTCTCTTGACAGTCCAAACATCTGTGTATCAAGAACCTCTTCATAGAGAGGACATTGGGGCATTGTTAAATTCTCCAACTGTACTTCAATCAGTTGACGAATTTTATCCGCATCTGATTTCAGAAGGGCAAATGCTTTATCTTTATCTCCAGTCACCATTTCTGCTGACATGTTGATCCCCTCCTTTATGTGAATTTTCCTTGTCTTAATAGTATCTTTTTCACAAGAAAATTGCAACGATTTTCACAGAGTAAGATCAATAGCCCACAACTAAAATATACTTAAATGGTACTTCGCTGATAGCAATTCTAAAAGTTTCATCCCAGCAATACTATTCCCTTTGTCATCCAACGCAGGGCCATAAAGACCGATTCCAACCCCACCAGGTACAGCTCCGACAATTCCTCCAGACACCCCACTTTTAGCAGGTATTCCTACACGAATGGCAAACTCACCTGATGCATTATACATCCCACATGTAACCATAAACGTTTTTACTAAGCGAGCAATTTCATATGGAATAATGGAATAGTTCTTATCTGGATGTTCTCCATGATGCGCTAAGGCATAACCAATCTTCGCTAAATCTTCACAATTTACTTCAATTGCACATTGTTTCGTATAGAAATCTAATAAAACATCGACATCTCCGGAGATGACTCCGTGCTGCTTCATAAAATAGGCAAGTGAACGGTTCAAATCAGCCGTCTTAAATTCTGATGTTGCCACTTCTTGATTAAAGTTAATTTGTTTGTTTCCACTTAACTCTCTAACAAAATGTAATAAGCGTTCTAATTTTTCTTCATTCGTATCTCCTTTAATAAGAGAACTCACCGCTAAAGCACCTGCGTTAATCATGGGGTTTAATGGTTTTGACGGAACATGAGATTCTAATTTAGCAATAGAGTTAAATGGATCACCAGTAGGCTCCATCCCCACTTTGCTAAACACAACATCTTCGCCATGATCCATTAAAGCTAGAGCTAGTGTTAAAACTTTTGAGATACTTTGTAAAGTAAATAAATGACGATGGTTGCCTTCACTAAAACATGTATCATTGCCGTCAAAGATTGCTACACCTACATCATCTGGGTTAGCTTTAGACAATGCCGGAATATAATTAGCTACTTGACCGTCTTTCGTGTATCTCTTTACTTTCTCAACCATTTCTTTTAAATCAGTACCATAATGACAAACGATTGTTACCACCTCCATAATCTGCACTCTTTATCTTTTACCAAAAGTGACAAAAACATTGAAACGCTTTATACTTTTAAGAAAGTAGTGTCGCTCTATGGCTTAGCTTACTCTAAATGTTTTGACTAGTTCAAGTGAGGAATATCTTTCACCATATCGCCAAACAAACGAATGTTTTTAGGAGGGGACAATATGCAAGAGTTTGTGTTTTTTATTAACGGAGACGTGGATCACCCGCTAACCATTGATCCGACTGTGTGGATCTTTGACGAGAGAAAGGTTGATCTTGATACATATTTTGATGAAATGAAAACAAAAGAAGATGAGGAAACCGCCTACAAAAAAGCAATTTCAGCACAATGGGATAAGGAACTAATAGAGGGGTCTGCACCACCACGTCCTAATAGCAATGGTAATGAGATAAGATATGATAAGCAAAAATTAATAAACGGCTCATTTGGTATGCCTCTTAAACCATTCATACTAAATTCTAAACCTCTTGAAGAAGTATCGAACGTAGAAATTGTTGAAGAAGATGGAACCAGCCATATCGTGAAACTCTCTGAGGTTGTAAACGGAATCGTTGGATTTTCTTATAAAGGTAAACCACTTAAAGAAGATGGACCTATTCACTTTTATTTCGGAGATGGATCGAATCGAACAAACCCAATTAAAAATGTCAGTACATTCACTCTTTCTAAATAAGGGCCCCCAAAACCACACTGCAGCGAACATCGGTCCGCTACAGTGTGGTTTCGTATGAGCAACTAGAAGCCTATAACAAGTCAGCAGCAAGTTGCGCCAAGCCTGAACGTTCTCCCTTGACTAACTTAACATGTCCACTAGCAGTTTGATCTTTAAATTTTTCTACTACGTACGTCAGACCATTATTATATTCATCTAAATATGGATGGTCAATTTGCTGTGGATCACCCATCAAAACAATTTTACTTCTTTCACCAACACGAGTTAAAATAGTTTTCACCTCATGCTTCGTTAAGTTTTGGGCCTCATCTATAATGATGAATTGATCAGGGATACTTCTTCCTCTAATATAAGTTAATGCTTCAACTTGAATCGAACCCATTCCAGCTAGAATGTGATCTAACTCCCCTGGCTTTTTCGTATCAAATAAAAATTCTAGATTATCATAAATAGGCTGCATCCAAGGTCTAAGCTTTTCTTCCTTCTCACCAGGTAAATAACCAATGTCTTTTCCAAGTGGTACAACAGGCCTTGCTACAACTAGCTTCTTGAATTTTCCCAAATCTTCTGTCTGCATTAACCCAGCCGCTAATGAAAGGAGAGTTTTCCCCGTTCCTGCTTTTCCAATCATTGTCACAAGGTTTATATCATCTCTGAGCAATAATTCAAATGCCATTCTTTGCTGAACGTTTCTTGCTCGTATTCCCCATACATGATCTGGTTCATTAATAAAAGGCTTGACTTTTTTCCCATCAGGCTCCACTTTACCAATTGCTGAGCTTGAGCTTCCTAATGCATCTTTCATAATAATAAACTGATGCGGATAAAACGGGTGCTTGGTCAATTCAGAGATCGCAATTTCTCCATTTTTATAAAACTTTTTCATTACATCGGCATCTACAAATATTTCTACATAACCGGGATAGACAGAATCAAATTCTACTACTCGATCACTTAAAAAATCTTCTGCCGGCAGTCCTAATGCGTCTGCTTTTACTCGAACTAA
Source organism: Alkalihalobacillus sp. MEB130 (assembly GCF_032335535.1). Classification (NCBI taxonomy): domain Bacteria; kingdom Bacillati; phylum Bacillota; class Bacilli; order Caryophanales; family Bacillaceae; genus Alkalihalobacillus; species Alkalihalobacillus sp. MEB130. The sequence continues at coordinate 224,391 of NZ_JAOANA010000002.1, forward strand.
TGCATCTTTACTTACAAGAATTACATGTCTTCCATCAATTCTCTCCTGTTCCTCAATCATTAAATTTAGCGCAACAGCGATAATTCGATTATCGTTTGTCATTTCGGCAAAAGAATCCTTTAACCTTAGAAATGAGCGGTGATTTAATTCAACTCTTAACGTACCACCTGACTCAATCGGAACACCTTCATGCAATTTCCCCATTCCTCTAAGGTTATCTATCAGTTTTGAAAATTGGCGTGCGTTACGCCCAATCTCGTCCATGTAGCGTTTTTTCGAATCGACTTCTTCTAATACAACTGCTGGTATGACTACTTCATTATCCTGAAACGAAAAAATGGAGTAAGGATCCTGTAAGAGTACGTTCGTGTCCAATACATAGATTTTTTTCAACATTCCGCCTCCTGACTAAAGAATCGTTTTCAACATCTTACTATTAAGTTATGCAAATTAAACAAGTCGGTCCGTCTAAAAACGTCCTTGTTCAACTTCCTCTTACTTTTAAATGTATGTTCAAGCTATCAAAGATAGACGAACGAATCGAAAACAAAACGTCACATTAGATAAAAAAATCCAAATAACGGACTAAAAAGTCACAATTATTTGGATAAAAACCGATTATTATTTTTTCTTTAATTTATTCATAACTTGTAAATCTAATTTAGCTGCAGCTTCTGCATCATATGTTTTTTCATAAGATGGAAACCTCGTCACTTTGGCACCATAAAACATGACATCACGCACTTCTTCTATTGTTAATTCAATTAGAGCTAATTTAATAGGGAGATTTTCGATATTTTCTTCCACTACTTTAGCTGACCCAGATATAGAATACGTCGAGTCATTTGCAATTAACGTTAAAACAACACCACTATTCTCGTTAATATTTTTCACAATTCGCGAACGAGCAGCAATTGAAAATCTTACTGTTTGAGGATCAAGAGCATACACCCATGAAATCGCATTAACATTTGGAATTTGTTTCTCATGGTCAATCGTAGCAATCGTTACAAAACATTCTTTTTGTAACAATGGCAATATTTCTTCTGTAAGTGCGTGCTCTACTCGGTTGGCCATCTCTACCCCTCCTTCATTTTCCTTTGATCTCATACTTCCATCATACCACTTTTTTGAAATGAGATAACATGCTTCCTTTAATTAGGTTAAAATTCTAGTTTCCCTGCGTAGAAATGAAAAAAACGATGAGAAGATAGCTTTTTTTGTCATTATTGCTTAGAATGGAAGTAGAATGGAGTGATTGAACCCATGCGAGTAAAATGTGTACTTTGTGACAAGATTGATAAATTAGATGATCAACTGCCGCTAGCTAAACGTTTACGTAATCGACCTATTCACACATATATGTGTGACGTTTGTAACGAACGAATTAGAGAGCGTACCGAATTTAGAAAAGCCTCAAGCTCGTTTCAGCTTACAGTTGAAACAAAAGAAGAGAGCGAATGGAACTAACCCCATTCGCTCTCTTTTGTTTTATGCTTGGTCTTTTTCTTTGCGATGTTTATGAAGCCTAAATCGATACATTCCAAGAATAACTCCGGAGATGATTAAAACAGCAATAATAGGAGCTCCAAATGCAAATTCTAAAAACCACATCACAAAACTACCGATTACTAACAAAATATAGACAACCGCCTTTTTTAATATAGGTAATTCTCGCGCAAAACCTAAATTAAACACTACGATCGTTAACGCGACTACAACAAGATAAGATAAAAATCCAAACCAAGGATTTTCTGCTGTCATTCGCATCATCCAAGTTAACACTTGTAATTCTTCTTCTGTAAACTGGTTATCCATACACTCACCAACTTTTTAAAACTTTACTTCGCTGCAAGCTTTCTACGTTTTTCTTCACGCTCACGCTCAGATTTCACAAGAATTTTCTTGCGCAGACGAATGGATTCTGGTGTAAGTTCGCAATACTCGTCTTCGTTTAAATATTCAAGCGCTTCTTCTAAACTCATAATACGAGGTTTCTTCATCGTCACTGTATTATCTTTATTAGCAGAACGAATATTTGTCTGCTGTTTCATTTTTGTAATGTTAACAGCAAGGTCATTATCGCGAGTATGCTCCCCAACGATTTGTCCTTCGTAAATTTCCGCTCCTGGTTCAACGAAAATCGTTCCTCGGTCTTCTACTTGCATGATACCGTATTGACTAGTTTTCCCTGTTTCCATAGATACAAGAACTCCTTGACGACGTCCACCAACTTGTCCCGGAGTAAGTGGTGCATAACTGTCAAACGAGTGGTTAATAATTCCATAACCTCTTGTTTGTGAAAGGAATTCTGTTGTATATCCAATTAAACCACGTGCAGGTACTAAAAACTCAAGACGAACTTGTCCACTTCCGTTATTCGTCATATTAAGCATTTCACCTTTACGCTCTCCAATTGATTCCATAACAGAACCCGTGTACTCTTCTGGAACGTCAATTTGAACTCGTTCCATTGGCTCTGACTTCACGCCATCAATTTCACGGATGATAACTTCTGGTTTAGATACTTGTAGTTCGTACCCTTCACGACGCATGTTTTCAATAAGAATCGAAAGGTGAAGTTCACCACGACCAGAAACGACCCATACATCTGGAGATTCTGTATTATCTACTCGAAGACTCACATCTGTTTCAAGTTCAGATTTTAAGCGCTCTTCAAGCTTACGACTTGTAACAAATTTCCCTTCACGACCAGCAAATGGACTATTGTTAACAAGGAATGTCATTTGAAGAGTTGGCTCATCTATACGTAAAATTGGAAGAGCTTCTTGGTGCTCAACCGGACAAACGGTTTCTCCTACGTTGATCTCTTCCATTCCAGAAACCGCAATTAAATCGCCAGCTTTTGCTTCTTGAATTTCTGTTCGCTTTAAACCTAAAAATCCAAACATCTTTGTTACACGATATTGCTTAACAGACCCATCAAGCTTCATTAAGGCAACTTGTTGACCAACTTTAATCGTTCCTCTAAAAACACGACCAATACCAATACGACCTACATAATCGTTGTAATCAAGCATCGTTACCTGGAACTGTAAAGGCTCATCGCTATTATCAATTGGAGCAGGAATTGTTTCAATAATGGTATCAAACAAAGCAGACATGTTTTCATCTTGCTTATCTGAATCCATACTTGCTGTTCCGTTTATCGCTGAAGCATAAACAACTGGAAACTCTAATTGATCCTCATTAGCACCTAGATCAATAAATAAATCAATAACTTCATCCACCACTTCTGCCGGGCGAGCAAAGTCACGGTCAATTTTATTTACAACAACAATCGGAGTAAGATTTTGCTCCAATGCTTTCTTTAAGACAAAACGAGTTTGTGGCATACAGCCTTCATAAGCATCAACAACTAGTAGAACTCCGTCTACCATTTTCATGATACGTTCTACTTCTCCACCAAAATCAGCGTGTCCAGGTGTATCCATAATGTTAATACGCTTATCGTTATAATTAATTGCTGTATTTTTAGCAAGAATAGTAATTCCGCGTTCTTTCTCAAGTGCATTGGAGTCCATCGCGCGTTCATCCACTTGCTCATTTTCACGGAAAGTACCTGATTGTTTTAATAGTTGGTCAACTAACGTTGTTTTTCCGTGGTCAACGTGAGCAATAATTGCGATGTTACGTATATCGTTACGAATTGTCATTTTTTTCTCTCCTTATTGGTTCATTAACTGTACAAGTATATCATAATTTCAAATTAAAGAAACATTAATCGACAAATACGTTGCACGACTTTCTTTATAAAATGTTTTTTTATTATTATGAACGTAAATAATTTAGATAAACAATAACATTATTACTATCTGTATCATGTTTAACGTATTTGTCACAATGTTGGGGTTTTGCTTTTTTTGAATTCGAGTTACACTTAGGATACTAAGATGTTCTTTTTGAGGGGGAACTTGCGAATGAAGAAAGAAAATATATTGTTTTTATTGCTTTCTGCCATTACTGTTATTTGCATAATGAGCATTGGAGTCGCTGTTGCTGAAAGAAGCATTCTCATTGCAGTTCTTGCAATTGCCGGAGTATTTATTGCCACAGGATTAGGATTTACGTTACGCAAAAAGGTACGAGAGTCGAGTGAAATGCAATAACATTTAATAACCATGAAAAACAGAAGCTTCATACCAAAACAGGTACCAGGATATCACTTTCTCCCGGTACCTGTTTTTTTAGTTTCCCTTTTTGATTCTTCTTTTAAGAATTGTACCTGTTTTTTCTTCTAAGGGTCGTACAATTGCACAAACGTCTTGATCTCCATATTTTTCTTTTGCTTCTGCTACTTTTTGTTCTCCTAGCTTAATTAGCTCAAGGGGCATGTTTACTTCTTCAGCTAATTGCAGAGCAAGCTTAATGTCTTTATGTAAGAGATTGATAGAAAAACGCGGGTCAAATTTCCGGTCCAGTATTGCATCAACTGACCAATCCATACTTTTTGAAAACCCTGCGCTTCTCTTGATTAAATCATAAGCAATTGCTGGGTCTACTCCTGCTTTTTCTGCCATTATGTAACACTCTGCTAACGCTGATTGATGGACACCAATTAACATGTTATTCAACAGCTTCACAACTGTCCCACTACCGGTAGGTCCAACATGAACAATATACTCTCCAAAAGCTTTCATGAATGGTAGCGCCTTCTCAAAAGTTTGTTCTAACCCACCACACATGATTGTTAATGTTCCCGCTGTCGCACCCATCGGTCCACCACTTACAGGAGCATCTAAAAATAACGCTCCCTTTTCTTGTAGCAATCGGGCAACATGTTCATTTGTTGTGCGATCGACAGTTGAATGATCAATGACGATCTTTCCATCGCTTGCACCAGCGATTAATCCATTTTCACCTTCATACACATCCATAATCGATTGTGGAACTGGCAAGCATGTCATAACAATATCCACTTTCTCCATTAATTCTTTTGGAGACGCCGCTTCTGTTGCACCATAAGCCACTGCTTTTTCAACAGGACCTCGACTTCGACCTACTACAAATGTTGTGTACCCTGCATCGATCAGATGTTTTGTCATAGGCAACCCCATTGTACCTAATCCAATAAAACCCACTTTAGTCATTCTTATAACTCCTCTCCGACATAAGATGAAACCATTTCTTTATGTAACCTAGGTTTTCCAACAATGACAGTGCTTTTTTTCAAGTAATCTAAATGTTCTCCCCTAAATGTAGACGCTTTACAACCAACTTCCTCTAACAATACAATTCCTGCAGCATAGTCCCATGGAGAAAGATTTACACTGATGTACCCATCTAGTCGATCAGCAGCAACATAGGCAATCTCGAGTGCAGCTGATCCGTAAGAACGGATACTACGAACATCTCGAACGAGTGCTCTCAATGGATTACGATACGGATTTTTTTCTTGGACTAACCATTTTGCATTAAGACCTATAATGGACTCATGTAGAGGTCGTTCTTTAACTGGAACTAATTCGTCACTATTCAAATAAGCTCCACGACCACGAATAGCATGAAATAATTCGTCGTTCATTACATCATAAACGAGACCAATCATTCCTTTTCCATCATGATAGACTGCAACAGAAATGGAAAAATTATATTTCTGATGAACAAAATTCATCGTGCCGTCAATTGGATCAATAATCCAAACCGTCCCATTCAACGAATCTAATTCTTCAGCCACTCCTTCTTCACCTAAAAAGTGATGTTCAGGAAAGGTTTCTTGTATTTTATGATAGAAAAAAGACTCTATGGCTCGATCAACCTCTGTAACTAAATCATCCGGATTAGACTTGGCTTCAATATGAATGGGATTAGAAAGTGAATCTTTGATCAAACCAGCCGCTTCATACGTCCATGCTCTTGCCGTTTTTTCAAGCTCTAACCAGTCGATTGACATCTACATGACCTCCTAAAAATGGAACTTCATTTATCCAATTTCCATTATGACATACATTTTCCAAATAGAAAAATTATGAGTCCTACCGATTTAGATGAAGACTGTTTTCGCATACATTATACTTCATAGCAACAATCTTTAGACGATAACAGCCAAATAAAAAGAGAGTGACTCATTTCACTCGAGTCACTCAAACACTCTTATACTTCTAATAAAATTAGTTCTTGCCGAAGCTGTTCTAACCTTTGCTTAGTCTGTTTTATCGTTAGCAGATCCTCATCGAGTAAAGCATCATGTAGAGTGGCTAGCTCATAATCAATTTCAAGACGTAACACCGGTATTCTCATTTCACCATCTTCACGAATAAAAGCTTGCACAACTTGTTCCATATAGCTTCACTCCCCTTTTTGTAAGTAAAAATACTAACTTGTTTATTAAAGACTAAATTTTCTGTTATTTAAATTAATTTTATTATAGCACACCTCATGCAAGTTGAAAATGCCATTTACTAAATCAATAAAAAAGAAATAAACTAGGAATATTCTTGTGTTTTTTGTACTAGGTCTAGGTTGCATATCATTCGAGATATTTTGGTAAGATGTGATAAAATACATCTATAAATGATAAAGTGAGGGCTAAATAATGACTGTAAAAGGTTTTTCTCAAGCAGATTTTGACATTTTTCACATTGACGGGCTTGAAGCACGTATGGATGCTATTCAAACAGAAATCCAACCAAAGTTTAAAGCTTTTGGGGATATTTTAACGGAAGAGCTTGCTGTTCTTCTCGGCAATGAAATGTATCTTCATATTGCTAAGCATGCTAGGAGAAAGGTTAATCCCCCAAATGATACATGGTTGGCTATTGGGCACGACAAGCGAGGATACAAGAAACATCCACATTTCCAACTCGGATTATTTGATGATCATTTATTTATTTGGTTTGCTCTTATATATGAAGCACCGAATAAACAAGCCATTGCGGAAAGTCTCATGACAAATAGTAATGTAATTATGGATTTACCCGATGATTATGTTATTTCATTAGATCATATGAAAAAAGCTGCTACTCCGTTAGCTGATAAAAATGAAAGTGACCTTATTGCAGACTTAGAGCGGTTACGTGATGTAAAAAAGGCTGAGTTTCTCGTAGGAAGACACCTTCATCCTGATCAATCAGTCGTAAAAGATGGACAAGCCCTATTGAAATATACGAAGGAAACGTACGAACAATTGCTTCCTATCTACAAACTAGCTATGGCTGCTCAATAATCATAATACAAGGGACCTGAAAAAGAGGATACACTCCTTTTTCAGGTCCCTGCCATTGTATTAAACATAACTCTACTTCTTTTTCATTTTTATCACTTCTTCTGTCCCTTCTCGAGCTTTTTTAATAACGTGATAACTAGATATCCCCAATTCCTCATCATACTGCTTAAACAATTGCTTTTCTTCGCTTTTACTAGGAACTATGTTCTTAAACGTCCGATAATTAGCTAGTAATTTCTCTCTTTCCACTCCATTTTTATAGGCTTTTTCAACCATTTCAAAAAACTGAATAACTGCTATCACTTCTTCTTTTGACCAATCTAGCGAAATCGGTAACTTTGACTCCATTATTATGCCTCCTGACAAAACGATCTTTTCTTGGAACAACCTCCTTCATTTTGGTGATTCAATGAAACATTGTCAAATTTCATTGTTCCACCGCTATATTGATTCTTTGCATTCCCCTACTTTTTTGATATACTCTAATTTGTTTTACTAGTAACTTAGTTCAAAGAAAAATGAGGTGAACCTGTTGTCACGACAACATCTTACTCCGTTGTTCACTGGTGTTCGAAAACACGCCGAAAAACAACCCATTCAATTTCATATTCCAGGACACAAACAAGGAAAGGGAATGGACCCTGAATTTAGTCAATTCATTGGGGAAAATGCTCTTTCAATTGACTTAATAAATATAGAGCCATTGGACGATCTTCATCATCCACATGGCATTATTAAAGAAGCACAAGAGTTGGCAGCTGAAGCCTTTGGAGCTGACCATACATTTTTTTCTGTTCAAGGGACAAGTGGGGCCATCATGACGATGATCATGTCTGTATGTGGACCTGGGGATAAAATTATCGTTCCTAGAAATGTTCATAAATCTATTATGTCTGCCATAATTTTTTCTGGCGCTACACCTATTTTTATTCATCCAGAAATTGATCCAGAGCTTGGAATTTCACATGGGATCACTACCGATTCCGTTGAAAAAGCGTTGAACTCTCATCCTGATGCAAAAGGACTTCTCGTTATTAACCCTACTTATTTCGGGATCTCAGGCAACCTGAGAAAGATTGTTGAAATTGCACACTCTTATGACGTTCCTGTTCTTGTGGACGAGGCACATGGAGTTCATATTCATTTTCACGATCAATTGCCTATATCAGCGATGCAAGCAGGTGCTGATATGGCCGCAACCAGTGTTCATAAACTAGGTGGTTCTATGACACAAAGTTCCATCTTAAATGTAAAAGAAGGCATAGTATCAGCTAAACGTGTACAGTCTATTATAAGCATGCTTACAACGACTTCGACTTCTTATTTACTACTTTCATCCCTCGATGTTGCTAGAAAGCAACTTGCTACTAAAGGGGAGGAATTAATAGGAAATGTCATTACTCTTGCGGAAACAACAAGAGCTCGTATTAATGATTTAGCTGGTATTACTTGTGTGGGAGAAGAAATCTTAGGTACGAAGGCAACTTTTGATATGGACCCTACGAAATTAATTATTACAGTAAAGGATTTAGGAATTAGCGGTCATGAAGCAGAAGTATGGTTACGTGAGCACTATTCAATCGAGGTTGAGATGTCCGATTTATATAACATTCTATGTATTGTTACATTAGGAGATACACAAGAGAAAATGGATATACTAGTGAATGCACTGACTCACCTATCCACCACCAAAGCAACCACTGTTAAAAATAATCAAAGTTCTTCGGTGTATGTACCAAATATTCCAACATTGGCCCTGTCGCCTCGTGACGCTTTTTATGCGGAAACTGAATTTGTCCCTTTTTCTGAATCAGCCGGAAGAATCATTGCTGAATTCGTTATGGTTTATCCGCCTGGAATTCCTATTTTAATACCTGGTGAAATCGTAACGGAGGACAATCTTTCCTATATAGAAGAAAATTTAAAAAATGGCCTGCCAGTTCAAGGTCCAGAAGACGTAACATTTCAAACATTACGTGTCATAAAAGAACATCGTGCTATTCAATAATACAAAAGAAGAAGGACTTCATGGAAGTCCTTCTTCTTTTGTATTATTATTTTTTTATTTCGGCTGGTTTACAATGTGTACATCCATTTCCCTTTGCATAAAGCTTCGTGACTTTCTCACCTTCAAAAACATCGATCGTCTTGTTACACGTTTGACAAATGATAATCCCCATTTGAGTCATCCCCTTTATGCATTTTAAGTTTTTGTAAGCGGTTTTAATTTCCTTATGAACATAATAATACATACTAATAATTGCGTCAACCCCTATATTGTATGTCACAATATTTTTTTGTCTGATGATTATGTGGTGCTTTTCCAATTGTATTGCTGAATTTAGCTGTTTATTTGCTGAGTCATCAAATAAAAAAAAGACCGATTCTACAGAATCAGCCTCTTACGAAGTATGGGGATAAGTTTCATGTTGAACCTCTATAAAACGCCCTACCTCTCTTAAAAAAATAAAATCATCTTCAGATACTTGATAGCTATCTAGAGGGAGATGCACGACTAAGATACCGAGTAAATGATGCTGTTTATAAAAGGGCATGAAGAGTTTTTGCATATCCTCTTCCACCTTAAACAGAAGGTCACCATTAATAGCTACATCACTTAATATCCCTTCTCCAAATGCCATATGCCTTTTTAAGTAGCATGGTCCAGCGCATACTTTCATAATAAATTGATGATTTGTCGCTTCATAAATAGAAATAGCGGCACCATCGCGTATAATTTTTGCTATTTTCCTTATGATCCCAACATAAAAACTTGATAAAGTTCGCGCTTCATCACGCACAAGACCAATTTCGAGACGTAACTCATCAAGAAAAAGTGACTTATCCATTAAGAAACCTCCAAAATGAAATCAACCAACTATTTTCTTTAGCTTACCATAAATAAGCTTGTCGAAGGATGTAGATTCTCGACAAATTCCTTATTCCCAAATTCTCTCTAACACCTCTAATACCTCATCTTGAGACAAAGGTTTCCAAAAAAGTTCACCATAAATGAGTAAATCTTGATGCAAATGTAACCCTGCTTCAAAATTTTCCGCTACGCCATCACTCGTGCCTGAGTTTCCAACAAATCCAATAATTGTATCAGCTGTTACGCGGTCGCCAACTTGTAAGTCGCTAGGAATATCATGAAGGTGAGCAAATCGGTTCATAACTCCTCCTTCATACTGGACCCACACTTGTCTTCCACGCAATCGATCAAAAATATATTCTGGGGTGTCTTGTAGCTCAGCAGTAAAGGCTAAATCTTTGTTTCTCTCTTCAGGAGAAGTGTATTCCACAAAATCATGATCGGCTCTTACAACAACTCCATCACCCATCGCATAGATAGGTGTCTCAGTTGTAATTCCCCCACCACTAGCAAAGTCATACCAATCAATTCCCTCATGAAATCCATTTCGATATGCTCTAGGAGCACCAGGTAGATGACTAGGAACCTTGCTCACTTTAGCACCTTTAATAGGTTTTTCCAAGAAAGATAAATACTCTACCATCTGATCGACATCCCAATCATCAAACGCAAATGTTTCTGGAGGACCTCCCACTCTTTCTGTAGGACCAAACCATTCAAATGAGACTCGTTCATCTTCAAAAACAACATTTGTACCAAGAGCTTGTCCCAGAAACTCAACTGGTAAGTAAATTTCCTCTTTACCTTCTTCCTCTTCAATAATTAAATAAATATCCTCAGAAGCGACATATTCACCATTTCTTTCCAATACAGGTACGTCATCAATTAAATAGAAAAAATCATCATTGATTGTCAACTGTAAAGTACGATGGATCTCGTCATATTCATAACTTCCACCAACAATCTCTATTAACTCATCAAGTTGGAACCTTGCTTCATTTTCCTTAATTTCTATAGACAATGTCTCCTTAAACTCACTACCTTCTTGTTGAGAAACCTTCTCGTTTTGATCTTGACCAATTAATCCTTGACAACCACTTACGAAAATCAAAACAAAAAATATGGATAAAACTTTCTTAGCTGCGTTCATGTATAACAACCTTCCTCTTGCTTAATTCGTCACATACCGACTATTTTACCCTTTCTGTGCTTCAGTTGACAAGGTTGCAAATGAAGTAAAAAAGGACAACTAATGAAAGCTTAATGCTCATTAGCTGTCCGACCTCATTATTCTATACGTATTTCTTTTGGATTCACAATTTCGTATTGTTTTTCCCTTAAACCTATTATAATCCTCTCTAATGCATCCTTTGTCCACTCTCGGTCATGCATGAGGAGGTTAGCTCCATCCGTAAGAAAAGGACTATGGACCATGATATCCGCTAAAGCCTCAGCCTCTTGATATTCCGCCTCCCAGTCATAACCATATGTCCAATTCATCGCTTGCATTCCTTCTTCTTTAACAACTTGATTAGATGTTTCCGTATTCACACCAAATGGAGCCCGGTAAAACCGAGGTCGCTCCCCTATAATCTCTTCAATTAAATTGTTTAATTGTATAATTTCCTTCTTTTGTTCCGATTCAGTTAATTGACTCATGTTAGGATGTGTCATCGTATGATTTCCGATTTCAAACCCTAAATCATGGATTTTCTTTAATTTTTGTTGTCCCTCTTCTGTGGTTATAAAATGGCCATTTACAAAAAAGATTGCTCCTGCATTTAATGTAGATAACGTCTCTGCCATAGCCACACTATAATGTTCAGGAGCATCATCAATCGTTAAAAGAACGATTTTCTCATTTGCATCTCCTATCGGTTCAACCAACCAATTTGTTTTGTTAATGGTATAACGCTGCTGCACCCCGTTAACTTCCGTCTCTTCAATCTCTTCTTCAGTTTCAATGATTGGCTCCATCTCTTCACCCGTTTCTTCGTCTTTTTGCTTCTCTTCTAATTCCGTTTCTTTTGCCTCATGGCTCACATTAGTTGGAACATCTTCACCATGGCAACCTACTGCAACTAGAATCCAAACAAGAAGCAAGAGGAGTCGTTTCATTTTTCATTCACCCTTTCTCTTTACTTGAACGTTAAGGATATTTGTCGAAGATTGAAGTATAACAACATTTTTTCTTTCTCATACTAAAGGTAGTACTTATTTACCTTATTTTGTTTATTTTTTTAATAACTATCACTACTAGTAAGGAGTTCGCCTAATGCTGATGAAAAGCTGGTTTGGGAGACGTGTAATAAAAACGGGTGTTGCTGTTTTTATTACTGCTTTTGTTTGCCACCTTATTAATTTACCACCTACGTTTGCTGTGATAACAGCCATTGTTACAACGGAACCAACTGCTGCTGATTCTCTCAAGAAAGGGATGATCCGTCTACCTGCAGCTGCATTGGGAGCTACGTTTGCAATCGCAGCAGATTTTATCCTTGGACAAAATGCTTTAACCTATGCATTGGTTGCCATGCTTACCATTATCGCTTGCTCTAAATTAAAGTTAGATACAGGTACGCTTGTTGCTACATTAACAGCTGTTGCCATGATTCCAGGTACTACAGAACATGCCCTTTTTGATTTTTCAATTAGAATTTCTGGTACCTCAATTGGTATTATTGTTTCAACATTAGTTAACTTTGTTATTCTTCCACCGAAATTTGGACCGATATTGGTAAAGAAAGTAGATGGCCTTTATAAACAAACTGCAGCTAAATTTACTTCTATTCTTGAGTCACACCTCTTAGACGAAGCAGTTGATCGGACTCATTATTATCGTAAATTGCATGAAGAATTAACAAAAGCATATCAATTAACACAATTTCAACACGATGAGTGGCAATATCGTCGGTCTTGTGAGTTTGAACGAAGGTCTTTTGGTTATTTACAAAAGAAACTTGATTATTTGCATCTGACTTTGTTTCACTTAGGAAAGATTTGTCACTTACGTGTAAATCAACCAATCACTAAAGATGAAAAACAACTTTTAAGAGAGACCATCCAATCATTTTGTGCGATTTTTGAAGATCATTATCACCAAATCACAACATCACATTTTACAAACATGGAGAAAATCAAACAGCTACGAGCTAAACAAACAAAACAAGATACTTTTCTAAACCAAATGACGCATGAATTAATTTCCCTACACGAGGTGACTTTAGAGTTAGCACAAATTACAACAGATGAGCGAAGGTTTTCTATGGAGGAAACAAGTTATCCAACCTATATATTCAAAAAACAAGCTCTCTATGAGTGAACTTCTAGTGTTTTTTTAATAAGAAACGGGTAAAGGGTAATGTTCTTAGTAAATCTTTTGCGCTTATCTATCAACATATGGTACGGTAGAAATTGGTCTTAAGAGAAAGGTTGATGAATGTGAAAAAAGTAACACCTGTTTTTACGATTTCAGTTGCGATTGCGGTCGCCTTTATTATATGGGGCATCATTGCACCATCTAATTTAGAAGCGGTCACAACAACCATCCAAAGCTTCATAACAAACGAGCTTGGCTGGTTTTATCTATTAGCAGCTACCGGATTTTTAATCTTCTGTTTGTATTTAATTTTTAGCCCATACGGCAAAATCAAACTCGGGAAACCAGATGATAAACCCGAGTATAATTATTTAACATGGTTTGCCTTCTTATTTACAGCTGGCATGGGGATCGGACTTGTTTTTTGGGGTGTAGCTGAGCCCATGTATCACTTCTTCGAACCACCAACAGCTGAGCCAGGTTCTGTAGCTGCTGCAGGTGAAGCCATGCGCTATGCATTTTTCCACTGGGGTTTACACCCTTGGGCAATTTATTCAGTAGTTGCCTTAGCTCTAGCTTATTTTCGATTTAGAAAAGACTCCCCTGCTGTTATGAGTGCAGTGTTAGAACCCCTTATTGGAGATCGAGCTAACGGAGCCCTAGGTACATCAATTAATGTATTAGTTGTATTTGCGACCATCTTTGGTGTGGCAACATCATTAGGTTTTGGAGCTGCCCAGATTTCAGCCGGTTTGGCGTATTTAATACCAGGTCTGCAAACAATGAATGGAGTTTTACTTCAATTACTCGTCATACTAATTGTAACTATCTTGTTCATGTTATCTGCACAAACAGGACTCAATAAAGGAATTCGTATTTTAAGTAAAACCAATGTTTATTTAGCTATTACATTAATGTTATTCGTCCTTTTATTTGGACCAACTAGTTATATAATGGGTGTGTTTACACAAGGAATTGGTAGTTATCTTCAGAACCTTGCTGGAATGAGTTTTAGACTTGATGTTTACAATCCTGAAACTACTTGGGTGGAAGGTTGGACCATTTTCTACTGGGCTTGGTGGATTTCGTGGGCACCATTTGTCGGAACGTTCATTGCTCGTGTTTCAAAGGGGCGTACAATAAGAGAGTTTGTCATTGGTGTATTAGCCGTTCCATCCATATTTGGAGCATTATGGTTTGCTGTATTCGGTGGTACAGGTATTCAAATGCAAAGGATGGGCACAGCTGATATTATGGAAACTATGACGGCCGGGGGGATGGAAGTTGCTTTGTTTGCTGTTCTTGAACAGTTCCCGTTAGGACTTATTCTTTCCATTATTGCTGTATTCTTAATTTCTTCTTTCTTTGTAACATCGGCAGATTCTGCAACGGTCGTATTAGGTATGCAAACAACAAATGGAAATTTAAATCCGCCAAATCAAGTAAAGTTTGTCTGGGGTATTATCATTTCAGCAACAGCTGCGGTGTTGCTCTCCACCGATAAAGGTTTAGGAGCACTCCAGACAGCAGCGATCATAGCGGCATTGCCTTTTACAATAATAATGATAATGATGGTTTTTTCTGTTTTAAAATCTTTAAAAGAGGAAAAACCGACGTTAGCTTCAGAAAAAGAGCGTATAAGGCAAGAACGATACGAATTAAAATTAGAGAGAGAAAAGTTAAAAGAAGAAAAATCAGCTTTTAAGAAAGAAAAATCTCAATTAAGAAATAAGAAGGATAAATAATATAGTAATATTTAAGAATAGAGGTAAGATCGTCTCTATTCTTACTTTTAGCTGATAAAGATTTTATAAAAATTAGGGTGTTCAAAAGGTCCAAACTAGGCTTTTTGAACACCCATTTTTTCTATATGTCCTAAATATTTCTATTTGATTACATTTATATAAATAATATCCTAATCAATTAAATGCGTGATAAAATGAAGTATCTTCAACACAATTAGTAAAAAATTGTTATTTAGGAGAAGGGATGTGTCTTGTAATGGACAAGTATTTCGAACTGATGATTCTCGGGTCAATTTTCCTATTAGGTTCTTGTTTTTCTACAGTATCATCGATGGAAAATCCTTTAGAACTGCATCATGATGAAACCATTACGGTCCTTTTTTCAGATTCTTCAACCATGCAAGATGAAAAAGCATATTATGATGCTTTACTTGAGTTAAAAAATCATTATCCAACTGAGATGCCTTTTTTGTTAATTATTGATGCGGATGAAAGGGATGCTATTCGATATTTTAATATAGAGCACTTTCCAACGATGCTCGTCATAACAGGTGATCATGAAGACTTACGAATGGAAGGCATACTTTCAAAAGACGAAATATTAGGACATTTAGTTGAAGTATATAGGCTTGAAAGTGAAGCTATGATTAACACTCATCTTGCATTTAATCATACATACAAAACTCCCTTGTCATATGACCAATGACAAGGGAGTTTCGACTTTAAATAAAAATAGAAACACCCCAAATTACTTGGAGTGTTTCTTTGTCTTACTTAACAATATGAATTGGTGTACCTAAAGCAACTTCTGCTGCTTCCATCGTAATTTCACCAAGAGATGGATGTGCATGAATCGTTAAGGCAATATCCTCAGCTGTCATGCCAGTTTCAATCGCAAGACCAAGCTCTGCAATCATGTCAGATGCATTAGGACCTGCCACTTGAGCACCGATAACAAGACCATCTTCTTTACGAGTGACAAGCTTCATGAAACCGTCTGTTTCATTAAGAGAAAGCGCACGTCCGTTAGCTGCAAATGGGAATTTAGATGCAACAACATCGAAACCAGCCTCTTTTGCTTCTGCTTCGGTATAACCTACACTTGCAAGTTCAGGATCTGAGAATACTACTGCAGGAATAGCTAAGTAGTCAATTTCAGATTTTTCCCCAGCAATTGCTTCTGCAGCAATTTTTCCTTCATAAGAAGCTTTGTGAGCTAATGGTGGTCCCTCTACAATATCTCCAATAGCATAGATGTTGGAAACACTTGTACGACACTGCTTGTCAATCTTCACAACGCCACGATCTGTTAGTTCAACCCCAATTTGCTCAAGTCCAATATCGCTCGTATTAGGGCGACGTCCAACCGTAACTAGGCAGTAATCAGCTTCAAATACTTCTTCTTTTCCTTTTACTTCAGCTGTTACTTTCACGCCGTTTTCAGTTTCTTCTACACCTTTTGCCATTGCTTCCATTTTGAATTCAACGCCGTTCTTTTTCAGACGTTTTTCAACAAGCTTAGCCATTTGTTTTTCGAACCCACCAAGGATTTGATTAGAGCCTTCAAGAACAACAATTTCTGTTCCCATGTTTGAATAAGCTCCAGCAAGTTCAATCCCGATGTAGCCTCCACCAATAACAACCATTTTCTTAGGTACTTCTTTTAGAGCTAATGCTCCACTTGAATTAATAACACGGTCTGTGTATTTAAACGCAGGAATTTCAATAGGTGTTGATCCTGTTGCAATAATACAATTTTTAAAATTGTATGTTTGCGCGCTTGTTTCATCCATAATTCGAACAGAATTTTCTGAAGCAAAATATGCTTCACCACGAACAATCTCAACTTTATTGCCTTTAAGAAGACCTTCTACTCCACCTGTTAATTTCTTAACAACAGAAGCTTTCCATTCTTGAACTTTTTCAAAGTTAATGGATACTTGTTCTGCAATAATCCCCATATCCTCAGAATGCTTTGCATTGTGATAACGGTGACCAGCAGCAATTAATGCTTTTGAAGGAATACAACCAACGTTTAAACAAACGCCACCCATTTCTCCTTTTTCAACAATTGTTACTTTTTGCCCTAGTTGTGCAGCACGAATCGCTGCAACATATCCACCAGGACCAGAACCGATGACAAGTGTGTCTACTTCATTTGCGAAATCTCCTACAACCATGCTTTACCCCTCCATTAATAATAATTGTGGATCGTTTAATAGGCGTTTAACGTGGTTTAGCGCATTCTGTGCTGTTACGCCATCAATAAGACGGTGATCATAACTAATTGAAAGAGCTAGTACAGGAGCAGCTACAATCTCGCCATTCTTTACAACTGGCTTCTCTTCAATACGACCAATACCTAAAATGGCTACTTCTGGATGATTAATTACTGGTGTAAACCAAAGACCACGAGCTGAACCAACATTTGAAATAGTGGCAGATCCGCCCTTCATTTCTGCACCACTAAGTTTACCATCACGTGCCTTAACTGCCAACTCATTAATTTCGTCAGCAAGTGCAAAAATAGATTTACGATCCGCATCTTTGACAACTGGTACAAATAAACCATGCTCTGTATCAGCTGCGATTCCGATGTTAAAGTAATTTTTGTATACAATTTCATCATTCGCATCATCAATTGAAGCATTCAGTGCTGGATACTTGCGTAATGCAGCAGTTAATGCTTTAACAACATAAGGCAAATACGTTAGTTTTGTACCTTGCTCTGCAGCAATCTCTTTGTATTGTTTACGGTGAGCAACTAATGCAGATACTTCAATTTCGTCCATATGCGTAACATGTGGAGCCGTATGCTTTGAGTTGACCATTGCTTTTGCAATAGCTTTACGCACACCTTTGAATGGTACACGGTGCTCAAGTTCTCCAACAGGAATCGCAACTGGCTCAGATTTTTGAGAAGCTGCTGGTGTTGCAGGTGCTTCCTTAGCTGCCTCTGTAGTTGTTTCAACTTGAGTGTCACCATTTAAGTAAGCAACAATATCTTCTTTTACAATACGACCATTTTTTCCTGATCCACTCACTTTATGAATAGCTACGCCGTTGTCACGAGCATATTTACGTACAGAAGGCATCGCAATAACACGCGTATCACTGTCTGCTTCATCGTTAGCTGTATCAGCAGCTGGCTCTGAAGATTTAGCTACTTCCTCTTCTTTTGCAGGTGTTTCTTCTGCTTCTGGTGCACTATCTTCTTCTGCAGGATTCGCATCACCAGCATCAATAGTAAGTAACACATCTCCAACAATACTAACCGTTCCTTCTTCCACTTTAACTTCAAGTACTTTTCCATCCACTGGAGAAGGGATCTCTACTACCGCTTTGTCATTTTGAACTTCAAGAAGAATGTCATCTTCCTTAATTTCATCACCTGGTTTTACGAACCATTTTACAATTTCACCTTCGTGAATACCCTCACCAATGTCAGGCAATTTAAATTGATATGCCACTTTGAAGTGCCTCCTTTAATTCATCTCGTACAGAATTTACATGAAAAGGAAAGATTATATCTTTCCTTTCGTTGTCTAACTGCTTAGAAATTAATAACTTTTTTAGCTGTTTCAACAATCCCTTTATAATCAGGTAACCAAGCGTCTTCCGCTTGTGCAAATGGATATACAGTATCAGGTGCAGCTACACGAAGTACTGGAGCTTCTAAGCTAAGAATTGAGCGCTCAGTAATTTCAGCTACTACGTTTGCAGCAATCCCTGCTTGTTTTTGAGCTTCTTGTACTACAATTGCACGATTTGTCTTCTCAACAGAAGCAATAATCGTTTCAATATCAATAGGACTGATTGTCATAAGGTCGATTACTTCGACATCAATTCCTTCTTTTTCTAATTCTTCAGCTGCTTTAAGTGAAGAATGTACCATTGCTCCGTATGTAACAATAGTTAAATCTTTCCCTTCACGCTTAATATCTGCTTTTCCGAGTGGAATTGTATACTCTTCTTCAGGAACTTCTCCACGGAATGAACGATAAAGCTTCATGTGCTCAAGATAGACAACTGGATCATTGTCACGAATAGCAGAAATTAAAAGCCCTTTTGCATCATAAGGTGTTGAAGGGATAACAACTTTTAATCCTGGAGTTTGAGCAACAAGACCTTCTAAACTATCAGCGTGCATCTCAGGCGTCTTTACTCCTCCACCAAAAGGAGAACGAACAGTAATTGGTGACGTTAATTTTCCACCCGTACGATAGCGCATACGATTCATTTGCCCTGCAAGTGAATCAAATACTTCAAATAAGAAACCGAAAAATTGAATTTCCATAATTGGACGGAAGCCTGTTAATCCAAGACCGATTGCTAAACCACCGATCCCTGATTCTGCTAGTGGTGTATCAAAAACGCGCTCTTCGCCAAACTCTTTTTGTAAGCCTTCAGTCGCACGGAACACTCCACCGTTTTGACCTACGTCTTCACCGAACACAAGAACATCTTCGTTATTCTTAAGCTCATTACGCATTGCATCCGTAATCGCTTGAATCATAGTCATTTGTGCCATAGGTTACTTCGACTCCTTTGCTGTGAATTCTTCCATTTGTTCGCGAAGATTGTAAGGTAAATCTTCGAACATAAATCCGATAAGATCTGTAACTTTTTGTTTAGGTGCTGCATCCGCTTGTTTCATAGCAGCTTTAATATCTTCTTTTGCTTGCTCTACTACTTCATTTTCCTTCTCTTCAGTCCAAAGAGATTTCTTCTCTAAGAACTTACGGAAACGAACTAGTGGATCTTTTTTTGTCCATTCATCATCTAGATCAGAAGAACGATAACGAGTCGGATCATCCCCAGCCATTGTATGTGGACCATAACGGTACGTCATCGTTTCAATTAATGTAGGACCTTCCCCTGCAAGAGCACGATCACGAGCATCTTTTGTAGCTGCATAAACAGCAAGAACATCCATTCCGTCTACTTGAATACCTTCAATACCTGCTGCTACCGCTTTTTGAGCAATTGTTTTAGCTGCTGATTGCTTTTCAACAGGAACAGAGATCGCAAAACGATTGTTCTGAACGATGAATACCGCAGGGGCATTGTACGCACCAGCGAAGTTCATACCTTCATAGAAGTCACCTTGAGATGCTCCACCATCACCTGTGTATGTGATTGCAATATTGTTTTTATTTTTACGCTTAAGGCCTAATGCGACCCCAGCCGTTTGAATAATTTGAGCTCCAATGATAATTTGCGGGAATAAAATGTTCAATCCATCAGGGAACTGACTTCCTGCAAAATGTCCACGCGACCATAGGAAAGCTTGGTGCAACGGCAAACCATGAAACACGATTTGAGGAATATCGCGGTATCCTGGTAAAATCCAATCCTCTTTTTCAAGAGCAAATTGACTTCCTAACATAGAAGCTTCTTGTCCTGCTACAGGTGCGTAGAAACCAAGACGACCTTGGCGGTTTAATGAGATGGCACGTTGATCCCAAATACGGGTATAAACCATACGTCTCATCATTTCTTGTAATTGCTCATCACTTAATTCAGGCATAGCAGCTTCATTCACAACTTCGCCTTCTTCATTTAAGATCTGGAAAGTTTCAAATTGATTTTCAACTTGTTCTAACGTTCTTGTACTCACTACCTTCACCTCTTCCTTTCATATAAAAAAAATAACGAATCATTAAAAAAAAATCGTATTTTGTCAAATCTCCCCCATAGGATACCCAAACTCTTGTTATCCATAACCTTTGGAAAGAAGTTTGAAACAAAAAATCATGCAAGCTATTCTCATGTCACACTAACCAGAGAGTTCCTTTATGTCTTTCCTATGTTTGAATGATCATCTGTATTAGTCTATTTCCTATCGAAGTGATACAACATAACTCACAAAATTAAGTCTACATCACTTGAATAAAATACGTCAATCCTTTTGCTCATCTAATTTCAATAAAAAAATAAAACACTTTAAGAGAAAAGATAAAAAAAGTTGTTATATAATAATCCTAATCCATATTAGTACAGAAGATCCGTTTTTTTATCGATAACAAAAAAAAACTTAACGTACTAGTCATACTGTACGTTAAGCTCAGCCTTTTCATAGAATTCGCGTTTCAAGGAATTGTATTCGTCCGTATAAGAATTAAAGTTTTCTTTATGATTATTAACTTTCTCATATATGTCATTAACAAGATTAATTTGTTCCTGAAGCGATTCCATTGTCACATCCTCTTTTTGTAACATCTGAAATAATTGCTGATCTAACTGAATGGCTTCTTCATAGCTACCGTATAAATTTTGATAAGAATCGTAGCGCTTGTTCATCGTTTCTGCTAATTCGTTCAAGAGATTTACCATTTCTTCATCCTCAATGGTCTCTCGCTTCTCTTCAATTTGAGTAAACTCTAGATAACTTTCTTCAATGCTTTCTTTTTCTTGTGCTAACATGGATTCTCTTGCATTAATCGATGCAATTGCCTCATCTGCTAACTCAACAATTTGATCGAACTCATTCAGTCCAAGTGATATAATTTGTTCAAAAAGCTCATTTTCCCTCAATTCTGCTTTTTGTAAAGGTTCTTGTTGTTGCTCAAAAGGCATTTCTAGTTCTACTGCTGCTTCTAAGTGCTGGTAAACGGATTCTGCCGGGTTTTCTCCACATCCTGTAAGCAACATAGTAGTGACCAAAAGCCCCAATCCCCATCTCTTAACACCCAATATCTGTCTCCCCCTATCCTACTTAACTACAATAAGACATTATCAATAAATTAACAATCTTTCCCTTTTATCGCTAGTATATGAGCCCCTTTTTGGTAATATGAGCTTGTCCCCAAAATAATTACAAAATGATTAAAAAATCTAGGCATTCATCCAACCATCTTCCCCCAGTTTGCATAATGTAGTTAGTGAATCGCAACCAATGCGGTGCCGAGACAAAAAAGGAGGAATGCAAAATGTTTGGATACGGATATGGTGCAGGACACGGTGCAGGATTTGGATGTACTGACCCTTGTGGATATGGTTATGGTGCTCCAGTAGTTGCAGGAGCAAGTTACGCACCTGGTGCAGGAAGAGGTTTCGCGTTAATCGTAGTACTTTTCATCCTGCTTATCATTGTTGGAGCTTCTAAGTTCGGACATTGTTAATAAGTAAGAAGGAATAAGACAAAACCGTCTTATTCCTTCTTTTGTTATAATATTACTTGATATTTCATTTATTTCTTCATAAAGTAAACGTAAGTGCAAAAGGAGTGATACATAATGTTAACCATGAAAGATGTTGTAAGAGAAGGCGATCCCGTATTAAGAAAAATAGCTGAAGAAGTCTCTCTTCCTGCAAGTGAAGAAGATAAGAAGATCCTAGAAGACATGCTTGAGTTTGTTATAAACAGCCAAGACCCTGAAATGGCAGAAAAGTACGAGTTAAGACCAGGTGTAGGAATTGCCGCCCCTCAAATTGGGGTCTCAAAAAGAATGTTTGCAGTTCATGTAACTGACGAGCAGGATCAACTATATAGCATGGGCCTATTTAACCCTAAAGTAATTAGTCATTCTGTCGAGGAAACACACTTAGAAGGCGGAGAAGGTTGCCTATCAGTTGATCGTGATATTCCTGGTGATGTCCCTCGTTATTCTCGGATAACAGTAAAGGCAACAACATTAGACGGAGAAGAGGTAACATTACGTCTACGAGGCTTAGTCTCAATTGTTTTCCAACATGAACTTGATCACCTTAACGGCATTATGTTTTATGATCGTATTGAAGGGTTTCAAGATAAATTAAAAAAAGAATTAACAAATAATGGATAATAAAATGATTCAATACCTGGGATCCTCAGGTATTGAATCATTTTTTTTATCCAGTTTTTACCTTGAGCAGGAGAACATGAAGAAACACATACTATTGATACATACAAAACCCTCACCAATTGGATAATGTTACAATTAAAAGGAGCGTGAACAAACAATGTTACGTAGATGGAGAAAACGAATTGTTAAAGGATGCAAAAACCTACTCCCAAAAAGCCGTTTAATAGAGGTTTAATCAAGAGGTTTATCGTAAAGAATGGACTGTTATGTTATGTCAAAAAAACAGCCGGAAATAAATAACATGAAATGAGGAGACATTTGCTTTATAATGAAAATATAACCAATGGTAAGGAGAGGTAGTAACATGTTATTTAAAGTATTTTTTCAAAAGAATTTTAATCAAGTACCAGTTCGTGAATTTACTGAAACTATTTTTGTTGAAGGCGAAAACGAGGCAGACGTTCGTAAAAAGCTAGTGGAACGAAAGTATAATATTGAATTTGTGACACCAGTCTCTGGAGCATACCTTGAATATGAGCAACAAAATGAAGATTTCAAAGTGGAGACTCTTTAATTTATGAAACAAGTTAAAAACAACCAAACTGCTGTATTTGCCCTAGGTGGTCTAGGAGAAATTGGAAAGAATACGTACGCAGTTCAATTTCAAGATGAAATTATTTTGATTGATGCCGGGATTAAGTTTCCAGAGGACGAGCTTCTCGGTATCGATTACGTAATTCCAGACTACACGTATTTAGTTAAAAATGAGGATAAAATCAAAGGTCTATTCATTACACATGGACATGAAGACCATATTGGAGGCATTCCTTATTTACTTAGAGCTGTTAATATTCCTATATACGGTGGAAAACTAGCACTAGGTTTATTAAAAGGAAAGTTAGAAGAACATGGACTTCTAAGAAAAACGAAGCTTCATGAAATTCATGAAGATCAGGTCGTTAAATTCACCAAAACATCGGTAACCTTTTTCCGTACAACTCATAGTATTCCTGATGCATATGGAATTGTTGTTAAAACACCACCTGGAAATGTCGTTCATACAGGAGATTTCAAGTTTGACTTCACACCAGTCGGAGAGCCAGCTAACTTAACAAAAATGGCCAAAATTGGTGAAGAAGGTGTCCTTTGTCTATTATCAGATAGCACCAATAGTGAAATTCCAGAATTCACGATGTCTGAACGAAAAGTTGGTGAAAGTATTAGCAACATCTTCAGAAAAGTAGATGGGCGAATAATTTTTGCAACATTTGCTTCTAATATCCACCGCCTACAGCAAGTAGTGGAAGCTGCTGTTCACCAAGGGAGAAAAGTGGCCGTATTTGGTCGCAGTATGGAGAATGCGTTAACGATTGGACAAGAATTAGGCTATATTAACGCACCGAAAAGTACTTTTATTGAACCATCACAATTAAATAAACTACCTGATAATCAAGTAACTATTCTGTGTACAGGTAGCCAAGGAGAACCAATGGCAGCCCTTTCGAGAATTGCCAATGGAACTCATCGTCAAATTCAAATTATTCCTGGTGATACAGTGGTATTCTCTTCTTCACCTATTCCAGGAAATACGCTAAGCGTTAGCAAAACCATTAATCAATTATACCGTGCAGGAGCAGATGTGATTCACGGGTCTTTAAATGACATTCATACATCAGGACACGGTGGTCAAGAAGAACAAAAATTAATGTTACGTTTAATGAAACCACAATATTTCATGCCAATTCATGGTGAATATCGAATGTTAAAAATGCATATGAAGCTAGCTGAGGATTGTGGAATTCCGAAAGAAAATAGCTTCATAATGGATAACGGCGATGTTCTCGCCCTTCACCCTGAGGAAGCCGGCGTAGTCGGGAAAGTTCCTTCAGGTTCCGTGTACGTCGATGGCAATGGCATTGGCGATATCGGAAACATTGTTTTAAGAGATCGAAGAATACTTTCGGAAGAAGGGTTAGTAGTAGTTGTTGTTAGTTTAAATATGAAAGAGTTTAAAGTAACAGCTGGCCCTGACCTTATCTCTCGTGGATTTGTCTATATGAGAGAATCAAGTGATTTAATTCACGAAGCACAAAAGCTACTTGCTTCTCACCTTGATGAAGTAATGGAGCGTAAAACAACACAGTGGTCGGAAATAAAGAATGAAATTACTGATTTGCTAGGACCATTCTTATATGAACGGACAAAACGTAAACCAATGATTTTGCCAATTATTATGGAAGTGTAACAAAAAGAGGATGACACCAATGTCATCCTCTTTTCTTTTGCATCTAGATTGATTTATTTCTCTTTTTCTGCACGTTTTTCTTTTTCTAAATCAATAGACAGCAAATATTGAATAAGCGCATCTTGCTCTTCTTTAGAGAAACCACTTTGGTCATCTACCCAATGCTCATGTCCTTCTCCAGTTACATGTGCCCCTTGTAAGGAGGTAGATGTTTTATTTGCTTTTATAACTTTTTCGCGTAACTTCCGATCAATGAGAGCTTTCAAGCTGTTATACGAGTCAGGCATAATACCTTTATCAAGTGTACCAGTCAGACCTAACTGCGAGAGTTTTTCTCCTACCGCTACACCACCATCATGTAAATATGGGGCAGAGTGTTTCAAGCCAACCAAGCCTTTTACTTTGTATCCTCCTTCATTTCCTAGTGCAAGTGTTAATTCCAATTGATCCTGTTCCAGATGTCCAGTAGGGATTTTCACTTTTTCTGCGTCCTCTGGTACTGGAATTGGGGTGTCTAAAGTATAAAACCACGGTTCTTCTAACAGTTTAATCGAATCTTCAAATGCCTTCGCTCTAGATGGCTCGGCCTTTATTTCCGTGTTTGGAATAATTCGGTTGTTCGTTCGTGCTGTACCAGCGTGACAACTAATACAACCAGCTCGATCAAATACATCTCTCCCTCTTGCTTCCACCACAGTATAAGTGGCAATTTCAGATGGCGGTTTAAGCGCATTTTGGTAAGCGGAAATTGCATTTAATTCTTCAAGAACCGTGTGACCTTCTGAACCAATCACCGTTCCATTCGGTGTAAATAATGATATATTCGGATAGGTGGGTGGACGAATCATATCATTAAAGCCAAATACGGTCTCGTTATGATCCACTCTCGCCAATAGTTCACTTGGTAGCTCTTCTAGCGAATGATCATATCGATAATGATCATGGGGTGCATTTTGTAACATAATTCCTATATAACGTTCTTTGTCTATGTCAAATAATTCATCACTTTGATCCGCTTGCGCTAATAGGTCTGAATTTTGTGCATGGACGTTATTATTTAACGCTGTTAGCCCTTTAAAAGGACCAATTGAAGCAAATCCATTCCATCCATAAGGATGATCTCCCAACGTAAACGAATCCGGTATTTGCGCTGGATTGTTTTCTAAGTCCATTGTTGAGTCAAAGTTTCCTCTTGGCCAATCTAACAAAGCACGATCAACTGCCTCTTCTAATTTTTCCGGATCTGGCAAAGCAATAAAATTTTCCTTTCCAACCTCTTTCTCTTTCATCCAATCTTGCTCATGAATAAAGGACTTAATTTTTTTTGAATCAACGTCCGTATTTGTAAAATAGGCGGTAGAATTTGTTGCAAGTGCCATAAGCAGTCCAGCGTCAAAGTTCGCATTCGGTGCACCCTCAATAATTTTTCCCGTTTCACGATCAACTGTAGCATGACATGCTGCACAAGAAATTCCTGCTTTTAATCGTCCACCACTAAATTTCATTGGCATGCCGAGTGGTGCAAAAGCGCCTTTCGGTACATCTAAACCCGTTTCAATCATTTGACCTTTTTTAAATTCTTGACCACCTATTATGGCGTCTTCAGCTAACTCCACTTTTAAATTGTCTGTTCCTTCCCCTCTTGCTTTTAAGACGGCTTTCCCGATATTTATGACTGATAAAGGTCCATCTAAAATGCCTAGTACATCAGTAATGAATTCTTCATTGTTAAACGTTTCCTCAAAAAATAAATCTCTTCCTTCTTGTACAAAACTCTCGTCAACCATAACGGCTCCGTTATGGAGTGAAAGCATGTCCTCTCCTTCACGATCTCTTTTTATTTCATTCGCTTCATTCACTGAAACAGATAAACCCCAAATGTCATAACCATATATATCATTCATTTCATGGTCAATTGGATGATTGAGAGAGCCTTCTCCTGAAGGATTAACAGCGTAACTTGGTTCCCAATAATACAATCCCAAGTATGCTGCTATCACAACAACAGCGATGCAAAGTCCAATCCAAAAACGATGTCTCATGTCATGCTCATCCTCCTCTATACAATGTAAATCTCTTCTTACTATGAGACATCTCGTTCCCTCCTATTCACCAACTACCATAGGGTCAAAAAAAAGAGAACTACATTTGCAGTTCTCTTTCATTATTGAAATTAATTAAAAAGTCTTCTCCATGTTTGTGGACCAACTATTCCATCAACTGCAATAGACTCACCTCGTTGAAAATTCCGAACAGCTTGAGCTGTCAATGGTCCATAAATGCCATCGGCTGTCACACCTAGCGCTTGTTGGACTTGCTTCACATCAGTTCCCCTTATAAATGGAGTTTGCACAGACAAAAGTCGCTGATAACTAACTCCATTGGTCGCGTCAACTCGATCTAAAGCTCTCCATGTTTGCGGCCCAACTATTCCATCAACCGTTATTCGTTCCGTTCTTTGAAATTGCCTAACTCGTTCCTCTGTTTCGGGACCAAATAGTCCGTCAACTGTAGCTCCTACTTTTTGTTGAACTTCTTGAACATCTTCTCCTCGCATCATCGGTTGAATAAATCTGAGCATCCTTCTAGTTTCGCTGCGATACATTTCTTCACGTTCATCCGGTTCATCTGTTGGCGATCCATGTTCAGGCGGATCTGCTGTAGGCTCAAAATCTCGAAGTGCTTCCCGAGTTTGCGGGCCAACTATTCCATCAACAAGGATAGAAGCTGATCTTTGAAACCTCATCACGGCATCCGCTGTTTGACGTCCGAAAATTCCATCAATAGGGCCCGGAAGAAACCCAAGTTCATCTAATCGTTCTTGAAGCGCTCGAATATCGTCACCTTGATCCCCACGAGATAAAATAGAACGTTGTCTTACCCCAGCTACATAGGTAGGCGCAGGGGTTGGGCGCCCTGTTCTAGTGGCTCCTTCATCACGCAGCCAATTTCGAAAACTTTGCATACTAATAGAAGGACAAGGTTTCCATGAATAACCAGGAAACTCAATATGTCCCCAAACATTATCAACTGGGATATTCAATTCATCCATTAAATATCTAGTTAAATCTAGAGTTGCTCTTCTCTGAGCATCAGGCAATGATTGAGATCTAAAATCTCCGACCATACAGATCCCCACCGCATGACCATTGCTATTTCCGACATGATAACTGACAACTTCTAAATCATGACAGCGACTAATAGAACCATCTCTGCCAACAACATAGTGATAACCAATACCAGGCCAACCTAGTTCATTCACATGATACCTCGCAAACGCTTCAGCACTTCCTGAAGTTGTTGCACTATGATGGATAGCGATATTTCGGATAGCGCTTCTCGCTCTTCTCCGATATGATCTTGATCGGTTTGAAGCAAGCGAGTTTCTCTTATCAATTATGTTCATGGAAATCACCTCACTGTATATATATGTCGAGGTGGGCCATTGTGATGTATTGTCTAAACAAAAAGGGTATCCCTAAGATTACATTCCTCTTAAGAGATACCCGCACACTAGACTTATTCTTTAATACCTAACACACGATTTACACGTTTCGTTAGCATTTTCATACCACCACCACCGGCTTGAAAGTGCCGCAGTTGTCCTTCTTCGTCAAAAACATAATAAGCTGGAACATATTCATTTTCAAACGCATCCGTTATCTTATGTTGATTATCTACAATGATTGGCTGTGTGATGCCATGTTCTTCTGCAACTGTTTTGATTTCTTCTAGATCTAAATCTTTCTCAGAACGAGGCATATGGACCGCTACTACATGTAGCTGATCTTTATATAATTCACGGAATTCATTTACGCTCGGCATAGCTTCTTTACACAACCCACAACTAATCGACCAGAAATGAAATAAAGTTGGCTTACCCCCTAGCAGATCATTTTTAGATACTTCTTTGTTTAACCAAGTTGTCGCACCATCTAATTCTGGCATTTGAGATCTTAGTTTTAACGCCATCGGAATTCCTCCTTAAAGTTTTTTACATTCTATTAGAATAAAAAAGGCCTAACATTACTGCTAGACCTTTTCGCTTATCTGTTACACGTTTAATGTTTTTTGGCCAGGTTTCCAGTTAGCAGGACAAAGACCACCCGTTTGAAGTGCTTGAAGTACACGAAGTGTTTCGTCTACATCTCGACCAATATTATTATGATTAACAACAGAGTACATTAATTCGCCTTCTGGGCTAATAATAAAGAGTCCCCGAAGCGCTACCCCTTCTTCTTCTATAAGCACCCCATATTCACGAGAAACGACGTGATTTGTATCCGCTGCAAGTGGATAACTTAAGTCACCAAGACCATTTTCATCACGCGGTGTATTGATCCATGCTTTGTGAGTATGAATCGTATCAGTTGAAACACCAATCACTTCTGCATCTAAGTCTTCAAACTCGTCATATCGATCACTTAGAGAAGTAATTTCTGTAGGACATACAAAAGTGAAGTCCATTGGATAGAAATAAAGAACCGTCCACTTATCATTCTTCATATTTTCTTCTAAACTTACTTTTGCAAATTCTTTGTTTGGCATCACTGCATCCATTTCAAAACGAGGAGCTTGTTTGGCAACCATACGCTTGTCTGTCATATGTAAAACCTCCGTTAACAAAGTATTTTCCTATATAGCCGTAATTATAAAAGAAGCATTTTTACTAGTCAATATTATTTAAGAATAGATACAATTTAGAATGTTAGCTTCTTTTACATCACACCATTTATAGTATGCCCACCGTCAGCGCTTGTAACCAACTTCCTAAAATAATTATACCATCTTTTACCACATCGGGCGAATTACTACTATAGTCCCTATCAATTCTGCTAATTTGAGTAGGATGTTTTTTTATGCTACGATGTTTTTTTACTATCAATAGTTGTTTGAAAGAAAGAGAAACCGGGAATAGCTTTGATAGAGACATATAATGTTTAGGAGTGATAAGATGGAACAATGGCTTAACCAGCTTACAGAAGGGACATTTCTTGTTGGGTTGGTTACAATTATCGGTCAAATCGTATTAGCCATATTGGCATTTTTGATCGCACGTTCAATTGGGAAAAGAGTGATACAAGGTAGTTTTTCAAAAATGGAATCTCAAAAGGGGATGTCTGTTGGTCGTGTAAAGACATTGGAGAAATTATCTGTTAATGCCTTTTCATATGTACTTATATTTGTATTTATTACGATTTTAATTAGTATTTTTGGACTTGATGCCACTGGATTAATCGCTGGTGCTGGTGTGGTTGGACTAGCAATCGGTTTCGGTGCACAAGGGTTGGTCAGCGACGTCGTTACCGGTTTTTTTATCTTATTAGAGAAACAAATAGACGTAGGTGATTATGTCACTGCCGGTGGTGTTGACGGTATAGTTGAAGAAGTAGGATTACGTAATGTCCAAATTAGAGGGTTCGATGGAACTCTGCATTATATTCCTAATAGAGGAATTAGCAATGTAAGCAACCATTCACGTGGCAATATGAGAGCACTTGTTGATATGAGCATTTCGTATAATGACAACATTGATGAAGCGATGGCTGTTCTTCAAGCTGCTTGTGATAAAATAGCAACAGAAGACGACACAATTAAAGAAGGTCCTAATGTTGTCGGTGTACAAGGTCTAGGTGATTCAGATGTAGTCATTCGCATTATTGCCAAGACAGAAAACATGGAACAATGGGCCGTTGAAAGAAAACTACGAAAAGTGTTAAAAGAAGCACTTGATGCTAATAATATTGAAATTCCTTTTCCACATCAAGTTTTTATTGAGAAGAAAGAACAGTAGTCAAAGTTTAAACTCCAGAAATAAGGGAGGCTGATGATAACATCAGCCTCCCTTCCTTTTATTGTTGATGACCCATTTTTTCCTCAACTACTTGGCAAACTTGCTGAGCTGTCATTCCGTGTGCATTGATGACTGACCCTTGAATGGCAGCATCTTGAATCCCCATTACGTTTTGATCTTGACCTGTAATGACACAACAGTCACAACCTTGAGCATCCTGTTCTTGTTTTAACTGCACAACATCATAACCCTTTGATTGTAACTCTTGTTGTACGTCTGTAAGCGACTGTTCCACACCAATTTTCGGCATATTTTCGTACCTCCACTAATTAAATGTTTACTACATTGCAATACTTAAACTTCCCAATATATTGGTAACTATGCACGAAATTTCATTTTTTTCTAGTTCAAGGCCCAAAAAAGCTCTTATCATCAAGAGACAGATAAGAGCTTTTTGATTTACCTTTGTAAATAGTCTATAAGCGTTTCGACAGCAAAAGATATAGCCTTCTCGTCCGGCTCAAGTCTTGCATCATGCAAACCGTACTTGCTGTCTACCCCAAGCCAAAACATAAAGCCAGGTATTTCTTCTAAGAAATAACCAAAGTCTTCTCCTGTCATAGCTTCATCACTTTGAACAAAGTTTACTGACTCTTGCTTTTGTAAAAATTCAATAAAATCAAGAGTCACTTCCTCATGATTATAAACCTGACAATAGTTTGATCCGTAATCAATAGAAATGGCACAATCAAACCCCACTTCTATCCCTTTCGTTAATGCTTCAATTCGTTTTTTGATTAGGTTCATCGTTTCAATTGAACGCGTCCGAATGGTTCCTTCAATTACAGCTGACTCAGCTATAATATTCTGTTTTGTCCCACCTTTAATTACTCCAATCGTAACGACCCCCGCATCTAACGGATTGACATTCCTTGCTACAATTGTTTGCAATTGGGTAACAAGATGACTTGCAGCAACAACCATATCATTAGCCGTGTGAGGATAAGCTGCATGCCCCCCTTTCCCCTTTAACGATACAAACAGTTCGGATGTATTCGCAAATAGCATTCCGGTTTTTGTCGCTATCGTTCCAACAGGAAGTTCGGGTGCAATGTGTAGAGCTATCATTTGATCAGGTTTCCACTTCTGAAACACCTCTGCTTCTAACATTGGTTTTGCTCCACCTGGTCCTTCTTCTGCTGGTTGGAAAATAAACAACTGATTATACTTTGGCTGTTGGTAGGCAAAGTGTGACAGTACTCCTAATGCAATTGTCATGTGAAAATCATGTCCACATGCATGCATGGATCCCTCATGAATAGACCTAAAATCAGTATAGGAAGTTTGTTCAACAATAGGTAATCCATCAATATCTGCCCGATATCCAATTGTTTTCGATGAATTTTCCCCTTTGACGTGAACTAAAATGCCTGTCTTCCATTTTTCAATTGTTAAAAATTCCTGTGGCAGCTCTTCAATTTTCTGTAAGAGATAGTGCTGTGTTTTAACCTCTTCATAACCCAATTCAGGAATTCGATGTAAATCACGACGAATCTGTATCAACTTCTCAACTGATAACATTAGAGTCCACCTTACTCTTACTAAGTAGTTTCTCTTCAAATGCTTCAATAAAAGTTCGAACCTCTTCACTAGTTAATGTTAAAGGTGGTAATAAGCGAATAATGGTCTGCTGAGTTACATCCACCATAATTCCCTCATTTAGCAACTGATGTTGGATTTCTTTCACTACTGCGGCCTCTAGATTCATAACAATACCTAACATCATTCCTTTGCCTCGAACATCCAGAATCGCATCAGGAAATTTACGTTGTAACTCTTTTACAGCCTTATGCAATTGGTCAGCAATTTGAGTCCCTGCTCTAAGCTGTTCTTTTTCCATTAATACATCAATCACTGCATTTCCTAATGCTGCACTTAATGGAGAGGGACCAAACGTGGTACCATGGTCACCAGGCTTAAATAAATGAGAATATTGCTCCGCTACAATAATCCCTCCAAGTGGAAGACCTCCCCCAATTCCTTTTGCAAATAAAATCACATCTGGTTTAATCTGTGCGTGTTGATAAGCAAAAAATGCCCCTGTCCGTCCAACCCCTGTTTGGATCTCGTCCATACAGCAAAGAACACCATATTCTTTACAAAGTTTAGAAACGCTTTGTAAATACTCTTCTTCTAGCGTCACAATTCCACCTGATCCTAAAATAGGTTCTAAAATGATCGCTGCTGGTTTTTTTGTTTCGTATAGGTCCTTTAAAGCCTGAACATTATGTGGTTCAACTTCGTATACTGGTGTGTCAGTTACAGGAAAATCTTGATAAACTCCTTTTTGCCTTGTTAACTTCAAAGCTCCAAGGGTTCTCCCATGAAAACTTTTCTCTAATACGACAACACCTGAACGTTCTTCTTTTTGTTCTTTTGACCATTTATGAATAAGTTTCAAAGCTGCTTCAGTCGCTTCGGCCCCTGAGTTAGCGAAAAACACCTTTCCTTTTATTGAATGGTTGATTAACTTTTCTGCAAGAGTTATTGCTGGTTTGTTATAGAAATAATTTGAAACATGAAGGAATTTAGAAGCTTGCTCTTCTAGTGCTTTGGCAACAATAGGGTGAGAATGCCCTAAAATATTTACAGCTAATCCGGTAAACAAATCTAAATACTTCTTCCCATTTTCATCATATAAATAGTTTCCCTCTCCGCGATCGATAACGATCGGGAGACGCCCATATGTAGACATAATGACTTCTTTGTCACGTTCAATCCAATTCGACACGTTCGGATCCCCTTTCGCTCTAAGTACGGAAAGAGCTTTGCTGAAAGGAAAGTTCCTAACAACAAAGCTGCTTGTCCACTCATTTATCTATCTTCATTTAATCGACGAAGTTCTTGCTTAATTTCTGTTTTTCCTTTTGTCTTCTCATCAATTTCTTTAATCACACGTGCTGGTGTCCCAGCAACAACCGTGTTAGGAGGAACATCTTCCGTAACAATCGCTCCAGCTGCTACAACTGCTCCTTTTCCAACCGTTACACCTTCTAAAATAACACAATTTGCTCCAACAACTACATCATCTTCAACAACTACAGGCTTAGCAGAAGGTGGCTCAATAACTCCAGCTAAAACGGAACCAGCACCGATGTGACAGTTCTTCCCTACTGTTGCACGTCCTCCTAACACTACATTCATGTCAATCATTGTACCTTCTCCAATGACAGAACCAATGTTAATGCTTGCTCCCATCATAATTACGGCGTTATTACCAATTTCCACTTGATCACGAATAACAGCACCTGGCTCAATACGAGCTTGAATGTTCTTCATATCAAGTAGTGGAATCGCCGAATTACGACGGTCGTTTTCAACAACGTAGTCCTCAATTTTCGCTTCATTTTCTTTTAAAACTGGTTCGATCGCACTCCACTCACCGAATAAAACACCAACTGAACCTGTAATAAATGCTTTTGTATCAGCTCCAAAATTTAAGCCTTCTAAATCACCTTTAATATGTACTTTTACTGGTGTCTTCTTCTCACTTTTAGAGATAAACTGAATAATCTCATTTGCATCCATCATTTTCATTTTTTATGCCTCCTACTATTTAAAACAATCTCTTCATTATGATAAAGATTCCAAACAAAAAAAGCAATGATAAAAGACTTCTTTTCCGACAAATCTTTACCCTAATATAATCAACAACAAGGTTAATGTTATCACGCTAATAATTGTAGAAACTAATGTAACACTTGACACAAGTTTAGGATGCGCATCAAATTGAACAGCATACATGACTATCGTTGCGGCAGAAGGCATCGCAGCTGAAACAATTAATACTTTGGCCATTAGAGGATCCATTGGTAGTAAAAGGGTGATCCCGTATGCAATAGCCGGAGAGAGAAGCAACCGAATAACAGTTGAATAGATAACCTTGCCCCATTCAAAACCACCCCACGGAATTCTAGCTAACTGCATGCCTAAAATAATCATAACTGTTGGAATGGCTGCTTCAGCAATAATATCCACCGTTACTAAAAGGTTGTCGGGCAAAGAAATTGAAGTCAACTTTAAAAAAAGCCCTACTACAACAGCATATGTTGCCGGCATTTTAAAGACTTCTTTCACTGCAACCCCAAACCCAGCTTTTCCTTTAGCAGCATAATAGACACCGAAACAATTCATAATAATCGATTGTAACACTAGGAACATAACAGCATAAGCGAAGGCTTGCTCCCCGTATGCAAACAAGATAATAGGGGCCCCGTAATTCCCTGCGTTCATAAAAGCAGTTGAAAGAATCATTCCACTTTCCATCGATTGATTATAATTCATGATTTTCGCATAAACCTTATTTATAATAATAAGACTCATTAGTAGAATAATAGAAAAAATGACCATATAAAATGATTGAATATCTAGATTTGAACTATAAAATGTCCGAAAAACTAAACATGGCGTCATAATATAGATTGCAACAGTTGATACAGGCTTTATATCAATTTTTTTCCACTTCTGGACTGTGAATCCAATGATAAAAACAAAAAAAACAGGTAACACCACTTGTATAAAAATCTCCATACGACCCTCTCCAACTCTAAACACCTAAAATATGTATTGTTTTATTATACTCCTCATTCGTTCGAGTTGAATAGAGCTTATAAGTATTTCCCCGGCAAGAATCTTGGAAAACACCGAAGTATTTCAATAAATCGACAGAGTTCAATTGTGTTGTATCAATTTTTTATTTTATCCACCTGTAATATAACAGACTCTACAAATAAATGTAGAGTCTGTTATCAAAAACATCCAGTTATCCTTGCTTTTGAAACTGCGCTTCCTCCGTAGAGCCTTTTAAAGCAGTGGTAGATGATGTTCCCCCCGATACCACTTGAGAAATTTCATCAAAATAACCTGTTCCGACTTCACGCTGATGACGCGTGGCTGTATATCCCTTCGCCTCACTTGCAAACTCAGCCTGTTGCAATTCCGAATAAGCACCCATACCGCGGTTTTTATATCCTTGTGCAAGCTCAAACATGCTATGATTAAGAGCATGGAATCCTGCAAGTGTAACGAACTGAAATTTATAACCCATTTTGCCTAATTCTACTTGATACGTTTCAATGGTTTCTTTGTCGAGGTTTGCTTCCCAGTTAAATGAAGGCGAACAGTTATACGCTAGCATTTTTCCAGGGAATTTCTCATGAATCGCTTCAGCAAATTGTCTAGCCTCTTCTAATGATGGCTTAGAAGTTTCGCACCAAATTAAATCGGCATATGGTGCATAAGCCAAACCTCTGGCAATCGCTTGATCAATTCCAGCATTTGTACGATAAAATCCTTCAGGTGTGCGTTCACCCGTGATAAAAGGTTGATCTGCTGGATCGATATCACTTGTAATTAGATCAGCTGCATCAGCATCCGTTCGAGCAATAATGATCGTCGGAACTCCACTTACATCCGCTGCTAGCCTTGCAGCTGTTAAGTTTCGAATAGCTGTTTGAGTCGGAATTAACACCTTTCCACCTAAATGACCACATTTTTTCTCCGATGCAAGTTGATCTTCAAAATGTACTCCAGCTGCGCCAGATTCAATCATTCCTTTCATCAACTCAAACACATTTAATTGACCACCAAAACCCGCTTCGGCATCTGCGACAATCGGCGCAAAATAATCAATATCACCCTCACCTTCCATATGTTGGATTTGGTCAGCCCTTTGTAAGGCTTGATTGATTCGCTTTACCACACTAGGAACACTATTGGCTGGATACAAGCTTTGGTCCGGATACATTTGACCAGCAAGGTTGGCATCAGCTGCAACTTGCCAGCCACTCAGGTAAATTGCTTTTAAGCCTGCTTTCACTTGTTGAACAGCTTGATTTCCAGTTAACGCTCCTAATGCATTCACATAATCTTCTTCGTTTATTAACTTCCACAGCTTTTCTGCCCCTCTTTTAGCAAGAGTATGTTCCACCTGTACAGAACCCCTTAAACGAATAACATCGTCAGCTGAATACGGTCTTTCGATCCCATTCCACCTTATATCGTCTGCCCACTTTTTCTCTAATTGTCTAATCTCCATTTGTCTTGATTCAGTATTCATTTTCATCGCTCCTATTCTCATATTTTTTTATTAATGTAATAGTTGATATCCAGGTAACGTTAAAAACTCTTCAAATTTGTCTTGTTCGATTAATATAGTAAACAGATTGGTTGCTTCAACAAACCTTCCACGATTAAACCTCTCTTTTCCTAACTGTAATTGCAACGCCTCCATTTCTTCATCAATGATTTGTTTAACAAGGCCTAGCGTAATATCAATTCCGTTTTCCAAAACCCCCTTTGGGTGCCTAATCCATTGCCAAACTTGAGCCCGAGAAATTTCAGCTGTAGCTGCATCTTCCATTAAACTACGAATAGGTGCGGCTCCATTTCCATTCAACCAAGATTCAATATACTGTATTCCTACGCTAATATTTATTCGAAGACCTTCTTCTGTAATTGACCCTATAGGTACTTCGATTAATTCGTCTGCCGTAACTTTAATATCTTCTCTCTTTTTGTGTATTTGATTAGGTGTTGGCATGTATTGATTGAACACTTCTTTCGCTACCGGTACTAAAGCCGGGTGAGCTACCCACGTTCCATCATGGCCATCACGAGCTTCCCTCTCTTTGTCGAGCCGAACTTTTTCAAATGCCTCAGCATTTTTTTGCTCATCGTTTTTCACTGGAATTTGAGCTGCCATCCCTCCAATAGCTGGGGCATTTCTTCGGTGACAAGTTTTAATGGTTAATAGTGAATAGGCCCTCATAAATGGTGTCGTCATCGTTACTTGACCACGGTCAGGTAGGATAACATCAGGATGATTGCGGAAGCGTTTTAAATAGCTAAATATATAATCCCAACGTCCACAGTTCAAACCTGCTGAATGCTCACGAAGCTCATACAATATTTCATCCATTTCAAAGGATGCTAGAATGGTTTCAATCAAAACCGTTGCTTTTATCGTCCCTCTTGGGATAGCT
Organism: Alkalihalobacillus sp. MEB130; assembly: GCF_032335535.1. Classification (NCBI taxonomy): domain Bacteria; kingdom Bacillati; phylum Bacillota; class Bacilli; order Caryophanales; family Bacillaceae; genus Alkalihalobacillus; species Alkalihalobacillus sp. MEB130. Next base: position 262,382 of record NZ_JAOANA010000002.1, read on the forward strand.
AGTTGTTGCTGCGCCCAAATAAAGACATCATTCCATAATCGAGCTTCAAGGTGACTTTCCATTTTTGGTAAATAAAAGTAAGGTCCTGTTCCTCTCTTGAGTAGCTCTGCTGCATTGTGATACATGTATAGACCAAAATCTACCAGACTTGCAGAAACAGGTTCTCCATCTAATAAAATATTTTTTTCTACTAGATGCCACCCACGTGGCCTAACTACTAATGTTGCTGTCTCCTTGCCTAGAACATATCGTTTCCCAGTTTTTTCATTTTCGAAAGATATGGTTCTTCGTATCGCATCTCGTAAGTTCACTTGTCCTTGTATTGTATTTTTCCAAGTTGGAGCATTAGCGTCTTCAAAGTCAGCCATAAAAACATGCGCACCTGAGTTTAAAGCATTAATAACCATTTTTCGCTCAACTGGTCCTGTTATTTCTACTCGACGATCTTGTAAATCTTTTGGTAGCGGATTGATCGTCCAATCACTTTCTCTAATGTGCTCTGTAGATTCGAGAAAGTTTGGCATCAACCCTTTGTCGATTTCCTCTTGCCTAGTTACTCTTCGTTTTAATAATTCCTTCCTACGTTTTTCAAATGATCGACATAAGCCTTCTACAAAAGCTAAAGCTTGCGGAGTTAAAATTTCTTTACTACTTTGATCCTCTGGACCAGCTAATCGTAATCCTTGCTTTGTTTCTTGACTCACAATCAATCTCCCCCTTCCACCTTCTGTATTAATACAGTTTGTAACTTATGATGTTATAATATAACAGTTAAGTGGTTTCCGCAACCACTTTTTTCTATTTTTCTAAATTTTCTTTTGCCTATTTGTGAGTTCCTATAAAAAAAGCTAATGAGAAGGTTAGAAAATACCTTCTTCATTAGCTTTTTTGGAAACGTATTACATAACGCCTAATTATTATTGTTTTCGTAACCAAGCGTAGGACAACAATCCTTCTTCTGATTCTGCCTCAAACATGAGATGATACTCATCTAAATCATAAATAAACATCCAATATCCATCCATTTCGTTCATCTCACTTTGATCTGGTGTTCCTAGCTGTCTTCTCATTTCATCACTTGAGATTTGATGCGTTTGTATATCAATGGCAATCGCAACACTTCGATTTGTATCCGGACTAATAAAAAAAGTAGCTTCTTTATACTCCCAGAACTCACCGCCTTCATAATTCCCTTTTATACTAGGTTCACCGAACTGTTCAATTATTTCTTCAGCACTTTGATCGACCTTCACATCAATGGGAGAAAAAATACCATTATAACCTTTTTCAATCCAGCTAAATGTTAAAAAAGAGCTACTCATAGCTTCTGTAGAAAGTTGCGTATCATCTTCCGACTTCAGTTGCTCACCCGATACTTGTCCGCAACTTACTAACACCAATACTAGTAAGCAGAGCCATACCATTCTCAAGCAATCACCCACTTTCATCATCTACTATTTAGAGCCTTGACGAATAAGAAATAACTTAACCATATTAACTATATGTAAAATAAAAAAAGGAATGACTCTTCTCTTATCTTCTTAAAAAGAAAATAAGAAAGTCATTCCTCCATGAAACGAAAAAAGTTAATTGTTTTTCTATTTTTCACCTTTCTTTACGTGGCTTTCTAAATCCTGCAACTTCCATTTTGAACGTTTTTAAAATGCCTACACTCATCACTAGAAGGACAATGGTTAATGGAAAAGCACTTACAATAATGGCAGTTTGAAGGGCTTGTAGGCCTCCAGATGCCATTAACACAATGGCGGATGCAGAAAGGATTAACCCCCAAGAAATTTTAATCCAATTAGCTGGATCTATATCTCCTTCTGTCGTTTGCATCCCTAAAACAAATGTAGCTGAATCTGCCGATGTTATAAAAAATGTCGTAATTAATAAAACGGTTATGACTGACAAAAAGCCTCCAAAAGGTAAATGCTCATAAACGAAAAACAACCCTGTTTCTAAGCTTTGACCTGCTACATCAATTCCTTGTAGAAGATCAAGGTTGATTCCCGTGCCACCAAATACACAGAACCAAAAAGCACAAACAAGGGTAGGAACGACTAACACTGCAATCGTAAACTCACGAATGGTACGCCCTTTAGAAACTCTAGCAATAAACATCCCAACAAAAGGCGACCATGAAATCCACCATGCCCAATAAAAAATGGTCCATCCTTGCGTCCAAGCTGCTCTTTGTTCATCGAAAGGAAAAATCCGCAACCCCATTTGTGGCAAATTTTGAATATATTCCCCTAGTGTATGAGTAAATAAATTTAATAAAAATAAAGTTGGTCCTAGAATTACCATTGCAATAAGTAAAAGTGTAGCTAAGACCATATTCGTATTACTTAAATATTTAATCCCACGTTTGATTCCTGTACTTGCCGATAAAATAAACAAAACCGTAATAATTAAGATAATAATTAATTGAACCGTAAAGTTAACAGGGATTCCGATTAAATAGCCAAGCCCTGCATTAATTTGTTGAGCGCCCAATCCAAGGGAGGCACAGACCCCAAATATAGTTGCAAATACAGAAATAATATCAATGGTATATCCAATAGGCCCTTTCACACGATCACCTAGAATTGGCTGGAGTGTTGCACTCATTAAACCTGGTGCATCTTTACGAAATTTAAAATAGGCTAATGCTAACGCAACCACGGCATAGATGGCCCAAGCATGAAACCCCCAATGTAAATACGTGTATCTAAGAGCAAGCAAAGCGGATGCCTCTGTACTTCCTTCACCCGTTGGAGGTGCTGCATAGTGAGATACTGGTTCAGAAACACCATAAAACAACAGCCCAATCCCCATTCCCGCACTAAACAACATCGCAAACCACGTTGCTCGGTTAAAATCAGGTTTATCCGTATCTTTCCCTAACTTAATTCTCCCATATTTGCTAAAGATTAGAATTAATGAAAAAACAAGAAAAAACGATGCAGCTAAGTTGTAAAACCAACCAAATGAATTTAAGAAAAAGGCTTGTGCCACTCCCATGATATTCCCTAGTTGTTCTGGAAATAACGCTCCCCAAATAACAAAAATAAGGGCTATAGCAACAGAGATCTTGTAAGTAACTGTAAGATTTTTCATCTTTTCCCCCTCCTTTCAAACACTTCTCTCCTTGTTATCTTGCAACAAAACCTTTGTTATTATTTATGAAACGACAAAAGAGAGCTTAGCTTTCGCTTGAGCTCTCTTTCATCATTGTTTGCATATTTTCAGTCGTAACTTCATTATTTTCCATATAAATACTTCTGCTTGGAAATGCAACAGAAACATTTTCCTCTTCTAAAATCTTCAAAATTTCAAAATTAATTTCTTCTTTAATACGAAACCATTCCGCCCATACAATTGTTTTTGTAAAGAAGTATACAAAAATATCTAAGCTTGAATTGTTAAACTCACTGAATCGAACCATAATTAAATCTTGATCAACTTCGTCATGAGATCGAAGCACCGATTCGATCCTTCTTGCACAACGCTCTACCTTATCCTTAGGTGTGGAGTACGTTACACCAAGGGAAAATGACACACGACGTTTCCCCATCTCTGACCAGTTTGTAATTGGTTCATTTGCTAACGTCGAATTCGGAATGGTTACAATTGAATCAGAAAAAGTTCGTATTTGTGTACTACGGAAGTTAATATCTTCTACTACCCCTTCAACAGATGGTGTTTGTATCCAATCGCCTTTTGAAAAAGGCTTCTCTGTTATAATGATCACTCCACCAAAGAAATTCCCAATTGTATCTTGCGCAGCTAAAGCAAAGGCGAGACCACCTAATCCTAAACCAGCAATAAATCCGCTAATTTCATAGCCCCACTCGCTTGCGACAACAACAATGATGAGTGCAATGATCGCAAAACGTAAAATTTTAGATACAAAAGGAACCAGCATGCTGTGCTCATCTATATCGACATTTCGAGCCAATTTAATTAAACCCATTGAATATTCAGACGTGTAATTATACAAGCCCCAGCCAATCAAAATAATGATTATCGATCGATAAAGATGTTCAACAAATTCAATTGTTGTAAAATGAAAAGGCAAGTATACTAAAGCTAAATATGTACCAAGAACAATCCAAAAAGCTCGAAGTGGCTTTTCAAATGACAGTAAAATATTTGTAAATAATTCCGTTGGTGTTTTACGGAATGTAGCTAAAACGAGTTTAAAGATATATTTTGTAAATATTTTTCGAAACAATAGAAAAACAGAAAAAATGGCTACTGCAATACCAATGTCAGTCCATTCTAACCGTTCTAATGAGCGTACAAAAACATCCCATCTCCAACTATCTATCTCCATCTAAATCCCACCTTTTTCAAGTAGTATTTTATCATAGCTAGGACAAGATGGTACAGAAAACAATATGTATAATCGTCAAATTCTTTGTCCAACCATTGAGAAAAAGCAACTATATGATCATATAGCTGCTTTTCTCTTTCATTTTTATTGTTTGCTCTCTTCGTCACTCGTATATTTTCCTTCTTGATCTTGTGATGTTTCAGATCTAGAATCAACGACATCACCAAAATTAGCCCATTCTTTTCCTAATTCCAGTAACGTATTCGAAACCATTCCCTCGTTTTGATTCACTTTATTACTCAGGTCTTTTCTTAACATTTGTCCACGCTCACTATTCATAAACAGAACGCTCGCTGCCCCAATTGCTCCACCAACGATCGAAGTTGCCATATAACGTGATGCGGATGGTTTCGACTTTCTAAACATCAAGAATCCCTCCTAAACATCTATTCCTTCTTACTGTTACACAATTGATGATTCTTATTCTTAAATAACTAGTTCTTTTTTTATAAGTAATTCACCTGTTGCTGTGATACACTACTTAGAAGAAATCGTAAGGAGGAATGGGAATTGAGTCTCAAGTCTACCATCTATAAAGTTTTGCGGATTTGGAACGACATAGACGCTGTCAGAAAAGGAACAGTCGGAAAGAGAATAGGTCGACGTATTACAGGTCGAGCGTCTGGAAAAGCAATAAGAAAAATTTTTAAATAGAAACAATAGTAAAAAGGTGTGCCAATAAGTCTTAACTTGACCATTTGGCACACCTTCTTTGGAGTTTTACTTTTCTTTAAAAACATCTTTCTCATAACCATCTTTAGGAAGATCGATGTCTTGTCCTTCATAGTTATCAATTTGACCGTCAATCGTACCTTCTACATAGGAATCACTTACTTGTTCATGCGTCATTGCTAATCCCTGCTCAACTTCTTCTGAACTTTTATAATCAGAAGGCTGATATGAATTTTCTGCAACTTCCTCAGACGACTTTACGGAATTCTTTTCCTTTTTGTTTGCCAACATAAACCCCTCCTTTTTCTTACTTATTATTCGTTTTATTGAAGCGAATTATGATGAGAAATTTATGGGCATTTTCAGGAAATGAATCATTTTATGTTTTAGGATTAATGTTTCTAATTTTATTTGACTTTTGTATCATCCATTTCATAAACAGCCTTTCATTGTCATCTGTTTTTCTCGTTAATTTCTTTTCGATCGAGCGTCGTAATTTTGGATATTTCACATCTCCAACCATTCATTTTACCTCCTATACAAAAGGTGTTTCTGGTTTAATACCCATTTTACTACAAAGTGAAACATAATAAGAGTTAATTACTAACTTTCACTACTTTATCATTTGTTAACTGAAATGAGATAAGAAAGGATGTACCTTTTTCACTTGTTTGAATATCGATATGAGCTGAATGGCGTGAAGCAATACTGTAACAAATGGCTAATCCAAGACCAGTTCCTTGATCTTTCGTCGTAAAGAACGGCGTTCCCAACTGTTCTAACACTTCTTGCTTGATTCCTGGGCCATTATCAGTGATTTCCAAAATAACCGTCTCATCATTTTGAGAATATGTTTTTAAAATTAATGTTCCACCAGCATCCATGGCTTCTAGTCCATTAAGACCAATATTCAATATTAATTGTCTAATTTCTTTTTCATCTAACCATAATTCTGGACAGTCCGTTAACTCTAATAAGACTATTTTATTTTTCATCATTGCTTCTGCTCTTAGTAAAGGATGCAAGGTTTTTACAATCGAATTGAGGTCTTTTTTTCTCCTATTATTTGCTTTATCTTTTGCTAACGTCAGAAACTCTGTAATGATTCCATTCGCTCGATTTAATTCATCTATCATTAAATTTATGTACTCTTGCGGTTGAGCAACATGATTCTCATTTTTAGCTAACTGTAAAAAGCCTAATACTGTCGTCATCGGATTTCTTATTTCATGAGCAATACCAGCCGCCATTTCTCCAACCAAATTCAAACGATCTAAACGTGACACTTCCTTTTCTAATTTGACCATTTCCGTAATATCCGTAATCGTACTGATCAGACAAGGTTCTCCATTAATTGTTGCCGTTTCAGTCGAAAGTAACCCTTCACGCCTATTTTGATCTCGTGTTACATATGTAATTTCTTGATTATAAATATCGGCTTGTAAGTCTGCTATTTCATTACTAGAAGTTTTGTCCTTGGAAGCCGGTGATAAATTTAGCACATCATCATTAAGGTCAGCTAACTCATGTAATTCGTATCCAGTAAATGTCACCCAACTTTTATTGACATCAACATAACGGTTGTCAATCAACGAACGGATCGCCATTAAATTAGGACTAAATTGAAAAATTTTCTGAAATCTTTCATGCGAGATTTTCAGCTCTTCGTTCGCACTCGTAAGCTCCACTGTTTTCTCATTTATGATAGTCTCTAAATTATTTTGCTTTCGTTGTAACTCCTGAGACTGAAGTTCTAATTGTTTATTTCTTCTCTCAATTTCTTTTTGATTTCGGTATATCTGAACAAATGCTTCGACTTTGCTTCTTAAGACTACTGGATTAAACGGTTTAAAAATATAATCAATAGCTCCAGTTAAATAACCAGTTGATACGTGTTCATTCGCTTTACTTAATGCCGTTACAAAAATAATCGGAATATGATTTGAACTATGTCGTTGTTTGATAATTTCAGCCGTTTCAAATCCATTTAATCCTGGCATTTGAACATCTAATAAGATAACAGCAAAATCATATTGTAATACTTGTTTTAGAGCTTCTTCCCCTGAATTTGCTCCTACTAATAGGTAGTCATCAGAGTCTAAGACTGCTTCTAAAGCCATAAGGTTTTCTGGTCGATCGTCAACCATAAGGATGGCAACCTTGTCATGAGCAGACATCATTTTTATACCTCTCTATTTCACTTTGACTTTTTTATATATTTTTTCTGAGGAGTTAACCTCTTCATATAATTCCACTGAATGGTACATGTTTAACGACTCTTTTGCACCAAGCCCTAAATATCCTTCTTTCGTTAAACTGTTATAGAAAAGATCATACACCCTATTGGTCAATGTTTGATTAAAGTAAATCAATACATTTCTACACAAGATCATGTGAAATTCATTAAAAGAATGGTCTGTAACTAAATTATGATGAGCAAAGACGATATTTTTTTTAAGAAAGGAATGAAGAACGACATGTTGATCTTCCACATTATAATATTCAGAAAACTCCTTCCTTCCACCTGCTTGTTGGTAATTTCTCGTATATAACTGCATACGTTCAAGCGATACTTTTCCCGCCTTTGCCTTGTCCAATATTTCTTCATCCATATCTGTTGCATATATTTTTGTCTTCTCATATAGTCCTTCTTCATACAAGAGAATCGCCATTGAATAGACTTCCTCACCTGATGAACAGCCAGCATGCCAAATCCGAATGAAAGGGAGTTCCCTTAATACGGGAACAACCTCATTACGAAATGTTTTGAAAAAACTCGGATCACGAAACATCTCTGTCACATTAATTGAAAAATCACGTAGCAGTTGTCTCATAAGCTCAGGTTGATAGAGAACTTTTGATTGAAACTCGGAAATGGTTTTAACATTCTCGATTTGAGCACGGTACCAAATTCTTCTTTTAATAGAAGAATACGCATAGTTACGAAAATCATAACCATATACTTGGTAGATTCCTTCTAGAAACAATTCTATTTCTATTCTTTCTATTTCGTTTTCCCTCTCCACCTGAGTGTGACCTTCAGATAAATAAATCATCAGCTCTCACCCTCTCTCTATAAAACTCCTATTTATGGAGCCAAACTTTCATCAATGATAGGAGTTGTTCCATATTTACTGGTTTACTAATGTAGTCCGAAGCTCCTGCCCTTATGCATTTTTCCCGGTCATTTTTCATTGCTTTTGCTGTTAATGCCAAAATAGGTAAATCAGCCCATTCCTTATTTTTTCTTATCTCTTCCATAGCTTCATATCCATTCATTTCCGGCATCATAATATCCATTAGAACAATGTCAATGTTCGGTTGATCTTGTAACGTTTCAAGTGCCTCTATTCCATTTTCAGCAAAGAGCACAGTCATGTTTTGCATTTCTAGTGCAGCTGTTAAAGAAAATACATTACGCATATCGTCATCTACAATCAGGACGGTTTTATTTTGTAGTTTTTCTTCCGTTCTCTCTTGATCAGCCGTTTTGTATGAATGGCTAATCTCTACAATATCTGGTTCTACTTTACTTTCATCTAACGGGACATCTTGATCAAGTGCACTTGCAACCTCAGGTAAAACAGTTTGATGAACGTGAGGCTCACCTTGATAATCAGGTAGGTGTAAAGTAAAAGTACTTCCTTTTCCTTCCGTACTTTCAACTTCAATATAACCTCCCAATAACTCTGAAAGTTCCCTGCTAATGGACAACCCTAGACCTGTACCTCCGTATTTACGAGTGATGGTACCATCTTCTTGATAAAAAGCATCAAAAATACTTTGTTGTTTCTCAAGACTAATTCCAATTCCTGTATCAATAACCGAGAAAACGACTTTAATCCCATCTTCCTCTTTGCCATCTTTAATATGCAATTCAACTTGTCCTTCGTCCGTGAACTTAAAGGCATTTGACAGCAGATTTTTTAATATTTGCTTCAGTCGTTGATCATCTGTACACACTATTGTAGGAGAAGAACGATCAACTAAGATTGTTAGATCAATGCCTTTTTGAGAAGATATCGGTGCGAATTGCCTTTCAACAAACGCTTTAATATCACCTATTAATACTTCTTCCGGATAAACATCTACTTTTCCTGATTCAATTTTAGACAAATCTAAAATATCGTTAATAAGCTCCAATAAATCTTGTCCTGAAGAGTAGATCGTACTCGCATAATCAACCTGTTTTTCTGAAAGATTGCCAGTTGAATTCTCTGCTAGCATTTGCGACAAAATTAACATGCTGTTTAAGGGAGTACGCAATTCATGAGACATATTAGCTAAAAACTCCGATTTATACCTAGACCCAAGTTTTATATTTCGATTTTTCTCTTCTAAATCCTTTTTGATTAATTCAAGCTCTTGCTTCTTCTCATCAGATTGTTTAAATTGCTCGTGTAATTGCTCATTAATTAAACGTAATTCTTCCTGTTGTTGTTGAAGTTCTTCTGATTGTGTTTGCAATTCTTCTGATTGTGTTTGTGACTCGGCAAGGAGCTCTTCGATTTTCATGTGGTCGAGAATTCGCTCAATACTTGATCCAGAAGATTGACTTAACTGCTCCAATATTCTAATTTCAGCATCTGAAAAAGGCTCGAATTTTGCAAGTTCGATGACTCCTAGTATTTCCCCTTCAAATTCAATTGGCAAAAGAATAAGAGAAGTCGGCGCCGCTTCTCCTAACCCCGATCTTGTCGAAATATATCCCTTTGGTAAATGATCAAGAATCATTCGCTTTTTATCGGCCGCACATTGACCTACTAATCCTTGTCCTAAATGAAACTTGTCAATTCCAACTTCATTATCAATTCCAGCGTATGAAGCAAATTTCGATAATGTATTGCCTTCCTCTTTAATATAAATAGCCCCGTATGTCGCACCTACAAATTGAGAGACATTTGTAAGAAGGACTTTGCCAAATTCATGTAACTCGTTAATGCCTTGAAACTTCATAGCAATTTCAGCATATCTAGATTTAATCCAGTTTTCCTCTTTTAAAGAGTTTGCGAATTGTTTCTCTTGACTTGAAATTTTTTCTAACGACTCAGCCATCGCATTATATGCAATCGCAATATCAGCAATCTCATCCCTTGTTGTTACTTCAATTCTTGGTAATTCTTCTATCGAATGTTCATTCACACTCGTGATAACTTTCCTAACACTATTAATGCTAGAATTAATACCTTTAATAAGGGAATATGTAATAACAACGATAATGACAAGTGCAACAATCGTTAGGATAACTAAATATCTGATCGCACTTTCATATGCTTCTTCTGATCTAGATAATCTTTCTAACATGGAAGCCTGTTCTTCTTCTACAAATAAGTCTACTTCCGTAATCATATTTCTTCTTAAATCTTGGTTTTCTTTTAATAGAAAGTTTCTAGCTTCATTATAATCCTCACTAATAACAAGGGAAACAACCGTTTGGATCATATCATTATAGGCAGTACTCAAATGTTGCATTGAAGACGTTGATGTCTCAAACCCCTCACCAAACGTACTCATTTGTTGAAGAATATCCAATATGTATAGTTGGTTTTCTTGAGCTTCATTTATATTCGAGATTGTCTCATTGATTAAAGGATCTCCCTGTTCGAGTAATAAAAGCTCTCTTGACTCGCGTGCAATAATACTCACTTCATTTTTAAATGACTCTGCTAGCATGACTCTTTGATGATCTTCTGTCACTATTCCGCGCATATATTCATTTTGTTGTGTTAACGAGTAAAATACCGTTACGCTTAAAATAATAATAATGACTAGTATGGAGCCAAGTCCCATAGTGAGTTTTGTTATTAACTTCATCGTATATAAAATCCTTCCCTACTACCATTTTGGTTATAACTACTAGTTTACTATACAAATCTATGTAGTTCTACCGTAAGATAAGGTTTGAGCATACAATTCCCTTATATCCTATTGGAATAAAACTATCCAAACAAAATGCCTATTGCACCTAAAAAAAGGTACCGAAAAGGGCGCTGTATTGCCCTTTTTTGTACCTTCTTTTTTATGCATTTTTGCGCGCAGTTGTCGCTTTTTCGGTCGTAGCTTTTTTTGTCACTGGCGCCTTCCTTTTTCTTGTCGTTGTTTTTTTTGTTTTCGTTTTATCAAGTGATGCCTGAAGTGCTGACATTAAGTCAGTCACGTTAGAAGCAGCTGCAGGTTCTTTTTCTGTAGCTGTAACAGTTTCTTTGCCGTTTTTCTTTTCTTCAATTAATTCCATTAACGCGGTTCGATATTCGTCTGTATATTTCTCCGGTTCAAAAGTTGTAGTTAATTGCTCAACAAGCATTAATGCTGTATCAAGTTCCTTTTGTTCCACTAATTGTTCAGCGGGAACGTTTGGTACATCTTGTACATTCCTAACTTCATCTGGAAAATGAATGGTCTCCATTAACAATGTATCCTTATAAACACGTACGACAGCTAGCTGTTCCTTCGATCTGATTATAATCTTCGCAATCCCAATCTTTTCTGATTCTGTTAGTGCTTTTCTCAACAATGAATACGCTTTGGCACCCCCATTATCAGGTGCAATAAAATAACTTTTTTCAAAGAAAATAGGATCAATCTCTTCCAATTTCACAAAATCAATAATTTCTACTGCTTTATCTTCGTTCTCTTTCTTTAATTTCTCAAGATCATCATCATCTAGTACAACGAATTTATTTTTTGCATATTCATACGCTTTTACGATATCATCATTTGTTACCTCTTTATCACACCCAGGACACACTTTTTGATAACTAATGGGTGTATGACATTCCTTGTGTATTTGTCGTAATTTAATGTCTTTATTTTCTGTTGCTGTGTGTAGCTTTATTGGAATATTTACAAGTCCGAAACTTATACTTCCTTTCCAAACTGTGTGCATCGTGTTCCACCTACTTTTTTTCTTAATGTGCAAGTTTTTAGCTTTGATTATGTATGGTTCTTACAATTTTGTTACAGCTTAATAACTAACCGCATGACAAAGTAGGTGAAACTGTGAAACCAATGCTCTTATCTCCTTCCACAGATATACCAGTTGGGAAAGGGTGGATTTACGAAGGAAAGTATGATGGCTTCCGCTGTCTCTTACACTGGGATGAAGAAACACCACAACTCATCAGTAGGAACGGTAACAACTTAAATCTCCAGTTTCCAGAAGTGATTCAATACTGTAAGGATATTTATCCAAAAATTAAAGCACATTTGCCTCTTTCTTTAGACGGAGAAATTGTTTATTTAAAAAACAATTATCAAAGTGATTTTTCTCATGTTCAAATTCGGGGACGGATGAAAAATGAAACTAGTATCGCAAAACATGCCAAAGAATTCCCTTGTCATTTTATTGCTTTTGATAGTATGAAACTTACTGGCAACGATCTAACAAATCATTCTTTAACGAAAAGAAAAAAGGCACTCCAAGCTTTTTTCAGTAAGGAAGGATTGCCAACTTCAGTTGATTACCAGAATAGAAACCGACTACAATTAATTGAAGTTTTCCAAGATCCAAACGAATTATGGAGGAAAATCGTTTCAAGCAACGGAGAAGGAGTTGTGGCTAAAAAATCATCTAGTTATTGGGAGGAAGCAAAACGAACAACCAATTGGCTTAAAATAAAGAATTACCGTTATATATCTGTTTTGCTAACGAAATACGATAAGAGCAATGGATACTTTCATGGCTCCATCTATAAAGAAACGACTCTCATGGAAATTGTCATTTTCCGTCATGGATTAACAGAAGAAGAGGAACAAACATTACTTACGTTTTTCCAAAATAATGGAACAAAAAAAGCAAATAATATATGGGAGTTGCCACCATCCATTTGCGTAGATATTGCCTGTATTGATTTTGACGGAAAACAATTGCGCGAACCCCGTTTTCATGCCTTTAATTTCAATCAGGAACCTCGAGATTGCACATGGAAACTGATGCAAAGGCAATTGAATCCTATCTTAGAGACCATTACCATTACAAGCCCGGATAAGCCTATTTGGCCTGTTATTGATATAACAAAAGATGATTATTTATTATACTTGCAAAAAGTAGCTCCACACCTTTTACCATTCCTACATGAACGTCTATTGACTGTTATTAGATATCCTCATGGATCCGATAGTGAGAGTTTTTATCAAAAACATTGTCCTGATTATGCACCTGATTTTATCGAGACTGAACAGGTAGAAGACATTAATTATATTGTTTGTAACAACATCGAAACACTCTTATGGTTAGGAAATCAACTTGCTCTTGAGTTACATATTCCATTTCAAACACGTAAAACGTCTCAACCATCAGAAATCGTTTTTGATTTGGACCCGCCATCTGTTAACGAATTTTCTTTAGCAATCATTGCAGCTAAGCAAATGAAGACCATTTTTGATCAATTTAAGTTACAATCCTTCATAAAAACATCAGGGGGAAAAGGGTTACAAGTATATATCCCCTTACCGGATAATCGTTTTTCGTATGAGCAGACACGTGTGTTTACACAGTTTGTTTGTCAGTTTTTATGCGAACAACAACCAAACTTATTTACGACAGAACGACTCAAAAAAAATCGGAACAATAAATTATATCTTGATTATATTCAACATGATGAAGGTAAAACGATAATTGCGCCTTTTTCGACGAGGGGGAGTGAAAAAGGACTTGTTGCCACCCCATTATTCTGGGATGAGGTCGTAGACTCGTTAACGCCTGACTTATTCACCATCCCAGCTGTAATAGAACGAATTGAAAAGAAACCTAACCCTTTTGCTTCCTTTCGTAAAGTGGATAATGAAGAACCTTTCACGACCATTCTTTCAAAACTAAACGATTTGATTAAATCTTAATGTCCATCACTATGAAGCAATAAAGAAAGGGTACTTGATTTAAGCTCTTTTGCCTTCTCAAGTACCCTTACGTTCAACTTTTCCCTTACTAGTTAACTGATTCATTTCACCCATGAAACGATATCATCAAGATTTTTTCTTGTTTTCGGTCGTGGGTCATCCTTTCTATAACCGAAAGCTGCCATGACAGATACATCAAAATGACCATTTTCTAACAAACCTTGCTCTTCTAAAAAATCATGAACAAGACGATGATTAAAACCTTCAATTGGACAAGAATCAATCCCTATTTGGGCAGCGGCACTTAACATATTCCCTAATGCGATATAGGTTTGTTTACAAGACCAATCAAAAATTGTACGTTCATTATCCAACACGCCAAATTTCTCTTGAAAGTTTTGGTACCTTGCAGGAAGCTCTTTCACAACCTCTTCTGGAGCATTTTTCACGGTTCTAAAATGATTAGTTATGTACTCAGAATCATATCTGACATCTTTACTCGTCCGAGCTAAGATAATAACAAAATGACTAGCTGTTGGTAATTGACCACCTGCTCCCCAGGCTATTTCTTTTAATTTCTTTCTGAGCTCCGTATTTTGTAAGACGACAAACTTCCAAGGCTCTAAGCCGATAGAACTTGGAGATAGCCTTCCTGCTTCTAAAATGAATTGAAAATCGTCATCAGAAATGACCTTTGTTTCATCAAATACTTTCGTTGCATGCCTAAACTGAAACGCATCTAGGATTTGTTTTTTTATTCCTTCTTTTTCAAGCATCAAATCTCTCCTCTTTTCAATTTTCGGAAGAATGTTAAAAGAATCGTATCACACACAAGAATTAGTCACAAATGAAAAGAAACTACCCTTGCTTCTTGCCCTCTTCCCGCTTTAGAACAAAATACGCTAGTGTTAATGCAGCAAAACCCGAAATTAATTTACCAGTAACCATAGCAAAAACCATTTCTTTCTCCATTCCAGCGACAAACCCTAAATGTCCTCCTAATACGAACGCACCACTAACTGCGAAAGCTACATTAAAAAGTTTCCCTCTTGGTGTCATTTCCTTCAACAAAGCAAGCATTGGAATAACATGTGCCAAAGAAGCAATAAGACCCGCGGTAGCCTTCTCATCTATCTTCAATAGAGCTCCCACTTTCCTTAATCTCTTTGTAAATACTTGATTAATAAACGTGACGAGAGGGAAAGCCCCGGCTAAAACAATAACAATCATTCCTACAATCTTTATTCCCTCTTCTAGTGGCGTCATATTAGGAATCACAACGAATCCAGTTAATGTTTCAATGATAATAGCTGTCAGTCCGACAATAGCAATGATCTCAATTCCTTTTGCGAAATATTGAAATCCTTTAATCATTTTATCTGTTATTTTCCAAAGTCCAACTGAAATGAACAGAGATAAAATGATAGTCGGAATTAAATTTCTTATAATGATGCTCATATCTAAACCGGCAACCAATCCTCCTATTAAACATCCAATTGGAACTGTGATCACACCTAACAGGATTCCCTTCGCAAAATACGGTTGATCTTCTTTCTCGATTATTCCAAGTGCAACCGGTATAGTAAATACGATTGTTGGGCCCATCATTGTTCCAAGAAAAACCCAAGAAAACAATTCTGCATCTTTTGTAAGTGCCATCTCTTTGGCAAGTGCATATCCTCCCATATCAAGAGCAAGAATGGTATTAGCAAAAGCGGCTGGATCAGCTCCAACTACTCCATAAATCGGAGCTATGATTGGCGTTAATAAAAGCGCAATAACAGGAGCTAAAGAAACAATCCCCACCATAGCAAGAGTTAATGATCCCATTGTCATAAATGCATTAGTAAAGCTTTGTCCAAGACCGATTTTATTTCCTATAACCTTATCAAGAGCCCCTATACATAGAAAGAATACCATTATGTACACAATAACATCATTCACCCACATGCCTTTTCTCCCGTCTATACTATTATTGATTACTATGATAACAGAACACTAGATTCATTTCCTTTTTTTTACTTTGTAATTACTAGTTCTATCTTATTAATTTCAAATAAATCTCCATGCCTTTCCTTTTTTCTTTTTAAATTCCACACTTACCTAGCTCTAATACCATGACATATGCATAGTGTGTAGTAACCCCCCTGAAAGGTGGTGTGAGTTATGGGTTATTATGGTCCATGGTACGGAGGTTACGGTGGATACTGTTATCCCCCAACACCCCGCCCAGGTTTTGGCTTTGGCTTCGCACTAATTGTTGTGCTGGTCATTTTGCTCATTATCCTTGGTGTTAGTTGGTATAAATAATGGCAACAAACATAATAAAAGCGCCATCTAGAATAGGCGCTTTTATTAGTATCATTCATTCGCTTTATCCCAAGCAAGCTTAAAAGCTAAACAGGATCCAATTAAGAAAAAGATAGATCCAATCAACATGAGACCATTCGTGATAAGGTTCAAATCGTCTTTCATTACGCTCAATCCTTTCACTTTGCCTTCCCACTTTAGCTTATGTTATCAAAGCTATTGAAGTTCAATGAAATTGTATACTGTACGTTCTTTAAAAAGCCCTAAAGGATTGATATACTTTAACTAACGTAAAATTAAAAGGGATTTGATTACCATGTTGTTGGACAAGCTTAAGGATTATTTTGGAGAGAACTTCGTCACAAACGAAAAACATAATACAAATAACCATCATTATTATTGGTTCAAGACACCCGATAACGAAGTCATTGGGTTTCCTAAAGATAAGATTCGTCATAATGAACTCGATTTATTAAACATTTTCCTCAAACCAATTGATGACAAAATAACGTACTCTCCTCAAACCGAAGAAGAAAAAAAATGGGCGTCATTGCTATTTACTGATGCAGATGTAGAGTTACCTAACCAAACATCATTTCGCTTTATCTACTTTCTTTTAAAAGAGGAACTTCAAGAACGTGATACATTTAATGAAGCCATTAAAAGTTTATTTCCTGGTAAAACGCTTATACTCTGGGAAACTGAAACAACTGGTGTTTTTATAGATTTTGAACCTAAGACAACAGATATGCTCGATAATTTTTTTGAATCAATAGTAGATACGGTTATTAGTGATTTCTTTGTTGAAATCTTTTTGTATCTAGGATCCAGTAATATTACTACTGATGATGCTAGAACAACGTATCAATGGGAAAAAGGAAGTTTTAGGACTATTCAAAAACAAGTAAAAAAGCAAGTTTACAAAGGTGAAGAAGAACTTCCATTCTTGTTATTTGATGAAGCAACCCGCGACACTTTACTAAAATTACGAGATCAAACACTTCAACGTGTGGTGGATGATCGAGATTTAATTCAAAGTATAAAAGTTTATTTAGACTGTAATATGAACGTTTCCCTTGCTGCAAAAAAACTATATTTACACCGAAATACATTACAATATCGAGTTGATAAATTTATTGAGAAAACTGGGATTGACATTCGCCACTTTAGAAGTGCAGTATCTGTTTATATAGCATTACTAATTGAAAAAAACATCCATTAATGCATTGTGCACAAAAGCAATGCATTCTTTTTTATGCACATTTACCGTATACGAAAACGGTTACAAAAGTTACACTTAGACCATATTAAAGATTTAAATTAAAGGAGAGATTGACATGGGTGAAATTCGTTTAGATAACGTTTACAAGATTTATGAGGGGGATGTTACAGCAGTAACTGACTTCAATTTGCATATTAAAGATAAAGAATTTGTAGTGTTTGTTGGTCCATCAGGTTGTGGTAAGTCAACAACATTACGTATGATTGCAGGACTTGAAGATATTTCAAAAGGAGACCTTTACATTGGTGATCGCCGAGTAAATGATGTAGCTCCAAAAGATCGTGACATAGCGATGGTTTTCCAAAACTATGCACTATACCCGCATATGAACGTATATGATAATATGGCTTTTGGTTTAAAACTACGAAAATTTAAAAAAGATGAAATTGATAGAAGAGTTAAAGATGCAGCAAAGATTCTTGGCTTAACGGAAATGCTTGATCGTAAGCCAAAGGCAATGTCTGGTGGTCAACGTCAACGTGTTGCTTTAGGACGAGCAATCGTTCGTGATCCTCAAGTTTTCTTAATGGATGAGCCATTATCTAACTTAGATGCTAAGCTTCGTGTACAAATGCGTGCAGAAATTACAAAATTACACAAACGCTTACAAACGACAACAATCTATGTAACTCATGACCAAACGGAAGCAATGACAATGGCCTCGCGTATCGTCATTATGAAAGATGGTATTATTCAACAAGTTGGTACACCAAAAGAAGTGTACGACAACCCAGACAATGTATTTGTAGGCGGATTCATTGGATCTCCAGCTATGAACTTCTTTAAAGGAACACTTTCAGAAAATGGTTACTTTAAAATGGGAGATGTACAATTAAAAGTTCCTGAAGGCAAATTCAAAACGTTAAAAGAAAAAGGCTATAGTAATAAAGAAGTTATCTTTGGTGTTCGCCCGGAGGATGTTCACGATGAATTATTATTCCTAGAAGCATCACCAGAGTCTAAGTTCACAGCTACAGTCGAAGTATCAGAATTACTTGGAGCAGAATCTTACCTTTATTCCAAAGTAGACACCCAAGATTTCATCGCGCGTATTGATGCTCGTTCTGATGTGAAAATGGGCCAACAAATTGAGCTGGCGTTTGATATGAACAAAACGCACTTCTTCGATGCAGAAAGCGAAGAAAGAATTTAATGAATAACCAAAACATCCCCTCACCTATATTAACTCGGTGAGGGGATGTTTTCTATACGTTTTTTTATTTTGTACCTAGTTTTGTTTTCGCTAACCAAGCGCCACCAATAACTCCAGCGTCATTTCCTAATGTGGCAATTGTTATCTCAGCACCTAACACTTTAGGAAAAGCGAATCGAGAAAATTGTTCTTTGATCGGGTTTAATAACGTACTTCCTGCCTTAGAAACGCCCCCTCCAATTACGATTTTCTCTGGATTAAGCCCATTAGCTAAATTAGCTAACGCAAGTCCTAAGTGTAATGTTACAAACTCCATGACTCTTTTCGCAACATCATCATTTTCTTTAGCAGCATCAAGCACTAGCTTAGCTGTGACAGTATTGTTTTCATTATAATAGTCTCTTAGCTGACTAGCCTCATTCGACCTTTTTAGCTCCTCTACAGCGAGTCTGACAATACCTGTTGCCGATGCTATCGTTTCTAAGCATCCGTTTTTGCCACAGTTACATCTTGCTCCACCTTCTATTATAGAAGTAATATGTCCTATTTCTCCTCCAGCACCGTTCATTCCGTGGACAATTTTACCATTAGAAATCACGCCACCTCCGACGCCCGTTCCTAATGTAACGAAAATTAAATCATTGGATCCTTCCCCAGCACCTGTCCACATCTCGCCAAGAGCAGCAATGTTAGCATCGTTATCAACCGTCACTGGTAAGCCACTTTCTTTTTCAAGTAACTCTTTTAGAGGAAAGTCAGTCCACCCCAAATTTACCGCTACTTCAATAGAGCCAGTTGCAAAATCTACAGGGCCTGGTGCACCTATTCCAATTCCTATTAATTTATCTTTCACTTCGTTTAATTCCACTAATTTTTCGTCTATTGATTGGGCAATCTCCTTAGGAATATGTTGCCCATTTTCCTTTATATTCGTTGCAATTTCCCACTTCGCCACAAGGTGACCTTCTTGATTTAGGAAAGCCATTTTTATCGTTGTACCACCAATATCTACACCAACCAACCATTTGTTTTCCACTAGTATCCATCCCTATCTCACTTAATTTAATGTAACCGATAGCATTATCGTATCACAATATAGTTAAATTTGTTGCGAACTATAATAAATGCTTTTTTCGCATGCTTTGCTGCAAAAGGATACCATATTAAGGAGTTGCCATTTACAACTCCTCTCTTATAGTATCCTTGTCTTTCTGATTGGTTTATACCCACCACATGTCGGATGGCTTTTCTGTTATAACGACAGAATTCAGATTTTTCACCGCTCTTGCAAAACCTTCTTCAATCGACATGATTGGATCTTCATGTTCAATACTTACAACATAATCATAACCATACGTACGTAGAGCACTAATCATATCCGACCATTCTTGAATGCTATGACCACAACCAACAGAACGGAACGTCCAAGCTCTTGTTTGCACTTCTCCATATGGCTGCATATCAATTAAACCATACATATTCACATTATCTTGATCAATGTACGTATCTTTAGCATGGAAATGATGAATCGCATTTTCTTTTCCTAAAATTTTAATAGCCGCGACAGGATCAATTCCTTGCCACCATAAATGACTAGGGTCAAGATTCGCCCCAATTGCATCACATGTTTCTTCTCTTAGTTTTAACAACGTATATGGAGTATGAACTAAGAAACCTCCATGAAGCTCTAATCCAATTTTCACATTATGATCTTTCGCGAACTGTCCCCATTCTTTCCAATAAGGAATAAGTTTCTCTTCCCATTGCCACTTTAATATATCACTATATTCATTTGGCCAAGGGGTAACAGGCCAATTTGGGTATTTCGCTCCCTCATGATCTCCAGCTGTTCCAGAAAAACAGTTAACAACTGGTACTCCCATTAAACTAGCTAGCTTGATTGATTTTACCAATGCATCATGTGACTCTTTTGCAAAGCTCTCATCTGGTGAAATAGGGTTCCCATGACAACTAAAAGCGCTAATTTCTAACCCTCGAGATGTAACTTTTTCGATATATTCCTTCCGTAACTCTTCACTTTCTAGAAGGTTATCTATGTCACAGTGGGCATTACCAGGGTAACCCCCAGTACCAATTTCAACTGCCTTTACGCCTGCAGCTTTCACATAATCTAGCATTTCTTCAAAATTCTTTTGAGAAAATAAAACAGTAAATACGCCTACTTTCATACAAAGTCCTCCCTGTTATCTATTTTTACGCTTTGACCAGTTTGACTGCTTTCGTAAATGGCATCGATAATTTGCGACACTTGCATGGCCTCTTCCGGTTTGACAATAAGCTCTTCTTCCCCTAAACAAGCATTCGCAAAATTTCTAACTTGGATGAGGCCGGGATCCTCGTCACCAGGAATCCAATTTGCCTGACTGTTCAGTAACATTCCATGTTTTGCTTGATTGAGTTCAAACGGAAATACATCAATTCCTCCTTGCAACCCAGAAATGCTAATATGCTCAACATCTTCTTTTATATTAGCTGCCCATGATGTTTCAAATAACATCGACGCCCCGTTATCAAACGTGATATACGCTGTAACATGGTCATCTACATTAAATGTCTCATGGTCAAAACTCCCCCATTGATTTACTTGTCCTGGCATTTTACTAAGATGGTTATATGCCTTTCCCATTACTTGAACGGGTTTTGGATTTCCAAGTAACCAAAGTGATAAATCTAGAAAGTGACAACCCCAGTCAATTAAACTTCCTCCACCTTGAAGTTCTTTATTTGTAAAAACCCCCCATCCTGGAACTTTTCGACGTCTTAACGCTTGTGCTCTTGCCACAATCGGTTCGCCAATTTCTTGCTCCACAATAACCTTCTTTGCAGCTTGTGATTCTTTCATAAAACGGTAATGATAGCCAATTGATAAGACTTTTCCTGATTCATTTGCTGCTTCAATCATTGCTTCACATTCCTTTGTCGTCATAGCCATTGGCTTTTCACATAGAACATGAACACCTGCTTCAAGCGCAGCAATTGTGATTTCAGCATGAAATTTATTTGGTGTGCAAATCGTTATAGCGTCTACTTCACTAAAAAGTTCCGAGTAGTCCGTATAGACTTTTGGAATGCCAAACTTTTCTGCAACTGATTGAGCTGTAGCCATATTCACATCACAAACGGCTTCAATGCTTACTTTATCTGAAATAAGTTGGTAAGCGGGAATGTGTCGATCTTGAGCAATCCCGCCTGCACCAATAATTCCCATTTTTAGTTTTTGCATAACAAACTCCCTTACTACAAACTAGTAATTCTTTTTGTTTCATTTGACTCTAAAGCAGCCAACACGACTTGAAGCGATTTCATCCCTTCTTCTCCTGAAACAGGGACATCTTTATCTTGTACGATCGCACTTACAAACTGGTCAATCACTTGGGTATTATTTTGTCCTCCAGCCTCATTTGTTTGAATACCGCCGAGCTCGTACTTTACGACTTCTCCGTTTTTATATTGAACAATTAGAGAATTAATAGGATCATCTTCCAAACGCAAAATTGCATTTTCTCCGTAAATAATTGTTGAGTTATCCTCTTTTGCTACGTAAGACCAGCTAGCTGCTAACGTACCAATGATGCCACTTTCTGTCTTTAATACACATACAGCAGTATCATCGACATCTGTATTTTTCTTGGCACTTGTTTCAATAAAAGCACCTACTTCTACAAATTCCTCTCCAAGGATATAACGTAGGAGGTCTGTCTTATGTACCCCTAAGTCCCCCATTGCACCAATAAATGCTTCTTCTTTTTTAAAGAACCAACTATCTGATCCGTCAGCACTCCAACCTTCTGGACCTCCATGGCCAAATGCCGTGCGGAAGCTATAAATTTTTCCTACCTCTCCTGCTTCAATCAATTTTCTAGCTTTTTGATGAGAAGGAACAAAGCGTTGGTTATGGGCAATCATTAATTTTTTCTTATTTTTGTTTGCTGCTTCAATCATTTTCTCTGCATCCTCACGTGAGGTTGCCATTGGCTTTTCACAAAGAACATGTTTTCCTGCTTGCAAGGCTGCAATGGAAATAGGAGCATGTAAATAGTTTGGTGTACATACACTCACAGCATCGATCTCAGGATTAGCAACTAGTTCTTCATAATTTGTATAGGCTTTTGCACTATAAAGTTTGGCGAATTCATGGACTCGTTCTTCTACGATGTCACAAACTGCAACAATTTCTACATCCGCATTGTTAGCATACTCCGGTAAATGACGATGTTTTGCAATACTTCCACAACCAATAACTCCAACTTTTAATTTACTCATCTAATATTCCTCCTATTATTATCGATTTAATTTAGATTTTCTCTAATGGTTTTGCATTTCCGTAAACTGGCATGTTACGATCTGTTGGTTTTGCCCACTGAACTGCATTTTTAATCACTTTTTGAATCTCTTCATTGTGATATGTTGGGTATGTTTCATGTCCTGGACGGAAATAAAATACTTTTCCTTTCCCTCTCTGATACGTACAACCACTTCGGAACACTTCTCCTCCGCTAAACCAACTCATCATGATCAGTTGTTCTGGTGCAGGAATATCAAAATGTTCTCCGTACATTTCTTCTTCTTCTAGCTCAATGTATTCTCCGATACCTTCTACAATCGGGTGACTTGGGTCAATGATCCAAAGACGTTCTTTATCATTTGCTTCACGCCATTTCAAATCGCATGTTGTTCCCATTAATGTTTTAAAAATTTTAGAGAAATGCCCTGAATGAAGAACAATCAGTCCCATTCCCTCAAGTACTCTCTGTTTTACTTTTTCAACAATAGCATCATCCACTTCATCATGTGCAAGATGTCCCCACCAAATTAAAACATCTGTAGAACTGAGAACTTCCTCTGTTAAACCGTGCTCTGGTTCATCAAGTGTAGCCGTTTTCACTTGCACTTGATCTGTTTTTAAAAAGCCGGCAATAGTACCATGAATCCCTTCAGGATAAATCTCACTTACCACTGGATTTTTCTGTTCATGACGATTTTCATTCCATACTGTAACCTGTAACATATGTGTTGCCTCCTCAAGTTTTTTCCTTCTAATGTTTTTCTTGCATCAGTCTTCTTTTCAAAACTAGATTACTTCAATTCAGGAAAATCCCCTTTTATGAGATCGTTCTCATATCCAACGTAAAATTGTGGGAACGATCCCAGATCAAACGGAATCTCTTACAATTAATTCAATCGGTAGTTCTATTACCGTATTTTCTTCTTGGTCTTGACTTGCTAACCTTGAAACCATGACTTCCATTGTCTTTTGTCCCATCTCTTTAATTGGTTGCCTTACTGTAGTAAGAGATGGTTCTACCAACTGAGCAATCGGCAAGTCATCAAAGCCAAGTACGGCTAAATCATGAGGGATTGTTAGACCATGTAGCTTTGCTTCCTTTATTATTCCAGCTGCTACTTCGTCACTCCCCGCAAAAATGGCCGTAGGTTTGTCTTCAAGGGCCAAAATCGCTTTTAAGATCCTTTTTCCATTTTCTATGCTAGGATCATCGCGAAAAATCCATTGCTCGCTTATTTCAATGTTATTCTCAACTAGTGCTGCTCGAAAGCCTTTTTGACGGTCTGCACCCAGCTCTCCTTTATCGTTTCCACAGTAGGCAATCTTTTTATGGCCATGTTCAATCAGATGTTTCGCACCTAAATAACTACCTTTTATTTGATTTAAACGAACGACCGGAATGCTTGCTTCTGACCTATACTCGTTACACATGATAATAGGACCAGACTCTTTAAAAGGAGCAATCGAATGCCAATCATTTTCTAGTGAAGTCAGTATGACCCCATCTACTTGCTTCGTTTGTAACAATTGTAAATAGTTTCGTTCCTTGTCTTTATTTTGGTGCGTTTGACATATTAGTAATTGTAATCCATTTTCTACAGCAACGTTTTCTAGCCCTTCAATTAAAAAAGGAAAGAACGGATTTGTAAGACTTGGAACAAGAACTGCAATCGTGTCCGTTTTTTGCTTTCTAAGACGTTGTGCAGATGAATTTGGAAAAAAGTCCAGTTCCTTCATTGCTTCATAAACTAATTGTTTTTTCTTTTCTGTGACATATGGGTGATTATTGATGACCCTAGAAACCGTTGATCTTGATAATCCAGCAAGTTTCGCCACATCTTCAATGGTCGCCATCGCACTCTCCTTTCCGCTAGCAAGAAGTACGCCTTTCAATCACGATAGCGTTTTCATAAACTGAATTATTTATATTTTAATCTAGTCTTACGTGAAAAACAACACTAAAATTAAGAGACCCCCTACCCATACAGATAAGGGCCAGACTATATAAGATTAACGGTTGTCCTCTGGTTGTACTTCTGTGTGAAGCGCTTTAAAAAATTGTAGAATGTTTTTATAACTGCTGCCAAAATCCCCTAACGCTCCTTGCTTCGAACAATACACGTCAACAGCTGACTTGATAGGGCTAATTTTAAACACGGTTACAACCATCACACTAGATGCAACCCCTTTCTTTTCCAGCGAAACTTCTCCTCGTTCTTCATCAATGTTCGCCACCTTCCAATTAGGAAGCTTATTTTGATTAATGACCTTGTTAATAATCTCAATCATTGCTTCACGGCTTTTTTTATAATACCGAGTATTCAAACCTTCCAATTTAGGTTTCTCACTCGTTTCTTCATGGCTTTTCCAGATTCCTGTAACAGTTCTTATAAATGACATATCCTTCCTCCTTAACATTGCAACTAAATGGCTCTTTCTCTATTCTTACCTTATGTTTTCATTTAGTTAATTATAGTGCTTGATAATATTTTATCACGTTTTCTCTCTAAATTGGTACAGGTACAAAAAGAGTTACCTTTCTTTGTGAAATGAATGCCGGATCTTATCCTGAATCATTCCTTCGAATGCTAGAGGATTATTCCATTCTAACATTCAGAAAATAACTAAAAATAAAAAAAGCTATAGAAAAAATGAAATTAGAATACTTTCGCATTTCAGTTAAATACAATTTATGTTTAACTTATGTATAAACCTTAATAAACCTCATATAATAAGCTTCGAAACTAATAAAGAGGTGATTAGACATGGCACAAAACAACAACAGCAACAACCTTTTAGTTCCAGGAGTAGAAGAAGCTTTAGATCAAATGAAGCTTGAAATTGCTCAAGAGTTCGGCGTACAACTAGGAGCCGATACAACAGCTCGCGCAAACGGTTCTGTCGGTGGAGAGATTACAAAACGTTTAGTCCAAATGGCTGAACAACAAATGCAAGGCTCTAGATTCTAAAAAATAAAAATTAAAACTCTCCTTGCCCCTCACTCAAATAGAGGTTGTCACAGGTTCTTACCCCAAGCTTAGTTGATATACGTGTGCGTTTCTGTATAGCACATACGATATCTTCCTTGCATAAGGTAAGAATGGAAGTGACAACCTCTTTGTTCTTTATTGAATTTCAATCACTGCATACTTTCCATCTTTTCTTTGATAAACAATATTAGTCTCTAAAGATTCAGATTCTGTGTAAACAAAAAATTGATGACCTAACATGTTCATTTGCAAAATAGCTTCTTCTGTATCCATAGGTTTCAAATTGAACTTTTTGGTTCTAACTACTTCAAAACGTTCTTCATCAAATGTATCAACCTCTGGCTCAAGAACCAAAACCGATGTGTCCTCTATTTTTCTTACCGCTTTTACTTGACGCGGTTTACGGTTAACTTTCGTTTTATATTTCCGAACTTGACGTTCTAATTTATCAACAATAAGATCTATTGCAGCATACATATTCTCATGTTGTTCTTCTGCTCGCAGAACAAGTGACTTTAATGGAATCGTTATTTCTACTTTTGTATCTTTATCATATACTTTTAACTTAACTTGTACCTCGGCCTGTATCATGCCATCAAAATACTTTTCTAACTTTTCTACTTTTTTAATAATATAGTCTCTAATTGCGTTCGTAACTTCGACATTTTCACCACGAATGTTAAATCTCATAGGAATCTCCTCCTGATTTCACTTTCTATAAAGATCTTGTTGCTATGCTTTCATATTACTAATAATCTGACATTTCTGCTGTGATCTATGTCACTTTATGTCAGATGTAAAGTGACATAAAAAACCGATCTCATCTAATGTGATGTGATCGGTTTCTCTCAAATTAAAAGCAAACTCATTATCATTTGAGTTTAACTGCTCATCTTATAACTTTTTTTGGATTGTTGCTTTTTCTTACTTTCCCATATAACGATGAACATACAAGCAATTAATCCTAATAGCCCCGTGAAATAAAAACCAGCAGAGATTCCGAAATTCGAATTAAGAACGCCCGCTAAAAGTGGACCAGTAAACATTCCAATTGCATATAATGCTTGGTATACACCCATAGCAGTTGCTCTTTTCTCTGGTGAAATCGTTTCAATTGACATTCCTAATAATAGTGGGAATAACAAGCCAAGAGCAAAACCATTAATTCCTTGGACAATCATTAGCAATGCTTTTGATTCCACAAAAGGTGTTAATAGCGTAAAAATAGCAGCTAATAAAAACGCATATTTTAACGATCTCCACTTTCCGAAGTGAGGTACAATCCATTTTCCTATAAAAAGAGTCGCTATTGCATGAGGAATCATAAAAGCAAACACAATTAAACTAATCTCATTTGCTTCTAAACCAATGCTCGTTACATAATTAGGTATAAAACCAAACGTAGTAGTAAAGATAATACTATGAGCCAAAATGGATAAAAACGATATTTTCAAAAGATGAGAATCTTTCATCACACCTGTAAGTGCTTTTAGGTTTACAGGTGTTTCCGGACCAGAATCTTTCGGTTCAAAAATGAAAAGTGCAAGTACTGCACCAACTAGACTTACAACCCCGCCAATCCAAAATGGAGTTGCCCACCCCCAAGCATTAACAAGGTATCCACTGAAAAGCATTCCTAATAATTGTGCCAAAACAACAACAAAGGAAATCGCACTCATTGCTTTATGAACTTCACTATCCAGAAAATAGCTAGAATACAAAACAGCAAAAACTACCCACGTTGCTGCAGCAATTCCAGCTAAAGAACGAGCAAAAAGGATCCAACCTAAACTATCCGTCAAGGCAAATATAAAGCAACTTACTGCGCCTATCAATAAACCAAGAACAATAAATGGCTTCCGTATTTTTAACAAGTCAGAACTCATTCCTATTGGCAATCTAAATAAAAATTGCATGAAACCATAACTACTTAAAACAATTCCTATAAAGATGTAAGTCCCACCCATTAACTCCATGTACGGTGATAAAATAGGAAGATAGATAAAATGCGGAAACCATATGGCAAATGAAACAATTAGAAATAAATTTTTTTCTTTATTGGAAATGTGCGTTTTCAAGTTATCACTCCATATGTTAAAAAGCAATGAGGTACTAAGGGGCAAAAACCCTTAGTACCTCAACTTTTATTACCAACGAGAAGTTAGCATTTTCTTACGAGTATAGAATTCAACACCATCAGTGCCGTTTGCATGTAAATCACCGTAGAATGATTTTTTATAACCAGAGAACGGGAAGAACGCCATTGGAGCTGGTACTCCTAAGTTTACACCTAGCATTCCTGCATCAATATCTTCACGGAATTGACGAACTGCGCTTCCACTATCTGTATAAATACACGCGCCATTCGCAAATTCTGATTCATTTGTTAATGCAATTGCTTCCTCTAATGTGTCTACACGAACAACCGATAGTACAGGAGCGAAAATCTCTTCTTTCCAGATCGTCATTTCTGTATTTACATGATCAAAGATTGTTGGTCCAACAAAGTATCCAGCACCTGAACTTGCTTCATCGTTACGTCCATCACGTACCAATGTTGCTCCTTCTTCTACTCCCTTTTCAATGTAACCTACTGTTTTTGCTTTATGAG
The DNA here is from genome assembly GCF_032335535.1 of Alkalihalobacillus sp. MEB130. NCBI lineage: Bacteria > Bacillati > Bacillota > Bacilli > Caryophanales > Bacillaceae > Alkalihalobacillus > Alkalihalobacillus sp. MEB130. The sequence continues at coordinate 290,928 of NZ_JAOANA010000002.1, forward strand.
AATCACGAATAACAGGACCTAAGAATACTCCTTCTTCCATTCCGTTACCGATTGTAATTTTATCAACAGCTTCAACTAGTTTCTCCATGAATGGTTCTGCCACATCACCAACAGTTACAACAACTGCAGCAGCCATACATCTTTCGCCAGCTGAACCATAAGCCGCATTCATAATTTGGTTAACTGAACCATCTAAATCGGCATCAGGCATAACGATAGAGTGGTTTTTTGCACCCGCTAACGCTTGAACACGCTTACCATGTGCAGATGCTGTTTTATAAACGTATTCTGCTACTGGTTGAGAACCAACAAATGAGATAGCTTTAACTGTTGGATGCTCTAGCAAACCATTTACAACATCATGTGCACCATGAACAATATTTAGTACACCATTTGGAAGACCAGCTTCAGTGAACAATTCAGCTAAACGATTTGCAAGCAATGGTGTGCGCTCTGATGGCTTTAATACAAATGTATTTCCACAAGCAATCGCAAGTGGGAACATCCAGCAAGGAACCATCATTGGGAAGTTAAATGGTGTAATTCCGCCAATAACCCCAATTGGATAACGGTACATTCCTGATTCAACTCCTGTAGCGATATCTGGTAATTGCTTACCCATCATAAGCGTCGGAGCTCCTGCAGCAAATTCTACACATTCAATCCCACGTTGAACTTCTCCGTAAGCTTCAGCATAACTTTTTCCATTTTCTAATGTTACTAGGCGAGCTAATTCTTCCCAGTTTTCTACTAATAATTGTTGATATTTAAATAGAATACGAGCACGACGAGGTACAGCAGTCTTGCTCCACTTTTTGAATGCCTCTGCTGAGTTTTGAACAGCTTGATCAACATCTTCACGGCTTGAAAGTGGCACATGCGCAATGACTTCTCCTGTTGCTGGGTTTGGTACTGCTTCTGTTTTTCCAGAAGTCGCTTCAACCCACTGACCACCAATAAAGTTTTTTAGATTTTGTACAGTTACTGCATTTGACATAATCATTAACTCCTCTCATAATTCACATTCATTTTTATTAGACAATTTTTCAGATAGTAGTTCCTCTAGTATGAGACTTAACACAACCCTAAATGAAATCCTTTTCAAAAAGAATTAACCCACTTCTATACTAGCTTTCCTACTATCGAGACTTCTAACACTTCCGAAAGTAAAACAACTGAAATCGATTACATCGATATGTTTTGACTCCCGCTTACAATTCTTATTTTATAGTAATCAGTTTTTTTTGTAAATGCTTTTTCGTGTTTTTTTACTTTTTTTTTCGAACAGTATTTTTTATGAGGAACCCTTTAATTTCCTAGTATTTATTCTACTGTCACTAAGTTATAAATAGTTTTAAAAAAAGTCCAATCAATCATTACTTCTATTAATTATTTAATCTGATACTTTTTACAGCTTGAAATCGATTGCACAACTTTAACTACTTCCTAAAACCTTTAAACTTTTTGACCCACATGATTCACCAATAATAAGTTGATCTTTTAGAACAATCTTCTTTTTAGCCATAGGTTCACCATTTATTTGTTTTAATAATAAATCCATCGCCTTTTTCCCTATCTCATACTTGGGCTGGTCCACTGTTGTTAAGTTCGGTTCATGTATAGAGGACATTTTGATATGGTCAAAACCAACAACTGCAATATCCTCAGGAACATGTAACTGACTATCCTTACAAGCTTTTATTACCCCCATTGCCATGTCATCATTAAAAACAAAGACAGCACTCGGTGGTGTTTCTAATGCTAATAGTTTTAGCATTTGATTATATCCAGACTCAAACGTTTGATCTCCTTCTTGGATATATGCCGAATCAATGTCAAGCTCATGGCTAATCATTGCCTGTTTATACCCTCTTAATCGATCTCGACTAAGAACAATATTAATTGGCCCTGTGATATGAGCAATTCTAGTATGTCCTAATTGGATTAGATGTTCTGTAGCATTCCTCGCACTACTTACGTTATCAATAGACACCGTTGGTACGTTTAGTCCATCCATATATTCACAGGCGAGCACAAGTGGATATTCCTGAGAGAGCTCCTCTAATTTTGCTTTATCTAATCGAGCAGTTAAAAGGATCATTCCATCAGCTTGTTTTTGAAACAATAAATTGATATATTCCGCTTCTCTTTCAATACTATTTTCGGTATCCCCTAAAATCACCTGATAGCCGCTACTTACAGCGACATGCTCGATCCCCCTAAGAACTTCAGAGAAGAAAGCGCTAGTTATATCAGGGACAACAACAAGGATAATTTTTGTTTCTTTTGTTCTAAACTGCCTTGCAACTGCATTTGGTTTATAGTTGACTTGATTAATGACATCCATGACTTTTTTCTTCGTTTCTTTACTAACGAGTTCTGGATGAGAAAGTACTCTTGAAACTGTTGCAGGAGATACATTTGCCAATTTGGCTACATCTGTCATTTTCATTATTCGAAACTCACCTCCTATTCACGCTTTTTATTTGTAAACGATTACAGATTTTGATAAAAAAATAAGAGTTAAAGCATTAAATCCTTTAGCAAGTAGTCTACTACTCCTTCATACATTTTATATTATTCAGTTTTCTTTGTAAACTCCTACTTTTAAGAGATAGTGTGATATAAACCTTTTTGTAAGAGGAGATGCTACTCTCCTCCATTAAAAAGGTCCAAATCTCTATAATTTATTCCCCTTAATGTAACTAGATTCTCTAATGATTAATTCATCTTTCATCACAAATTTAGTCTTTTTCATAGAATCCCCATTCATTAGCATAAGCAGCAATTCCATTGCTTTTTTTCCGATTGCGTATTTGGGTTGGTCAATAGTCGTTATATTAGGTTCAAATACTGAAGACATTTTTATATTATCAAAACCAACAACTGCCAAATCTTTAGGTACTCTTACTCCGCTATCTTTGGCAGCCTTTATTGTGCCCATAGCCATTTCATCGTTAAAAACAAAAATCGCTGTTGGCGGAGTTGCTAAAGATAATAATTTTAACGTTTGATTATAACTCGCTTCAAAATTTGGTTCACTTTCTTGGATATAGGCAGGATCAATTTCTAATTCATTGCTGATCATGGCTTGTTTATACCCTTTTAACCTGTCCCTGCTCAGGATAACTGTTATCGGCCCTGTAATATGAGCAATTTTCGTGTGACCTAATTGAATTAAGTGTTCTGTCGCTTTTCGAGCACTGCTAACATTATCAATTGAAACAGTCGGGACGTTCAACCCGTCTACGTATTCACAAGCAAGTACTAAAGGAAATTCACTAGCAAGCTCTTCTAATTTATTTTTATCAAGGCGGGCAGTTAATAAGACCATCCCATCCACTTGCTTCTGCAATAATAAATTAATATAACTGTTCTCTCGCTCTACATCATTTTCAGTATCGCCTAAGATTACTTGATAACCATTCTCTAGAGCTACATGTTCAATACCTCTTAGTACTTTAGAGAAGAAGGCACTCGTAATATCAGGAACAACAACTAGGATAATTTTTGTTTCTTGTGTTCTAAATTGCCTCGCTACTATATGTGGTCTGTAATTAACTTTATTAATTACATCCATAACCTTTTGTCTAGTCTCTGGACTTACCTTTTCCGGCTGGCTAAGCACCCTTGATACTGTTGCCGCAGAAACATTGGCAAGTTTTGCTACATCGCTCATTTTCATAGTTTTCAGCACCTCATCCTCCACTGTAAATGCTCTACAGGGAATGCATGTCTTCAGTCGTTTGTTTGACTATCATCTTTATTATAAAACCCTCAATTCTGTGTCAAACCAAGGAGTGTAATGATAGTTTACCATGTATTGAAAGCGTGCACTAACTAATTATCGAAAGCCGTTTCTATTTGTAATCCCCCTCAAAAAGATGGTGATGTTTTGATTAATTGTTGATATAATATGAATAAGTTTTTATCATTTTTTACTGCGAAAGTATAACTTGCATTTGTATAAAACTTAGGGAAGGTAGTCCCTTTTCAATTTTTCTTAAATAAGGGCTGATAAATATGCTAAAATCACAACGCATCAAACAAATTTCTGACTATATAAATCAACACAAAACAGTTTCATTGGATGATTTGGTATCGGTTTTTGACGTTTCAAAAAATACGATACGCAGAGACGTACAAGAACTAGTTGAATCCGGTGAGTATAAAAAAGTATACGGTGGAGTTAGTGTAAACCGAACACGACTTGAACCATTCCACGACAGAAAAACACGTAATCTACACCAAAAGCAACTAATTGCCAAAAAGGCTGCTAGTTACATAATAGATGGGGATGTTATTTTCATCGACTCTGGAACAACAACTCTTGAATTAATTGAGTTTATCAAAACGCTTGAATTGACCATTATCACTAATAATCTTGATTTCATCATTCAAACTCTTCCGTTTGAAAATTTAAATGTAATTTCAACTGGTGGGGTGCTAGAGCGCAAGACAAAATCGTTTGCTAGTCTTACGAAGCAAGATATTTTAAAGTCACATAATATTAACAAAGCATTTATGGCCTCAGCTGGTGTTACCATAAAAAATGGCGTAACAAATTCTAGCCCTCTTGAAACAGATCTTAAGCGTACAGTTGTTGAAAGAAGTTCAGAAGTGTTTCTATTAGTTGATCACAATAAATTTGATCAGCACGCTGTGATGACCTATTGCGATTTACAAGAAATAGATGTTTTAATTACAGACTCAGTTCCTACTAATCACTACATACAACACGCTCAACAAAATAACATCCAGCTTGTTATTACAGATTAATCTTATAAACTCATAAAAAAGAACCTGTTTATATTTTCATAACAGGTTCTTTTTAGTAACTCTTTCTTACAAAACTTTAGATGTTTCTGGAGCTTTGTTACTTGTATTAAATTCTCTCATCTTCTCTTTTACTGTAGCTATGATAGCTTCTTTACCAGGTGTCGTGATTGCACGATTATCGTAAATGTCACTATCGTTTAATAATACTTCACGAACTGCTTTTGCCCATGCTTGTAAGCATTCAGTATTAACATTGATTTTTGCATGTCCTAGTTCGATTGCTTTTTTTATTTGATAATCAGGAATACCAGAACCTCCGTGTAGAACTAATGGAATTCCTGTCATTTCTGAAATTTGTTTCATTTCATCAAAACCGAGTTGCGGCTCACCTTGATATGGTCCATGAACAGAGCCTAGTGCTGCAGCCAATGCGTCTACTCCTGTTTCTTCAACAAGACGCACACATTCATAAGGATCGGCATATTTTACTCCACCAATTAGACCATCTTCCATACCGCCAACAGTTCCAACTTCAGCTTCTACAGATACGTTGTGAGTTCTAGCATAGTCAACGACTTCTTTCGTCATAGCAATATTTTCTTCTATAGTATAGTGGGATCCATCAATCATTACGGATGTAAACCCTGCATCAATTGCCTGTTTACATCTCTCCACATTCATTCCATGGTCTAAGTGCAAGGCAACCGGGACCGTGATTTCCATTTCTTCCACAAGTGCTTTTACCATAGCTGCTATTGTTTTAAAGCCACCGAGATAATCAACAAGTCGATCAGAAGCTGCGACAATAACTGGCCCACGTTCTTCTTCGGCTGCTTGTAATATTGCCTGTGCCCACTGTAAACTATTAATGTTGTATTGCCCAACCGCATAGTTTCCTACTTTAGCTTGTTGGAGCATTTCTTTCATTGAGACTAATGCCATTGTTTAGGACCTCCTTTTTATTCGTTCTCTCACTTTAACTATCCTTACAAAGTCTTGCATTTAAATTAAATTAAGAATTATATCTTTCGACATATGAAACCGGGTCTCTCTAGACGAAAGACCCGGTTTTAGTCTAGTTAGACTGTTACTTTTTGAAATAATTTCTCGTCAATATACTTTCGTGCAATTAATGCATATTCTAATGGATGGGCCTTAGCTGGATCTTGTTCTGCTTCAATCACAATCCATCCTTTATAGTCATAATCAAGTAATGTTTGATAAACTTCTGTAAAATCAATACAACCATCACCTGGTACAGTAAACATACCATTTAGAAACGAATCTAAGAATGAGTTTCCAGCAGTCTTACATTCTTCTAATTTGTTCTCCCTTACATCTTTAAAGTGGACATGTTTAATGCGCTTCATATGCTTATTTAATAATGTCATGTAATCATTATCTGAAACATAGATGTGCCCCGTATCGTAAAGAAGGTGAACATGATTAGGATCGGTATTTTCCAATAGACGATCAATTTCCTCTAACGTTTGTACTCCTGTTCCCATATGGTGGTGAAATACTAAATGTAAGTCATACTGTTCGGCGATTTTTCCAAGCTCATTTAATCCTTGGCACAATGTATTCCATTCCTCATCCGAAAAATAAGGCTTCTCAGCAAATACATTTCTCTTTGTACCTTGAATGCTATATGTTTGTTCTGAAACAACCGCAACAGCAGCGTTTACTTGTTGTAAATTTGCACAATGCTTGTGAAACTCTTTTGCTACTTCTTCAAGTCCATCACGAATCAAGAAGCTACTGAACCATTGACCAGCGATTTTTAAATTACGAAGGTTCAATTCTTTGTTCAGAACTTTTGCTTCAGGGAAAAAACCCCCGACTTCCGTTCCTTGAAAACCAGCTACTACAATGTCACTTAATAAATGCGATAATGTATTTTCTGCACCGATTTCTGGAATATCATCATTACGCCAGCCAATTGGAGCAATTCCCCATAGAATATCTTGATTACTCATAGCATTCACCTTCTACTTTTTAATATTGCTTTGCATTTTTCAATTTTTCTTGCTTTAATTCATATGCTTTTTGAATTCCTTCACGATCGGACACTTCAGAAACTCCTAGGTTCCACCAGCTTCCTTCATAACCGTCTGTCATTGTTTTAGGAAGAACTTTCATTTCAATTAATGTGGAACAGTCTTGTTTCTTCGCATCTTCTAACGCTGCCTTAAGCTCTTCTACTGTATTAGCACGATACGATTTCGCTCCGTAACCTTCAGCTACTTTTGCATAATCAACATTTAAGATTTGGTTATCTTCCGTTCTAAATTCACAGAAGTAACTTCCGCCACCAAAATCCATTTGCAGATTGTTGATACAACCATAACCCGAGTTATCAAATAATAGAACATTAATCTTTTTATTGTATTGAATCGCTGTTACAAACTCAGAATGGAGCATTAGGAAACTACCATCACCCACCATTGTATATACTTCTTTTGTAGGCTCAGCTAATTTTAATCCTAATGTACCTGAAACTTCGTATCCCATACATGAGTAACCATACTCAAGGTGGTACGTATTAGGTACTGATGAATGCCATAGACGTTGCAAGTCTCCAGGAAGAGAACCTGCAGCACAAATAATGATACTATCAGGATCAATCGTGTCATTAATCGTTAGCAATGCCGTTGTTTGTGCAAATTCAGTTCCTAACGCATCTGCGTATTCATTCATTACTTCTTGGGAGAAATGATTTTTAATCTCAGGAACAAAGTTTTCGCGATTAAACGTTACTTTGCTCAATCGGTCACGCTCAGCTAACCATTCTTCCTTCAATTCAGTAATCATGTTGCCGAATTCACTTTCATAGCCTTCTAGCAACGGAGTTAATGCTTCAAAGGTAGTTCTTGCATCGGCAACTACTTGGAAACCATCAAGCTTATAAGCTTGCATACGGCTTACATTTACATTTAGGAACTTAGCTTCATCAAAGTTAAAAATTGTTTTTGAAGATGTAGCGAAATCTGTATATCTTGTTCCTACTCCAATAACTAAATCTGCTTGTTGAGCGGCTTTGTTCGCTGCTAGTGTTCCAGTGATACCCAGGCCACCAAGATTATTTTTAAATGAATGTTCAATAGTAGACTTACCAGCTTGCGTTTCTACTAGTGGCACATTATATTTCTCTGAAAATTCAACTAAAATATCGCGTGCTTCTGAATACTTCGCTCCACCACCTACAACGATTAATGGCTTTTTACTTGCTTTAATTAATTCAGCAGCACCTTTTAATTCACGATCACTTGCTGGTTTACGGTCAATATAGTGAACGCGTTTTTCAAAGAATTTCTCATCAAAATCATATGCTTCCCCTTCAACATCTTGTGAAATACAAACCGTTGCAGGACCAGCTTTAGCCGGATCTGTCATAACCTCAAACGCACGAATCAAACTTGACATTAATTGTTCAGGACGCGTTACACGATCCCAATATCTAGAAACTGGTTTTAATGCATCATTTGTTGTAATAGCAAGACTATGCTCTTGCTCAATTTGCTGTAATACAGGATCTGGCTGACGATTAGCATACGTATCAGCTGGAATTAGTAATACAGGAATGTTGTTAGCAAGTGCTGTTCCTGCAGCTGTTACTAAGTTCGCAGATCCAGGACCACTTGACGTTGTAATAGCATAAATCTTTTTACGAAGTAATTGCTTACTATAAGCAATCGCAGCGTGTGCCATGCCTTGCTCGTTCTTCCCTTGAATCACCTTTAAATGGCCTGGATCACTTTCAAGTGCTTGCCCTATTCCTAGTACATTTCCATGACCGAAGATGTTAAAGATTCCTTCCACAAATGGAATCTCTTCTCCATCAACGTGAATATATTGTTGATTTAAAAATTTTATTAAAGCTTGCGCTGTTGTTAATCTAATCGTTTTCATAAGCGTTCTCCTCTATCCCACTGAAATGGTTTCATTCTTTGAAATTAATTCTTCAATTTCTTCGACCGATGGCATGGCATCTGAAGAACTGTGCTTACTCACTACAATTGAAGCTGATGCACTACCATACTTCAAAGCTGTTTCGATATCTTTGCCACTAATAAGCGCGAATAAGAATGCTGATGCATATGAATCACCTGCACCAAATGTTTTCAGGACTTTTGTTTTATAAGCAAGACCTCTGAAAATTTCTCCAGATTTTGCATAAGCATATGAACCTTCCACACCATGCTTAATCACAACTAAATCAGGTGAGTGTTTGAATAGGTAGTTAACTGTATCTTCGTTATTGCCTTCTGTTGTTCTATTTTCAAGCGCATCGAATTCTTCACGAGTACCGATAACAACATCAGATTGCTCAGCAACTAATGAGTAGTACACAGCCGTTTCTTCTGCATTATTCCAAGAATATGGACGATAATCTAATTCAAAGATAACCTTTACATCATTCTTTTTCGCTAAGCTAACCGCTTTCAACATCGCTTCACGAGATGGGCTTTTTGATAATGCGGTACCTGAAACAAGTAGGATTTTTGATTTTTTAATATATTCTTCATTCACTTCACTTGGATCTAGATAAAGATCTGCTACATCTTGTCTGTACATTAAAATGCTACACTCTTCAGGACTTTTAATTTCTGTAAAAGCTAAGCCTGTTTTATGTCCTTCTGTATCTACCACCATATTAGATGTATCAATTCCAACTTCACTCATGTATTGCTCAATAAAGCGACCATGTTGATCATCTGCAAGTTTCCCAATAAATCCTGCTTTCAATCCTAGTTTCGAACTTCCAATAGCAATATTAGCTGGTGAACCACCAACGTATTTAGAAAACGTCATCGTTTCTTCCATTGGACGATTATACTCAACTGCGTTTAAATCAATACACGCACGACCTACTGCAATAATATCGAATTCTCTGTTTTCATTAAATTTATAATTCATTTTATCTAACACTCCTCTTAATAGTTTATTAACCTTTTAGAATCCATTCATGGTCAGGGTCATTATAAAATTTCCACACACGTGTTGGTCCTGCCATTACGTTTAAATAGTAAGAAGTATATCCTTCAGGAACCCCTACCGGATGATACCCGACTGGAACAATAACCATGTTCCCATTTTCAACTGTCATCGTTTCATCTAGTGAACGGTCATCTGTATAAACTCGTTGGAATACAAAACCTTGCGGTGGATTCATTTCATGATAATACGTTTCTTCTAAAAATGACTCTTCTGGTAAATTGTCTTGATCATGTTTGTGCGGAGGATAACTGGACCAATTTCCGCTTTCTGTGAATACTTCTACAACTAGTAAACTATTTGCTGAAGGGTCGGAATCTGGAAGGATATTGTGAACCATGCGTTTGTTATTCCCTGTTCCTCTATGCTCTACCCCATTATCTGATGCACTAATTAATTTCGTTGGCAATTGCTTCTCTGAAGGGGAATAACAAAGAGCAACACGTGCTTGACTAACTGCTTTCACTTCAAAGGTACGATCATTGGAAACGTACACACTATCAGTCGGAACTTTCTCAAAAACGGATTCACGAGTGCCTATATTTTCAAATGTTACTTCTTGATCAGTTACAGTGATTTTACCTGTTACAGCAACGATACAAACTTCTTGCTTTCCTAACTCCTCTGAATATGTAGCTCCAGGGTGTAAATCAATCATCTTAAAATTTACATATTCAAGAGATGAATTCTCAGATGTTACATCATGAACGAGTGTTACACCGTCTTTTATTTCAGTGGTTTCGGGTTTTCTAAGTAATTTACTCATTATAATTACCTCCTTAATTGATGAAATCGATTTCATTGAAAGGTCTAAAATACTCTTTTATATGACTTAATTGTACCAATCTAACCAACAGATGCTGTGACCTACATTACATTAAAATTATTATAGGTTGTCACCTTTTGGTTATGTTTTGATAACTTCTGTTTCAGAATAATATTAAAAGCGTTTTCAGTCAATACTTTTTAAGCATTTTTCTGATTATTTTTTTATTCATTTAAAGTTAACCGTACTACGAATTTTTTTAGAATACGAAAATTATGAAATCAATTACATTCATCTTAATAATATCTAAAATTAATTAAATTTAAAAGTACTAGTCCAATATATGACTAGTACTTTTTTTCGTTTAAGATCTATTTATTCATTTATTTCTTACGGTGATTCTTTCTAGAATCAATGTAAACAGCCGAAACGATAATCGCTCCTTTTACAATTTGCTGCCAATATGAACTTACCCCTAAAAGGTCTAAACCATTATTCATTACACCGATAATTAAAGCTCCGATGATGGTGCCACCAACTGTACCGATTCCCCCAAATAAACTAGTCCCCCCAATAACAGCTGCAGCAATCGCATCTAATTCAAACATTAGACCAGCTTGGGGCTGACCAGATGCAATTCGTGATGTAAGAATCATCCCAGCAATGCCGCCTAATAGACCCGCATAAGCATATACCATCAATTTAATTCTGCTTACATTGATACCAGCTGTAACAGCCGCTTGTTCATTTCCACCAATTGCGTATACGTATCTACCGATCTTAGTTTTATTAAGGAGTACCCACGTTACTAAACCGACGAACGCAAAAATAATTACAGGTACCGGAATACCAAAGATAATTCCTTGACCGATAAATGTAAACGATTCCGAGATACCACCGATAGGTCGACCATCACTGTAAAGCATCGCTGCTCCACGTGCAGCTGTCATCATGCCTAATGTAGCGATAAATGGAGCAAGCATTCCTTTGGCTACCATTGTACCGTTAATTAGTCCTACCAATAAACCAACACCTAGCGCTACTACAATAGGGACAATTATTGGAAAATCACCTTGTGCAAAAGTTGCAACTACAACAGACACCAATGCTATAAGAGACCCTGAAGAAAGATCTATCCCTTTTGTGATAATAATAGGTGTAACACCAATAGCAATAATTCCGATAATGGACATTTGTCTTACGATGTTTACTAAATTTGCTGTACTTAGAAAATGCGGAGTTAAAATGGACATTAAGACTATTAATAATATTAGAATGATAAAAATACCATACTTTTTAAATAGATTCATTGCTAATTCTTTACCTTGATTATTTTTCACTTGTTTTGATTCCGTCTTTTCAATCTCTAGACCCATTTAACTTTCCTCCAAACTAGATATATTAATTTCGAAAGCTATTTCAGTTTTAATTTGATACAGCTTGCTTTGTTTTGCTACCAATCTCAGTCATATTTTCATTTAGTTGTCCCGTTGCATATTGCATTATTTTTTCTTGATTAGCCTCTTCTCGATCTAACTCACCAGTAATTCGCCCTTCATGCATAATAATTACGCGATCACACAACCCAAGTATTTCTGCCATTTCAGATGAAACAACGACAATTGCTTTTCCTTGACGTGCTAATTCAAATATTATATTGTAGAATTCAGACTTTGCGCCTACATCGATTCCACGAGTTGGTTCGTCTAAAAATAAGATATCTGGATTTTTTAGCAGCCATCTTGCCAGTAATACTTTCTGTTGGTTTCCGCCACTTAAGTTTTCGACAATTGTTTCAATATTCGGTGTTTTCACACGAAGACTTTCCTTTTGGGTTAGGCAATCTAATCTAACCTTTTTTGAATTTAATAATCCCATCGAAATATAGTTATCTATGTTTACTGTGATCATATTTTCTTTAACAGACAAAGGTAAAAAAAGTCCAGTTAGTTTACGGTCTTCTGTTAAAAAACCTAAGTTATTCTTAATGGCATCTTGTGGGGATTTAATGTTCACTTTTTCTCCATGAACAAAAACCTCGCCCTCGTCCTTGCTTTTTATACCAAAAATTGCTTCTACTAATTCAGTTCTTCCTGCACCCATCAATCCCGCAAAGCAGACGATTTCTCCTTTACGAACTTCAAAACTAACATCTTCAAACCAACCTTTATGACTCAAGTTCTTTACTGATAATGCTACTTCACCAATGTTAAATTGCGGTTTGTTAAATACTTGATTTAATTCTCTCCCTACCATCATCTTGATTAATGTATCTTTGGTCATTTTCGCAGCTGTATCCGTTCCAATAAACTGTCCATCTCTAAAAACTGAGATGTCATCTGCAATTTCATATAACTCACTCATCTTGTGAGTAATGTATATAATTCCAACCCCTTTTTCTTTTAGTGAACGTATCATCTTAAATAATTGAGCAACCTCTTTCTCAGTAATAGCAGATGTTGGTTCATCCATAATCACTAATTTTGAATCAAAGGAGATGGCTTTTGCGATTTCAACCATTTGTGTATTAGCAATACTTAAATCAATCATTTTAGTCCTTGGATCAAGATTGATTTCTAAACTATTTAATAATTCCCGTGTATTTTTGTATAATTGGCGATCATTTACTAGACCTGTTCTCCCATAAAGTGGTTCTCGCCCTAAGAAAATGTTTTCTGCAATAGTCATCTCAGGAATAGGACTAAGCTCTTGATGGATCATGGATATCCCTTTATCCAAAGAATCATTAATATTGGTAAACTTGATTTCTTCCCCGTCAAAATATATTCGACCAGTATCTGGTTTGTACATGCCAATGATAATTTTCATTAGAGTCGATTTACCAGCTCCATTTTCACCCATTAATGCGTGAACACTGCCTTTTCTAACTTTTAATTGAACATTATCTAATGCTTTTACACCAGGGAATTCTTTTGTTATATTTTCTAATTTTAAAATATAATTACTCATTATTAACCCTCCCATTTCCGATAGGATTATTATTTTTTTATGAAAGGAAACCAAAGAAGGTTTCCTTTCATTACACGTTTCTTATTACTCATACTTTGGACGTATTCATCAACGTTGTCTGTAATCGCTTTCATACGACTGATCGGGAGAATTCTAACAGTTAATTTTCACCTATAAATTCATCCACATTATCTGGAGTTACTAGTTGGAACGGAATCATCACCGTTTCTACTTCTTCTCCATTCGCAGCTTTTACTGCTAATTGAACACTTGTACTTGCTTGACCAGTCGCATCTTGAAATACTGTTACGTCTAGTTTTCCAGCTTGCAATAATTCTAACGCATCCGGGGATGCATCAATTCCTGCAACGACAATCTCATCTAATTTCCCCGCTGCTTCAATTGCAAGTAAGGCACCAATAGCCATTTCATCGTTGTTCGCTACAACTGCGTCAATTTGTTTTCCAGCTTGAAGCCAGTTTTCCATTAAGTTCATTCCTTGATTACGAGACCATTCTCCAGTTCCTTGTAGCACAACTTCCATATCAGGGTTTTGCTCGATAATTTCCATGTTTCCTTCTGTTCTTTTAATTTGTGCTTCATGCCCTAACATGCCGTCAATGATCGCAATACTCCCTTTTCCGTCTAGCTGTTTTGCCACTTCTTCCATTTGAAGCAAACCAGATTCGATGGAAGATGAACCAACAAAGGCAGTTGCTTGATCGACTGCATCAAATGTTTGATTTACGACAATAATAGGGATACTAGCTTCATTCACTTTCGAAACAATATCAGGAGCTGCAACTGTATCTACTGGCATGAAGATAATTGCATCCACACCTCGAGTTATAAAGTTTTCAACTTGGTTCATTTGTCTTGAACTATCCTCTTGTGCATCGGAAAAAACAAATTCAAAGTCTGGGTGGTTACTAGCTTCTTCATTCATTGCATCATAGATAAATGTACGGAATGTATCACTTACACTTGAAAGGGAAACGCCTATGACCTTTTTGTCTCCGCTAGAACCTTCTGATGAGGCCCCTTCTCCCCCACCGCAAGCAGCGAGCATGATTACCATGACCAAACTAAGAATCATTAAGAATACTTTCTTATTCACCCTCATAAAATACCCCCTAAATAATTTTTAAATGACTTCTCTGTGTTTACCTATGTAAACCTCTTACGCGATCACCTCCTTTCAATGGATTGCTGGATTACTTCAACTTCCCCAAACATATATGCACTTTTACAAATCACCACTTTTCAGAATATTACAAAAACTTAAGCGTTGATCTTCCTAGCCAATATTCTCAATTTGTAATGCTCTAAAAATCTATTAAAAGTTTTGAATCTTTTATATTTTGTCTACAAAATCACGATTCAAACCGAGACACTAGATCACTTACTTTTCTATAATTTGATTCGTATCTCGGTATTTTGATTCGTTACTTCTTTGTTGAAGGTATGCTGATTTCAGTCGCCGTTCCTCTAATCACCAGTTCGGGTGACATCACAATTCGCTGTTTCAATTTTTTCGGTTCCTTCATTTCTTCAACTAATAGCTCAACTACTTTTTCTCCCATTTCTTTTATTGGCTGTGAAACTGTCGTTAACTCGGGATAACACATATTAGCAAGAATCGAATTGTCAAATCCAACAATGGAAATGTCTTTTGGAATATCTAATTTTAGTTCACGCGCCCCTTTCATTGCTCCAATTGCTAGAGGTTCAGTAGATGCAAAGATAGCTGTTGGAGGGTGCGGCAACTTTAATAGTTCAACTGTTGAATCTTTCGCATCAGTAAACGTCGTATTATTAAGCGAAACTAATCCATCGTCATAACAAATTCCAGCTTGTTCAAGAGCTTGTTTGTAACCATCAAGTCTCGCTCTCGTAACCGGAAAATAAATATCCTCTGTGACCATGGCAATGGTTTGATGTCCAAGTTCAATTAGATAAGAAGTAGCTTCATACGCTCCTAAAAAGTCATTTACAACGACTGTGTTCAGATCTAGTGAGGGCACTTCCCTGGCAAGTAAAGCGACAGGAATATCATTATTTAATAATGTCTTTAGGGCTTTCGTATTTTTTAAGCCTGTCGCAACAATAATTCCATCGATGTATTTCTGTTTTAGAATCGAGACATACTCCATTTCCTTCTCTAAATTATTATCGGTGCTGCAAATCATTAAACTAAACCCATGATTTCTCCCGTAATCCTCTATTGTTCTTGCGATTTCTGCCATAAATGGATCGGCTATATTTGGTATGAGTAAGCCTATCGTTTGAATTCTTTTCTTAACAGATGCCGCTACACTCGGTTGGTAATTTAATCTCTGCATCGTATCTTCAACTTTTTTTCTTGTATTTGCCCCAATACTCCCTGTATTATTAAGGACTTTCGAAACCGTTGAGATAGCAACACCTGCCTCTTTCGCAACATCATAGATAGTCGGTTGTTTCAAATCAATTTCCTCCTTTCCCATAAGGACCTATACTTTTATTTTAATCTTTTTTCCTTTAGATTAAAATTACCAGGTTAGAGTGATATTTTAAAACTGAAACTATTTAACATAAACCACTCTTGAGAAAGAAGGGAACGGAGTTACTAACGAACCCTTTAGTAGACTTCTCGTTTTATTTTAACCATTGGAAGTTAGCCCTTTCACCTGTATCGGTAAAAACTATGTTGACACCTCTAACCCGTTTCACCTTTTCATGTCCCAAGACACCCACCTATGGTGACGTTTACAATTGTCATCCAACCCAAGAGGAAAGACCTTTCCTAAAAGGCGAAACAACTCCTAGTTTCGGTCATTTTAATCTGGTTGGTTCTGCAAGCAACTACAAATCAACTTTTTTTTGACGTAAATCTCCAACAGGTTCATTAGATTGCCAATATTTTTCAATTTCCTCCAGCGATTTTCCTTTTGTTTCTGGAACCCATTTCCAAACAAAGACAAAAGAAAGTATACACATTAAACCATAAAACCCATACGTCATTACACTGCTAATTTCTAATAATGAAGGGAATGTCGATGAAATAAGTAAATTACAGCTCCAGTTCGCCACAACAGTTATCGCCATCACTTGCCCCCTGATTTGATTAGGGAAAAGTTCAGAAGCTAGTACCCACACCAGTGGCCCGAACGATAAATTATAAAAGGCTGCGTAAAGTAAAATGAACAGCAATGCACTAAGTCCCATTGTCTCCTGAGCTGACAAGGCCGCTACCCCAAACATTCCAATTGCCATACCAACCGACCCTATTAAAAGTAGACGTTTCCTTCCCCACTTATCTACAAGTGTAAGAGCTATAAAAACAAAGATGAGGTTCACGACTCCAAGCAATACCGTTTGCATCATAGAGTCATCCGCACTCGCTCCCATATCAGCAAATATACGCGGGGCGTAGTACAAAATAACATTAATCCCTA
The DNA here is from genome assembly GCF_032335535.1 of Alkalihalobacillus sp. MEB130. Classification (NCBI taxonomy): domain Bacteria; kingdom Bacillati; phylum Bacillota; class Bacilli; order Caryophanales; family Bacillaceae; genus Alkalihalobacillus; species Alkalihalobacillus sp. MEB130. The sequence goes on from NZ_JAOANA010000002.1 coordinate 307,878, forward strand.
CAAACTGTTGCGCTGCAGCTAATAAAACACCAACAACAACAACCGTCTTCCCAAAAGAAAAAATCTTTCCTTTAGGTACATTTAAAGATCGTTTAACATCATCAAAGATTTCTTGTGCGACTTTCTTCGAACCATTAACTTTCACTAAAATTTGCATTGCCTCTTTATCTCTATTTTTCGAAATTAAATAACGAGGCGTTTCAGGCACTAAAAAAAGCAGGAAAAAGAATAACAGTGCTGGTATTGCTTCAGAAGCAAACATGTATCTCCACCCAAGATCATGGATCCAGCTAGCACTTTGCCCAGCGGCAATTCGCCAATTAACAAAGTAAACAACTAAAGTACCAAAAATAATGGCTAGATTATTTAATGTTACCAATCTTCCTCTGATGTTTGCAGGAGACGTTTCACTAATATATAACGGCCCTAATCCCGAAGCCAAACCAACACCTATACCTCCTAAAATTCTATAAAGGTTAAACATAACGAAAAGGCCAATCGTCGGCTCATCCTTTGTAAAAAACAGGAATTCCGGATACGCTGAAAGCAAAGCCGAAATGAAAAACAATCCTGCCGCAACCATAAGAGAATTCCTACGGCCAATCCGATTTGATAGAATTCCACTAATTAATCCACCGATAATACAACCAATCAAAGCACTGGAAACTGTCAATCCATGAAATAACGTACTTAAACCTAAAGCATCTATAAAATAGACTTGTAACGACTGCTCTGCACCAGATATAACAGCCGTATCATACCCAAATAACAAGCCCCCCAATGCTGCAATAAAGGTTAAATAGATAATATACTTTATATTTTGTTTCATAATCCTCCACTCCTTCTATTAGTACTGTAATATGTCTCGGTAGACATTATATATTTAGGAGACATTATTACAGTTTCAATGAACTCCTCGTCCGCGACGTCATTCGTAGACGTTGAAGTGGCAATCAGTAAAATTATTTCATCTATACTTCTACCCTAGCAACTCCCCATTCTTTAAGTTGTTTCAGAGAGTTTTTATAGTGACCAACAATTTCGTCTAAATAGTTATCATGCTTGATAGGCGTAAATGGATTAGGCCCTTCCGCCACCATTTCCATAATAATCGGACCTTTGTAGTCAATCTCATCCAAAGCCTTGATTTGACCTTCTAAATCAGCATGACCAGCACCGATCCCTTGCCTATTTGAATCAGCAACATGGTAGACTCCTAATTTATTGTCAACATCCTTAAGAGCCTGAATAGGACAAGCTTCCTCAATATTCATATGATACGCATCTAATAGAACTTTAAGGTTATCACTTTCAACTTCATTAATTAATTTCAACGCTTCTTTACCTGTTACGATTTGATGATTTTCATATCGATTTAATACTTCAAACACAACTTCAATGCCATGCTCTTCTGCTTTCTTTAGTACTTCGCTTGTACTAAGAACAAGCAACTGCCAATCCTTTGCTAAGTCTCCACATCCATAAGTCTTTCCAACATCGCCATGTAAACAAATTCTCTTTGCACCAAGTTCGTCAGCCCAGCTTACTAAATCTAAGAAGTATTGAACAGCTTTAGAGCGAACGTCCTCATCAGAACTTGAGATATCTACATTATTAGGAGTAATGGATAACACTTTTAAATCATACTTCTCTAATACTGCTACCAATTCTGCAGGGGTCTGCGATAAATCCCCTTGTACTTCCACTCCATCAACACCAATCTCCTTGGCGAGTTTACATTTTTCTTCAAATTTAATATCTCCAAATGTCCATAAACAAAGACCATAATCTCTGATCATTTCACTTTCCCCTCCATTATAATTAGTACAAATCTTTTGAACTATTTAACTAACACTAGATTTTCTATTTTAATTGGACTGTTCGTTTTTACAGATTCAATACTTGCTAACGCAATTTTCAACGCCCACCTAGCATCTTCAGCCGTCACCTCTGCTCGTTTCTTATGAATGATGCAATCTGAAAAGCTTCTTAACTCCTCCACATACGCATCAAACAATAAATCCTGATCATAACGAGATGTATCGAAACTAACACCAGTGTGATTGTATCTAGTCATACTCGATTCACGTATTCCACCCATAGTCAGCATACCTTCCGACCCAAACACTTCCGCTCGAACGTCATAACCGTAAACAGCTTGGAAGTTCGCATCTGCCGTTGCAATGGCACCGTTATCAAATTTAATTGTTACAGAAGCTGTATCTAATAATCCATTTTCTTTCAAGTCTGGTCGAATCAATGCATCTGCAACCGCATACACTTCAACTGGTTTAGCACCCGGATTCAAATACATAAGCGTATCAAAATCGTGAATTAATGTTTCTAGGAAAATCGTCCATTCAGGGATTGATTCAGCTCTATTTAACTTTGGATCTTTTGTCGTAGATTTCATTAATTGTGGAGTTCCAATGTTCCCTGCTTTGATCTCTGCATGAGCGGCTTTGAATCCCTTTTCAAATCTGCGATTAAAGCCAACTTGTACTAAGACATTGCTCTCTTCTGCTGCTTGAATAATCTCATTAGCTTCGTCTAAGTTAACAGCCATAGGCTTTTCACAGAATACTGCTTTCCCATGTTTTATTGCAGCAAGTACATTGCTTGCATGTGTACGAGCAGGCGCAACGATCACAACCGCTTGAATGTCAGGATCTTGAATTAAATCCATTGGATTTGTATATGCTTTAGCATCTACACCTAAACGTTCTATCAAAGTTTCAGCCGAACCTTGAACAGGATCTGCAACCGCATACAAATTAACTTGAGGTAAGCGTTGAGCAATAGTTCCCCCATGAAAAGCTCCCATTCTTCCAGCACCTATTAGACCAATATTTATTTTATTCATTACAATACCTCCACAACAATATTTTTCGTTCATTCGCCAAGGAAAGAACTTTCCTTACTTTTGATCTTAACTGATCTATTTCTAATAGTCAAACTATTTTTAAATTCTTCACTCTAACCCTCCTTTTCATACAATTTATTGATTTTCATTTAAAACCCCCATATTTTTTAAGGAATCATTTATTTAAAGTATCTTAAAGTAATTATGAAATTATTTTCCCACTTTATAAACGAGGTCCTCCCTAGGAAAGAACTTTCCTTTAATGATTACACTTTTCCCTACTCAATCATATAGTTTCTCAATTTATGCAGACTTAATTGACGGTGGATTGATATGTAAAAGGGATAAAAAAGAGACCTCGGTACAAATCAAGGTCTTAAGCGTTAGCTCGTTTGACAAATTTGGTATAGCAGGGTAAGGAAATTGAATTTGTATTTTTTATGAATCTGAAGGTCTACTTTAATAACCGATTGTTTACAAAAGTATTATTTTCAATTAATAACTTGATTAATAAAAAGGGGACTTATTTCAAAGATCTTTTTATGACCTTATAAAATAAGTCCCCTTTTATACTCGAACTGTCCTAAACTAATACCTTTTACATTACTATTTTTTACGGTGGTTTTTTCTAGAATCAATGTAAACAGCCGAAACGATAATGGCTCCTTTTACAATTTGCTGCCAATATGAACTTACCCCTAAAAGGTCTAAACCATTATTCATTACACCAATTATTAAAGCTCCAATGATAGTACCACCAACGGTACCGATTCCCCCAAATAAACTGGTCCCCCCAATAACAGCTGCAGCAATCGCATCTAATTCAAACATCAGACCAGCTTGGGGCTGACCAGATGCAATTCGTGATGTAAGAATCATCCCAGCAATGCCGCCTAATAGACCCGCATAAGCATATACCATCAATTTAATTCTGCTTACATTGATACCAGCTGTAACAGCCGCTTGTTCATTTCCACCAATTGCGTATACGTATCTACCGATCTTAGTTTTATTAAGGAGTACCCACGTTACTAAACCGACGAACGCAAAAATAATTACAGGTACCGGAATACCAAAGATAATTCCTTGACCGATAAATGTAAACGATTCCGAGATACCACCGATAGGTCGACCATCACTGTAAAGCATCGCTGCTCCACGTGCAGCTGTCATCATGCCTAATGTAGCGATAAATGGAGCAAGCATTCCTTTGGCTACCATTGTACCGTTAATTAGTCCTACCAATAAACCAACACCTAGCGCTACTACAATAGGGACAATTATTGGAAAATCACCTTGTGCAAAAGTTGCAACTACAACAGACACCAATGCTATAAGAGACCCTGAAGAAAGATCTATCCCTTTTGTGATAATAATAGGTGTAACACCAATAGCAATAATTCCGATAATGGACATTTGTCTTACAATATTCACTAAATTTGCTGTACTTAGAAAATGCGGAGTTAAAATGGACATTAAGACTATTAATAATATTAGAATGATAAAAATACCATACTTTTTAAATAAATTCATTGCTAGCTCTTTGCCTTGATTATTTTTCAATTGCTTTAATTCCGTCTTTTCAATCTCTAGACCCATTTAACTTTCCTCCTAAGATATATTAATTACAAAAGCTACTACAGCTTTAATTTGATACAGCTTGTTTTGTATTGCTATTAATCTCAGTCACATTTTCATTTAGTTGTCCCGTTGCATATTGCATTATTTTTTCTTGATTAGCCTCTTCTCGATTCAACTCACCAGTAATCCTTCCTTCATGCATAACAATTACGCGATCACACAGTCCGATTATTTCGGCCATTTCAGATGAAACAACAACAATCGCTTTTCCTTGACGTGCTAATTCAAAAATAATATTGTAGAATTCAGACTTTGCTCCAACATCAATTCCACGAGTTGGTTCGTCTAGAAATAAGATATCAGGATTTTTTAGTAACCATCTTGCAAGTAAAACTTTTTGTTGATTACCACCACTTAAATTCTCAACAATTGTTTCAATATTCGGTGTTTTCACTCGGAGACTTTCCTTTTGAATTAAGCAATCTGATTTAACCTTTTTTGAATTTAATAATCCCATCGAAATATAATTATCTATGTTCACAGTGATCATATTTTCTCTAACGGACAAAGGTAAAAAGAGTCCAGTTAGTTTACGATCTTCCGTTAAAAATCCTAAGTTATTTTTAATCGCATCTTGTGGAGATTTAATGTTCACTTTTTCTCCATGAACATAAACCTCACCTTCATCCTTACTTTTTATTCCAAAAATGGTTTCTACTAATTCTGTTCTTCCTGCACCCATCAATCCTGCAAAGCAGACTATTTCTCCTTTGCGAACTTCAAAACTAACATCTTCAAACCAACCTTTATGACTCAAGTTTCGTACCGATAATGCTACTTCACTAATGTTAGATGCTGGTTTGTTGAACACTTGATTTAATTCTCTTCCTACCATCATCTTGATTAAATCATCTTTAGTCATATTCGCAGCTGTATTCATTCCTATAAACTGTCCATCTCTAAAAACTGAAATATCATCTGCAATTTCATATAACTCACTCATTTTATGAGTAATATATATAATTCCAACCCCTTTTTCTTTTAGTGACCGAATCATTTTAAATAATTGAGCAACCTCTTTTTCGGTAATAGCAGATGTTGGTTCATCCATAATGACTAATTTTGAATCAAAGGAAATGGCTTTTGCAATTTCAACCATTTGTGTATTGGCAATACTTAAATCAATCATTTTAGTCCTAGGATCAAGATTGATCTCCAAACTATTTAAAAGTTCCTGTGTCATTTTATATAGTTGGCGATCATTTACAAGACCTGTTTTTCCATAAACTGGTTCACGTCCTAAGTAAATGTTTTCTGCAACAGTCATTTCTGGTATCGGACTTAACTCTTGATGAATCATAGATATCCCTTTTTCTAAGGAATCATTAATGTTATTTAGCTTTAACTCTTCACCATCAAAGAAGATAGTTCCAGTATCCGGGGTGTACATTCCAATAATGATTTTCATAAGGGTTGACTTACCTGCCCCATTTTCACCCATTAAAGCATGAACGCTACCTTTTCTCACTTTCAATTCAACATTATCTAATGCCTTTACACCAGGAAACTCCTTTGTTATATTTTCCATTTGTAAGATAAATTCACTCATTATTCAGCCTCCATTTCTGTTGAGGGATTTCAACTAATTTTATTAATCTAAACTCATATATCTTTTAAGATTGGAAAATTCAGAAATACATAGCTACACATTATTCTTTTCACTTAAAGGATATTGCGATTTCCCAACTTAGTCACGCCTTCTTCTACTTGTGCAATCGTTTTCAAAAAGAAGATTAGTAAAGTAGGCTTACGATCAACGGCTAAAGCACTTACTTTTCACCATCACTCATTACTTATTCCCCTTTTCTCTCTTTCTTAATAACCAACACTTTTTAGATAAGTCAAACTTTGACTAACATCTTGTAAACTAGTGTCGGCATTTCTAGGATCACGTTCTTGCTCAACCGTGATATAACCCTGATAGTTGATATCTTTAAGTAATTGGTGTATACAATCATAATCTATAATTCCTTGACCAATTGGACACATGACTCCCTTAGCACAAGCATCAAAAAAACGAATATGTTCATTCATTACTTCTTCATACATTTCTAAATCAATATCTTTAAAATGAATGTAATCGATTCGATCTGCACAATCACGCAACCATTGAACTGGATCCATCTTCGAATAATAAAGATGACCGGTATCTAAACAAAGTCCAGCTAATTCATAAGGTATGTCTTCCATAAGTTTATTAATTTCATCTTCAAATTCAATATAGCCCCCAGCATGAGGATGAATAACAGGACGAACTCCATATTGTTTCCATGCCTTCTCAGAGATAGTCCGAATATGATTCATCATTCTATTCCAATCCTCTTCAGCTAGACGTTCTGCTTTATCAGGATGACCAGCTTTGTAATCTCGTTCGTCATGACCCCAATCAATAATGACTAGATAAGGAGTAGGGAAGTTTTGCCCTTTCTCTTGTGGTGCAGGTGGAAGTTTCGTAATGAGAGAACAAATATCATCAACCTGTTTTAGTAAATTTTCAAGATTCGATTCTGATACTAAATCATCAAAAATCGTCCCTGCAATAATCGTCAAATGATTTTTAGAAAGTTCATGTTGAACTAGAGTTATGTCCATTGGGAGATAACCATAAGGCCCCAACTCAATTCCTTTGTAACCTGCTTGAGCTGCCTCTTGTAGTACTCGCTCCCACGGTGGCAAAAAAGGATTTTTAGGATCGTCTACCCCCCAACTACAAGGAGCACCTGATATTTTGATACTCATAAGAATCACCTCTATTATCTGTGTTTACTTTTCGAAAAAGAATTTAGCCTCTTCTTCAACAAGTTACTGAAAGTGCTTTCAGTAACTTGTTGAATTTAGTTAAAAAGTAATTTTCTAATTCGCCTTCCTATTAAAATCTGTATTTGTTGATTCTAGTTCCAATTTTTTTTCTTCGATCCATACCTCTTCAATTTCTTCAAGTGATTTATTCTTTGTTTCTGGAACAAATTTTAACACAAAGAAAAAGGCGAAAGCACTGATAAGACCGTAAATAAGAAACGTTCCCGTGCCTAAAGCTTCATTAAGTGGAGGAAATGTAGATGAAGCTGTTAAATTAGCCCCCCAGACCAATGTGACAGCTAAAGCAACCGCTTGACCTCTAATCTTAGTAGGGAACAACTCTGAGATTACAACCCAGGCAACAGGCCCCCATGTCATCTGAAATAAAGCGACAAATGCTAAAATAAAGATCAGTGTACTAATTCCTTCGATGTTCAAGAAGAACGTAGTTGCTACTGCAATTAAACTAATTGCACAACCGGCAGAACCCAAGAGCAGTAAAAACTTTCTTCCTTGTCTATCAATAAGCCTTACAGCTATTAATGAAACAACAACACTTATCACTCCAACAAATATCGTTTGGAACATAGATGTTGACGCATCAGCACCAAGGCTTTCAAAGATTCGCGGTGCATAATATAGAATGATATTTATACCAATGAATTGGCATAAAACAGCTAAAGTCATACCTACAATCAAAACTCGTTTTCCATAATAGAAAATGTTTACTTTTTCTGTTGAAGTGTTTAAGGATTGTTTGATTTGTTGAAGAGTTTCGCTAGCTATTTGTTTAGATCCATTTATTTTTTCTAATAAATTAAATGCTTTATCATAGTCCTTCTTAAGGGCCATATACCTAGGTGTTTCCGGAATAAATAGAAGAAGACCAAAAAATAATGTTGCTGGGATTAATTCTGAAGCAAACATATATCTCCATCCAATATCATTTATCCAATCGCTCGTTTGGCCTGAAGCTATGCGCCAGTTAACAACGTATACAATCGTTTGTCCAAATACAACTGCCAAATTATATAAAACGACCAATTTCCCCCTAATGTTCGCAGGACTCATCTCACTTATATACATTGGTGCTATGGCTGAAGCTAAACCTACTCCAATACCGCCAATTATTCTATAAATATTAAAAGTAACCAACAAGGCCAGACTAGGTTCACCTACAGTGAAAAATAGGATCTCTGGATAAGCGGAGCCTAGTGCCGATAGAAAAAATAAAACAGCTGCAATAACAAGTGTATTCCGTCTTCCAATTTTATTGGACAGCATACCAGAAATGATTGCCCCTATAATACATCCAATCAATGCACTTGATACAGTAAAACCATGAACGAACGAACTTAACCCTAAACTATCCACAAGGTATAATTGTATGGATTGTTCTGCTCCTGCGATTACCGCTGTATCATAACCAAAAAGAAGTCCACCTAAAGAAGCCACTGCTGCTATAAAAAAAATGTAATATCTCTGATTATATTTCATAATATGTGAAGGAAATTCCTTCTCCCTCCTTATTCATTCAAAGATTCTCTATCTCAACATTAAACGAACAAATGTTAGTTTCATAATAATTGTTGCTTTATTCAATGAATTATTAATTATTTAAAGAGTAGGGGAAGGGAACATGTTTATGCCCCCACCTACTATTGACATCTTTTAGTTAAACGTATTAATAATTATCAAAACAAATTTTATGAAATAGGATAAATATTAGTTTTTACCTACAAATTCATCTACATTTTCAGGAGTTACTAAAAGGTATGGGATGATTTCGGTTTCAACCTCTTCACCATTTGCTGCTTTTACAGCTACCTGCACTCCCGTTGAACCTTGACCTTTTGCATCTTGGAAAACCGTTACGTCAAGTTTCCCATTTTGCATATACTCTAATGCATCTGGAGAAGCATCAATTCCAGCTACAATAATCTCATCTTTTTTCCCAGCTGCTTCAATTGCTAGCAAGGCACCTATAGCCATTTCATCATTATTAGCTACTACAGCGTCAATATGTCTTCCAGATTGAAGCCAGTTTTCCATTAGGTTCATACCTTGATTACGAGACCATTCTCCCGTTCCTTGTATTACGACTTCCATATCGGAATGTTCGTTAATAATTTCCATATTTCCTTCTGTTCTTTTAATTTGTGCTTCATGTCCTAACATCCCATCCATAATGGCAATGTTTCCTTTTCCATCAAGTAAATTCGCTACTTCTTCCATCTGAATCAGTCCAGATTCAATTGATGATGATCCAACAAAGGCCGTTGCTTCATCGACTCCATCAAAAGTTTGGTTGACTACAACAATCGGGATACCAGCTTCATTTACTTTCGCAACGATATCAGGAGCTGCAACAGTATCTACAGGCATAAAAATGATGGCATCGACACCACGAGAAATAAAGTTTTCAACTTGGTTCATTTGCCTTGCGCTATCCTCTTGTGCATCAGAATAAACAAATTCAAAGTCTGGGTGATTTGCTGCTTCTTCATTCATTGCATCATAGATAAATGTACGAAATGTATCACTTACACTTGAAAGTGATACTCCAATAACTTTTTTATCTCCACTAGAACCTTCTGTTGTATCCGATACTGCCTCTTCTCCCCCACCACAAGCAGCTAGCATAGAAACTACTACTAAAGCAAAAATCAATGAAAACACTTTTTTCTTTGTCAACATAATACCCCCTTGGAATAGTTCCTTGCGTGTTAAATGATAGTAAATCGAGGTAAAGCCTTTGTCTGCAATCACCCCTTTCAAAAAGTTCACGTATCCATTGAAAATCCTCACGAAGTATGCGCTTTCAAATACGAAAGAAAAGAGATGATAATATGCCTTCCTATTCAAACTATTTCTCTTTCTTCTATGTGAGTAATCAATAGTAGGATTGGAACCTGCTATTGATTACTCTTTGTATTGAATCATATAAAATTAAGACTCTAGAGCAAGGGTATTAAACAGATAGACTCTCTTGCACTTCTGAAACATCGACCCAAACTGCACCGTTGTCTGCAGAGCGTACACAATTTTCTATCCAACGAACTCCATCTAGTCCAGCGTTAATATCTGGGTAAACTAAATTGCTCAATGTTTCCTCATCTCCACGATTTTTTGCGTCAATCGCAATTGCAAATTTCAAGTAGATATTAGCCCACGATTCAGACAATCCTTCTGAATGTAAAGCCCCAAGGCGTTCATCTGCACTGCAGCTCTCATCCAAATAAGGCATTCCACGAACTAACGTTTGTGTAGGTTGACCTTGAACTTCATACTTCAACTCATTAGGATTACTATCCCACCACTCTAAGCTCGCTTTTGATCCTACAATGCGAATTCTATGACCATCCATACATCCTGCATTAATGGCAGACGTCCACATCGTACCTACAGCTCCATTTTCATAACGCATGAGGACATGCGCATTGTCTTCTAGCGGTGCACGACTAGGAATGAAACTTTGACGATCGCATAGTAATTTTTTGATTTTCATCTTAGGCATGATTAACTGTGACATATAAAAAGTGTGTGTAGATAAATCACCTAGTACAAAACTTGGTCCTGAAATTTTTGGATCGACACGCCATTTTTGAGCATCACTGAATTTATCCGCATCATCATTTGCACTAAATCCGTGTGTATATTGAAGATCTACAACACGAATGTCACCAATGTCGCCTTTTTCAATCATCGCTCTCATTTGAAGCAACATTTGATTGCCAGAGAAACCATATGTTACACCAATGATTTTTCCTTTTTGCTCGGCGAGTTCCTTAATTTCAAGAACCTCTTGACTTGTGAAAAATAAAGGCTTTTCACAAATGACATGCAAATCTGCTTCTAAAGCTGCTTTACAAATTTCATAGTGTGTCCCATTAGGTGTTGCAATGGAAACTACTTCAATTCCATCTTCTCGTTTTGCTTCCTCAGCAAACATTGTTTGATAATCAGGGTACAAGCGTTTCTCATCTACCCCTAAATTTATACCAAAATCTTTTCCTCTCTCAGCGTCAATATCAAACGCACCAGCTACTAGTTGGAAAGCCGTATTATCTCTTAGAGCCCCCGTACGGTGTTTATACCCAACTTGGCCATGTCTGCCTCCGCCAACCATTGCCCAACGTAGTGGTCTTTCGATTATCTTTTCTCCATTTAACATAGTAATGTCTCCCTTCAACTATAAGAATGTAATTAGTTTTTTCAGTTAAACACTTAAACTCCTGTTGGAACTGAGTACCGTGCTTGACTTATGTTTTTGAAATCTCTTGGTAATGATTCTTTTAAAACATCCATTGACTTTATAACACCTGTAAGCGGATCCATTGTTAAATCTTCCATCTCAAGAACAATTGGCCCTTCATAACCCATCATTTTTACGACTGTAAAGAATTCCTTCCAATAACCAACATCATGACCATGACCTAGTGCTACATAATTCCATGAACGAGTTGCAAAATCTTCCATTGGTTTAACATCTATTAAACCATTTACATCATTGACCCCTCTTTCAATTCGAACATCTTTAGCATGAACATGATACATAGCGCTTCCTAATTGCCTTGCTGCTGCAATTGGATCTCCTCCCATCCAGAATAAGTGACTGGGATCGAAGTTCATTCCAACCATTTGACCTACTTCATTTCTTAATTTTAATAATGTTTCCGGGTTGTGTACTAAGTTAAAACCTAAGTTTTCAATCGCGATCTTCTCTACACCAAGATCCTTTGCAACCTTTACAGCTTTTTCCCAATAAGGAAATGCCACTTCATTCCATTGCCATTCTAATTGTTCGAAATGCGGAGGTAAAATTGGATGTGTAATCCAGTTCGGAATTGTGTCATTTGGTCCAGCACTCGGGCATCCAGACATCATAACCACCGTTTTAACACCTAATAGTCCCGCTAATTTAAATGTCTTTTCAACAGTTTCTGCGTGTTTTTTCCCTAGTTCAGTTGGTTCAAGTTGATTTCCTGAGCAGTTTAAAGCAGCAATTTCAATGCCTCTGCTTTGGATAGCATCTAAGAATTTATTTCGTGCACCTGCACTTGCTAATAAACCGTCTAGATCAACATGTGGAGCTTTAGACCAGTTTCCACAACCTAACTCAAGCGTTTCTATTCCTAATTCTTGACAAGTATCTAACATCTTTTCAAATGGCATATAGCCTAAAATATCAGTAACTAAGCCTGTTTTCATCATTTATTCTTCCTCCAATTCATCTAAAGAAATTTAACAGAATGAAATCGTTATCAATCTTAGTAAACTTGTACTCAAACGTTCTTTATTGGCTAGGGGCGATGAAACCGTTGTAGTTTCTAGTTAGCCAGCCTACCATATAGCGGATAACAACATCCATATAACGAAGAAATCAACTTTTGTCCGAGTAAATTTGAAAACGATTTCTTAATTAAAATTATAGGGAAATGTAGAATCTTTGTATTTCTAATATTAAGACTTCTATTTATCTTTTGAGGACATGATATAAAATTATTTAACATATTCATTCACTAATCAAAAAAGGATGTCCCATAAACCTTTTAGGACACCCATACGTAATTTAATAAATTTTATAACTTATAATAAAACTAATAACAAACTTAGAAATTATTGAATTTGTTTTAAATCACGAAATCGTGCTGGAGTTTCCCCCACGGTAGAAGTAAATACACTAGTAAAATAGTGAACCGTGGAGAAACCACTTTCATCTGCAATAGCCTTAATGGATAAATTCGTTTGTTGTAGTAAGGTTTTAGCTCTAAGTATTCTTTCATTTTGAACAAAATCAGAAAAGCTAACACCCAATTCTGAAACAAACATTCTAGACAGATGTCTTCCCGAAACATGAAAATGATTTGCTATATCTATTAACTTTAAAGGAATTGATAAGTTATCTCGAATGTGTAATTTCACTTCATATACAAGTGAAGAGTAAGAATCAGGTAAGGTTGCTTGAACGTCATTCTGTGGAAACGGTGTGAACATCTCTAATAATGTTTGAATTAATGAACTAGCTAAGCTAGTAAGGGTTGCTACAAAAAACACATTGTCCGTCTTTGTAGCCTGTTGAAGCAACGACTTCCAGAGTAAGGAGGCAATGGTATCTTCATCTACCTGTTTAACGACTTCAGAACATCGCTTTGTTTTCTCGATAATTTTTAGCCATTCTTCGCTTGATTCTGATTCAATTAGTTCAAATGCAACATAGAAAATAAAAAGGCCATCTTCACTTTCTATTTGATGTAAAACATCAGGTCTTGAAAGAAACATGGTATTAGTGTGAAGTGGATAGCTCTTCCCATTTTCTAAATAATAACCTTCACCATCAATTACATAGCATATTTCAAAAAAAGAATGTTTATGGTATATATTGTTATAGTGCCTTGGCATAGCTCCCCAGTAATGAATATGAAAAGATGCACCGTTATGGTTCAAACGGTGAATGTATTCATTCAAAAGGGAGATTCCTGAGACAGAATGAAGTAATGTCAAAAGAAGCCCTCCTTGAATCAAACCTCTTTATATGTAGTTGTTTTTTGGCTGATATATAGGGATCGGAATAGACCTGGTGAACTCCCCATTGCAGATGTAAAAACACGAGTAAAATAATGTACATTAGGAAAACCGGTTTGCTCTGCAATTTCTTTTATCGAGCTCTCTGTTTCTTTAAGTAATATCGCAGCTTTTCTAATTCTCTGATTTCGAACATAGTCAGAGTAACTCAAACCTAATTCTGATACAAAAAGACGGGACAAGTGTCTACTGGATATATGCAAACAATTAGCTAAGTCAGTTAGTTTGATTGAGTTTGATAAATTATCTTGAATAAATAACACAGCTTGATGGAGGAGCGCTGAACCTCGTTTGCTATTACTTTTTTTATTTTCTGTATCCGAATAAGGGACAAACGTTTGAAGGAGGGAAAGGATAAGGCTGAAAGCTATATTCTTCAAAATCCCTTCTGCGTATACATTATCCATCTTACTCGCTTTTAATATTAACGATTTCCAAAGTAACGCACTAACACTTTCATCCTCTAAATTTTTAACAAAACTTGTACATTGCGCAGCTTCTTCCAATAGCTTTATCCATTCCGGCCCTGATTCCGACTCTACTAATTCAAAGCCAATATAAACTATAGATAATCCACTTACACTCTTTATCTGGTGTACCATATTCGGCCTTGAAAGAAATATCGTATTTTTTTGTAACTTATAGGAGCTATCGTCTTCTACATACAGACCTTCCCCATCAAATATAAAACAGACTTCATAATAGGAATGTTTATGCAGTAAATTGTCATAATGCTTTGGTATAGCCCCCCAATAGTGAATGTGAAAAGATGCTCCATTTTGTTTTAAACTATGAACATATTTATTTAGTATTGTTTTTCCCGGAATAAATTGATCTATATTCAAAGAAAATCCTCCTTCATAGAACTCTTCTTTATTTTATCTCTCCATAAGCAAAAAAGATGTCATATTCATGAGGAATGCTCCTTTATTGGTATCTTACTTAGTTCATCATGAAGCGCACGAATATCTTAGCTCGTTCTCTTGCAAAATTTAGTCGTTATAACGATTCAAACAAGCTATATTTATATCATCTAAAAATAAAAAAACTCTGCCTCTTTTTGCACTTGCGTTGTTTACCTGTTATTATACTTCATTTCAAAAAAAGAAAACCCTTTTTAAAAATAAGGATTGAAGCGATTATTCTCGAAATATTAAAGAAGCAACTAGAGATTCCTCTAGCTGCTTAATAAGATATTGTTACATTAAATATATAAACCCTCTTTAATTGATTTAAGCGTTAGCTCGTTTGACCATTCTGGTCTATCAGGATAAGCGAACACTGAATTTGTTACAATCCCGTCAAATTTCATTTCTCTTAATTTGCGGTATAATGCTTCAAAGTTTACCTCGCCTTCACCAGGGTTTAAATGCTGATGAATCGTTACTTTTGCATCCGGTGGATTGACAATATAACGCAATCCAAATGCCGCTTTATGATTAAGCGTATCGGCAATAAGAACATGATCTAGAAGATCTCCTGCTTCTTCTAAGTGTTTTTCTACATCGCCAATTCCATCATCATAGAAGAATGCATGGGCAACCGAATAAACTAATTTAATCCAGTCTTTATCTAGTGCACGAATCATTCGAATAGCTTCTGTATTTAACTCAATAAAATCATTCGGGTGCGACTGTAAATTAAGTCGAATGCCTTCTTTTTCAAAAAGGGGCATCAATTCGTACATTGATTTAACAAAAGCAGCTTCACTTTCAACCGGACGGCTAATATCCCCGGCAAATTCACTGTTCATTAAATCTACTCCTAATTCAGAAGTGATTTCAATACATCGCTTCCAATTTCTCACGGCAGCTTGACGTTCTTCTTCCTTTGGAGACGACCATTGTTGTACAGGAAGGACCGAAGAAATTTTCACACCGGCATCTGAACAATATTTTTTAAGATCTTTTATAAGCTGCTTATCTACCTTAGGGTATTCATAAAACCAAATGAAATCTTTACGTGGTGATAATTCTACATATTCATATCCTAAACGAGCAACGGTATCAATCGTATCTTTAAAATTCGTATTATCACGAAAATGTGACGG
Organism: Alkalihalobacillus sp. MEB130; assembly: GCF_032335535.1. Lineage (NCBI taxonomy): Bacteria > Bacillati > Bacillota > Bacilli > Caryophanales > Bacillaceae > Alkalihalobacillus > Alkalihalobacillus sp. MEB130. The sequence continues at coordinate 323,816 of NZ_JAOANA010000002.1, forward strand.
ATCATAAGCTAAACGCATTTTAAAATTCCCCCTTCGTTTTTGAAAGAAAATAACTATTTCCATTCTCTTACCCTGGTACATATTATTGTAATCGATTTCATTACTGGCTTCACTCAATACAATTTAAAAATACAGACTATCCTGTACTATCAGAAATTATTGTTAAGATCTGTAACCGCAAACGCCCCTCCTTCAATCCGATATAAATCTTACATTCAAAAATGTTTTATAATTTGATTATAAGAAAAGTAACGTTTTTTTGTATTTTCAATATCAAGACTACATTTTGTCTTTTAAGGACACAGATTAAAAAACCGCATTGGCTGTAGCACCAGCCAATGCGGTTTTAAATTCTAGTGCTTTGCTAAATAATTCTCAATAATCTTGTTTTTTAATTTTGATTCTTTCAAGCCTTATTACGCATTACTATTTTTTACGTCGGTTCTTTCTAGAATCAATATAGACAGCGGCAACAATGATAGCCCCTTTCACAATTTGCTGCCAATAGGAACTGACGCCTAGAAGGTCTAGACCATTGTTCATTACACCGATAATTAAAGCTCCGATGATGGTACCACCAACTGTACCGATTCCACCAAACAAACTTGTTCCACCAATAACAGCTGCAGCAATTGCATCCAGCTCAAACATGATCCCCGCTTGTGGTTGACCAGATGCAATCCTTGATGTAAGAATCATACCTGCAATCCCACCTAACAGTCCCGCGTAAGCATAAACCATTAATTTAATTCTACTTACATTAATCCCTGCCGTAACGGCTGCTTGTTCGTTTCCTCCAATAGCATAGACGTATCTTCCGACTTTTGTTTTATTTAACAAAATCCACGTTACCAAGCCTACAAAAGCAAAGATGATTACTGGTACTGGAATACCAAATACAATTCCTTGACCAATGAATGTAAACGATTCCGAAATACCACCAATTGGGCGACCGTCACTATAAAGCATGGCAGCACCACGAGCTGCTGTCATCATTCCTAATGTCGCGATAAACGGAGCTAGCATTCCTTTTGCTACAAGTGTACCGTTAATGAAACCTGCTAATAAACCTACACCTAAAGCAGCTAAAATAGGAACGATTAACGGATAATCACCTTGAGCAAAACTAGCTACAACTACAGACACTAGAGCTACTAGTGAACCCGATGATAGATCAATCCCTTTTGTGATAATGATAGGTGTAACACCAATAGCAATGATACCAATAATGGACATCTGCCTAACGATGTTAATCATATTAGTCGTACTTAAGAAATGCGGAGTTAAGATTGACATTAATACGATAAGTAAAATTAATATAATTAAAATTCCATATTTATTTAATAGATTTTTTGCTAGCTTTTTATTTTTAAAGGATTCTGTTTGTTTAGATTCTGCCTTTTCGACTTCTAGACTCATTGTATTTCCTCCAAACTATTGAATTGACTATTTTTCAATCATTGAATTTTTACGTTGTTACTGCCTGTTTTTCATTATAATTAGTTACTACGTGTCCAGTAGCCAATTGCATTATCTTTTCTTGATTTGCTTCTTCGCGGCTTAATTCTCCTGTAATACGACCTTCATGCATCACGATTACACGATCACACAAACCAATAATTTCAGCCATCTCTGAAGAAACGACCACAATGGCTTTGCCTTGGCTAGCCAATTCGAAAATGATATTATAAAATTCAGACTTCGCTCCAACATCTATCCCACGAGTGGGCTCATCTAAAAATAAAATATCAGGATTTTTTAGTAACCACCTAGCCAATAACACTTTTTGCTGATTGCCGCCACTTAAATTTTCTACAATTGTATCAATATTCGGTGTTTTTACACGAAGACTTTCCTTTTGAGTTAAACAATCCGATTTTACCTTTTTAGAATCTAATAATCCCATTGAAATATAGTTATCTATGTTTACCGTGATCATATTTTCCTTTACAGAAAGTGGTAAGAACAAGCCTGTTAGCTTACGATCTTCTGTTAAGAAACCTAAGTTGTTTTTTATAGCGTCTTGCGGAGTTCGAATGATCGCTTTTTCCCCATGTATGTGAACTTCACCTTGCTCTGGCGTCTTCAGTCCAAATATCGTTTCTAGTACTTCTGTTCTTCCTGCACCCATTAAACCAGCAAAACAAACAATTTCCCCTTTTCGAACGTTGAAAGTAACATCTTGGAACCAGTCCTTTTGCGATAAGTTACGGACAGATAAAGCAATTTCACCTAATTTTGGTTCAGGCTTATTAAATACTTGATGTAGTTCCCTTCCTACCATCATTCTAATTAACTGATCTCTTTTCATATTTTCTGCCTTATCGGTGCCGATATATTGTCCATCTCGAAAAACAGAAATATCATCTGCAATTTCATACAGCTCACTCATTTTGTGAGTAATGTAAATGATCCCGACCCCTTTTTCTTTTAAGGAGCGTATCATTTTGAACAACTGAGCAACTTCTTTTTCTGTTATCGCTGATGTTGGTTCATCCATAATGACTAGCTTTGAATCAAAGGATATCGCTTTCGCTATTTCAACCATTTGAGTATTAGCAATGCTTAAATCAATCATTTTGGTTTTAGGATCCAAGTTTATCTCTAAGCTGTCTAGTAGATCTTTTGTCATTTTAAACAGCTTCTTATTATTGACAATACCGCTATTTCCGTATGTCGGTTCCCTCCCTAAGTAAATGTTTTCAGCCACTGTCATCTCAGGTACCGGACTTAGCTCTTGATGGATCATCGATATCCCTTTATCCAAAGAATCATTAATATTACGTAACGTTAACTCTTCACCGTCAAAGATTATCTTTCCGGCATCAGGTGTGTACATACCGATAATGATCTTCATTAATGTAGATTTACCTGCACCATTTTCACCCATTAATGCATGGACAGATCCCTTCCTTACTTTCAATTGAACATTATCTAGCGCCTTGACTCCAGGAAACTCCTTAGTCACATTTTCCAATTGTAAGATGACATCATTACTCATCCATAACCCTCCTACTCCCTAGGATCTTATTCTATAGAAGGAAACCATTTGGTTTCCTTCTATTTACTTAGAACATTACTCGTACATTGCGACGTACTCTTCAACCTTGTCTGGTGTAACGAGTTGGTATGGTACTAATACATCCTCAACATCTTCACCGTTTGCTGCCTTTACTGCTTGAATAATACTATTTGCACCTTGACCTTTTGCATCTTGGAATACAGTAACATCAAGTTGACCCGCCTTCATTGCGTCTAAAGCAGCAGGTGTAGCATCGATTCCAGCAACAATGACTTCATCTAATTTACCAGCAGCTTCAAGAGCCAAAATAGCTCCTAAGGCCATTTCATCATTATTTGCTACAATAGCATCGATTTGTGTACCAGAGTTTAACCAGTTCTCCATCAATCTCATGCCTTCAGAACGGTCGAATTTAGCTGTATTTTGGTTTACAATTTCTAGCCCAGGGTGTTCATCGATAATTTGAACATTTCCTTCTGTACGTTTAATTTGTGCTTCGTGACCTAACTCACCTTCCATGATAGCGATATTCCCTTCTCCACCTAACAGCTCAGCCACTTGTTCCATTTGAAGAATTCCTGATTGAATGGATTCCGATCCTACATACGCTGTTGCTTCTTCTACACCATCAAATGTACGGTTTGCAACTATGATTGGAATTCCAGCATTGTTTACCATATTAATAATATCTACTGCCGCTGTAGTATCAACAGGATTGATAACGATTGCATCAACATTTCTTGTAATGAAATTTTCAATCTGATCCATTTGTCTTGCACTATCATTTTGAGCATCACTATAAATGAATTCAAAATCTTGATGGTTTTCTGCTTCTTCCTTCATTGCATCTTGCATGTATGTTAGAAATTCATCTAAGTTAGAAATTGAAACGCCAATTGTCTTCTTTTCTCCAGACCCTTCACTTCCTGAACTCGCTTCGTTTCCTCCACAAGCCGTTAACCATAACAGCATCATTAAACTAACAAGAGTTAATACTGATTTACCTAATTTCATCTTCAAATTCCCCCTATTATTTTTTGTAATCGCTTTCAACAAAGATGTTATAAAATCATAATAATGTCCAACATTGCTCGGTCTAACCCTTTATACTATCTGGATCATTAGTTAGATAGAGTTACCACCTCCCCTATATAATCCAATACTAGCTTCCCTGAAATCAGATATTGCCCAATACTCAGAAAACTCCCTTCTGTTTTTTAGCTGATATAACCTAAAAGTAAGCTATATCAGCTAATTGAGAGATAATATTATTTATAAAGAGAATCGTACTTACTTAGATTAAAGTGCTTCACACACAGCGTTTTCACTGTAGAATGCTGGTTTTTCTTTAAGTGTGATAGACTCTTTTTCCCCTGTTTTCTGAGCTAATACGCACGCATCAGCTGTTACTGCAGCGATATAACCATCCCAAGAAGTCGGACCTTGAGGCTCACCTTTCTTAACAACAGAGTCGATAAAGTCTTGGATTTCAACATCATAGGCATCCATAAAACGGTATTTCCAATCTTGTAAGATACCAGAACTTAATTTACCGTTTTTACGTGTAACAACACTTGGGAATTCAGGTAAGTAAGCCACACCATCTTCACCAATGACTTCACACTGAATATCGTATCCGTACTTACAATTTACAAATACTTCAACATTCATAACAATTCCGCTGTTTGTCTCAATTGTGAACAGTTGTGGATCTTGTACTTTATCATGCGCGTATTTTGTTTTTCTCGGGAATACCACTTGCACTGATTTATAATCATCATTTACTAACCAATGTAGTGCATCAATCTCATGGATTAATGTATCCACTACAGCCATTTCCGTCACATATGATTCAGGCACTTCAGGGTTACGGTGTACAGCACGTACCATTAGAGGCTGACCAATTTCGCCTTTATCAATTGCTTCTTTTAATTGAACGTATCCGCTATCATAACGGCGCATGAATCCAACTTGAACAAGTTTTTTACCTTGTTTCATTTCTGCTTCAACAATTCTTAGACATCCTTCTGCAGTTGTTGCTAAAGGTTTTTCGCAGAATACATATTTACCAGCTTCTACAGCTGCTAATACAGTTGCTTCATGAGCAGGTCCCCAGCTTGTTACAACAACTACATCAACATTCTCATCCGCAATTAATGCTATATCATCGGGGTATACAACAGCATCTAACTTGTATTGCTCCACCGTTTGTTTAGCCGAATCTTGATTCACATCGGTTACGGCAACAATTTTTCCACCAGATAATGAATTTGTAATTCGATTAATATGTTCTCTCCCAATTGCACCTGTACCAACTACACCAAATCTTAAAGTCATAATGTGATTCCTCCTAGTTAGATAAATCGATTTCATTTTTTTCTGTGCTAGTTTCGTCTATACGCGAGAGTAATGATACTTCTCCAATACTTCCAACGTTGTTTCTTTTGCTTTTTTGATGACTTCTTCAGGATCCATTTGATAATATTCTGGTCTGAATAATTCCACGGACGCTACAAAATCATAATTTAATTGTTTCAGCTTACTTAAATGAGCTTCTAAATCGATTACACCATGACCTGGCCATACTCGATCTGTATCACGCATTTGCCCTACTGGAAGGCCATCTACGTCATTAATGTGGAAAATAAACAATTTATCTGCTGTTTCTTCTGTTACATCCTCTAACCTTGATCCCATCCCAGTAAATTGGAACGTATCATAGACAAGGCCAACATTATCTCTATCAATCTCTTTTACGATGCTATAAGCCTGTGCAAATGTATTCACTGTGTTTTCTGGAATTCCGATAAACTCCAATGCAATCTTGACTCCATAAGGCTCTGCTAAGTCAGATAGGTGTGTTAACACACGAACACAACTTGCATTCACTTCCGCTACCAATGTTTTTCCTTTTTCGGTAACATCAATATTTGAAGGAACAACTGCAATATATTCGCAGTTTATTTTTTTACAAATCTCTAAGTACTCTTTAAATTCTTCAATAATTTTTTCTTCGTCTTCTTTTGTACGATTATTAAAAAAGCATAATGCGTTTAATGAAAGCGGTTTTAATTTATGGCTATCAAAATACTCTTTTAGATCATCTAGTGTATTATCTTTAAGATAGTCAACTAACTGGTCTATCGCACGAATCTCAATATAATCATAACCATGCTTTTCACAATACTCTAGGTTCTGCTCAAGAGTTGCACTTTCCCATGTTGTCCCTTCGTTAAAAGCTAATTTCATTGGTTATTCCCCCTATCTATAAATGCATGATTTCTTTTGTTTATTTTGTATCTGGTTGTAGTGTAATCCATATTGATGATCACAGCTCTATAAAATCTTACTTGAAAACTGTATATTAGTGCTCTTTTGAATAGCTATTGGATAACTCTTGATTTCTTTTTTACTAAATAAACTCTAAAATCAGTAAAAGCAGCTAGAGTTTACTCTCTAGCTGCTTACGTTATTCTATTTTTAATTAATTTTTTTTTGAAGATCCATATCTGCTTCTAGTTCTTGATTTTTTGTAGATAGCCATGTTTCTTCAATTTCTTCTAGTGATTTATTCTTTGTTTCAGGTACAAATTTCAATACAAAGAAGAAGGCGAACGTACTAATAAGACCATAGATTAGAAAAACTCCTGTGCCTAACGCTTCATTTAATGGAGGGAATGTAGAAGAAGCAGCTAAATTCGCACCCCAAACTAATGTTACAGCAATCGCAACAGCCTGACCTCTAATTTTATTCGGGAAAAGCTCCGAGAGGAAAACCCAAGTAACAGGTCCCCAAGTCATCTGGAAGATCGCTACAAATGCTAAAATGAATAGTAATGTTGTAATTCCTTGAATCCCTGCAAAGAAAAGTGCTGCTACAGCTGTTAAACAAATGGCACACCCTGCAGAACCAAATAGAAGTAAGAATTTTCTTCCCTTCTTATCAATTAGTTTGAAAGATATGAATGAAACAAGAACACCTATAGCACCAACAAATATCGTTTGGAACATCGATGTTGACTGATCAGCACCAAGGTTCTCAAAGATACGCGGTGCATAATAAAGAATAACATTGATCCCAATAAATTGTTGTAAAACAGCTAAAGTCATACCTACAACTAAAACTAACTTTCCATAATAAAATAAACCTACTTTTTCTGTTTTCGTATTTAATGATTGTTTAATTTGTTGAAGTGTTTCATTTGCTACTTGCTTAGAGCCGTTAATCTTTTCTAATAGATTATATGCTTTGTCATACTCCTTTTTAAGAGCCAAATATCTTGGTGTTTCTGGAATAAATAACAGCAAGATTAGAAACAATGCAGCAGGGATTAATTCTGAAGCGAACATTAATCTCCATCCAATATCATTAATCCACTCACTAGTTTTTCCTAATGCTATTTGCCAATTGACAACGTATACAATCGTTTGGCCAAATACAACAGACATACTGTATAAAACGACCATTTTTCCTCTGATATTTTGAGGACTCATTTCACTAATATAGATTGGTGCTATGGCTGAGGCTAATCCTACTCCAATACCACCTATAATTCTATAAATATTAAAAGTAACTAACAATGCTAGACTAGGTTCACCTGCAGTAAAGAATAGGATCTCTGGGTATGCTGACCCTAGTGCTGATAGAAAAAATAACGCAGCTGCAATAACGAGAGTATTGCGTCGTCCTATTTTATTGGACAACAATCCAGAAATTATTGCCCCTATAATACATCCGATCAACGCACTAGAAACAGTAAGACCATGGACAAATGAACTTAACCCTAAACTATCTACTAGGTATAATTGTATGGATTGTTCTGCGCCTGCAATAACCGCTGTATCGTAACCGAAAAGAAGACCACCTAAAGAAGCAACTGCTGCTACGAATAAAATATAATATCGCTTGTTATTAATCATAAAAGTGAAGGAAAATCCTTCTCCCCCCTTATTCATTTCATATTGTTAATTCAATCTATTCATGCTTTGGAGTCAATACTCAATGACACTTTGGCTGTTAGTAAACTATACTGATTGTCATAAAACATCATCACATGTCGACAATTGTATGACAGCGCTTTCTTTTAGTGTATCATAGAAAGATGAATGCCTTTGCATTTTTTCTATTAGTAATTTTTTCTTTTACGAACTTTTTTTGAATTTCATAAATATCTACGAGGTGTCCAAAAAGTGAAATTCATTCCTTTTTGATACACCTCTTAGAATATAAATTTACTGATTAGCATTAAAACTTGAAGAATTATGTTACTCCATATTTTAAAAATAACAAGAACTAGCTATTAAATATTTAAACCCTCTTTAATAGATTTAAGCGTTAGCTCGTTTGACCATTCTGGTCTATCAGGATAAGCGAACACTGAATTTGTTACAATCCCGTCAAATTTCATTTCTCTTAATTTACGGTATAATGCTTCAAAGTTTACCTCTCCTTCACCAGGGTTTAAATGCTGATGAATGGTTACTTTTGCATCAGGTGGATTCACAATATAACGCAATCCAAACGCCGCTTTATGATTAAGTGTATCGGCAATAAGAACATGGTCTAGAAGATCTCCTGCTTCTTCTAAGTGTTTTTCTACATCGCCAATTCCATCATCATAGAAGAAAGCATGTGCCACAGAATAGACTAACTTAATCCAGTCTTTATCTAGTGCTCGAATCATACGAATGGCTTCTGTATTTAACTCAATAAAATCATTCGGGTGCGACTGTAAATTAAGTCGAATGCCTTCTTTTTCAAAAAGTGGCATCAATTCGTACATGGATTTAACAAAAGCAGCTTCACTTTCAACCGGGCGGCTAATATCCCCGGCAAATTCACTGTTCATTAAATCTACTCCTAATTCCGAAGTGATTTCAATACAACGCTTCCAATTTCTCACGGCCGCTTGACGTTCTTCTTCCTTTGGAGATGACCATTGTTGAACAGGAAGGACCGAAGAGATTTTCACACCGGCATCTGAACAATATTTTTTTAGATCTTTAATAAGCTGTTTATCTACCTTAGGGTATTCATAAAACCAGATGAAATCTTTACGCGGTGATAATTCTACATATTCATACCCTAAACGAGCAACGGTATCAATCGTATCTTTTAGATTCGTGTTATCACGAAAATGTGACGGATCATAAGCTAAACGCATTTTAAAATTCCCCTTTCATTCTGGAACAAATTAACCTCACAAATAAAAGTAACAGCTTTCATTTTTTAAATTAACGCTTACATATAAAAGCTATTATCGTTACAGGACTTCCACTTCAAACCTAATTAGTCCTTGTTACTTTTACTAGTGAGCTGTAATCGATTTCAATAAGTTGATTTTCTTTGCTTTATTATCAATTACAACTTTAGTTTAATGCATGTTTTCATTTACCACCCTGCAAATCCTCACTCAAAAACTGTATATTCTTGCTTTTTAATTATTTCTTTTTCAACCATAATATAACGTTTACATCCCTTTATCGTTGAAATATACTTAATAAATAAGTTAACTTGTAACTTACTATTTTCTAAGGGTGATAAAAATGAATTATTATATTCCAAAAGTAGAACCAGGCCTTAAGACAAAAAAGGGATTATATTTTTATGAACCTTCGGAATTAACAAAGAAACTATATTTTTATGTCATGTGGGGAGGAGAATATATAGTAGATGCTCCTTACAGTATTAGACGTGATTACATGGATTCTTTTCTTGTTTTTTATATTAAAAGAGGGTCCATGCAATTCCATTACCTAGATCAATCATTTGTTGCCTCAAAGGGTGATATAGTTTTATTAGATTGTAAAGAGAAGAATAATTACTCTGTTACAGAAGAAGCTGAGTTCCAATTTATTCATTTTGCAGGTAAAGGCATACAAGACTTATATAATGAGATATATCAAAGAAATGGCGCTCTATATAGGCTACCTTCTCATAAAAACAATATTCCTACTATTTTATCGCTCTTAGCATCGGATCAGGAAATTGATTTTAACATCTCCTTGGAAATTTATCAGTTGTTAGGGAATCTATTAGAAAGTACTCGGAGCACTTTTGAAAGCAGAGATGCAAATATGACCAAAATCCCACCGGAAATCCAAGCTGCTGTAACATATATAAATGAAAATTTTTCATCTAAAATTACCATTGAGAAGCTTAGTGAAATATCAAACTTAAGTACTTCCCACTTCTGCCGTACGTTCAAAAAATATATGGGAACTAGTCCTTACCAGTATTTATTAAATTACAGATTGATACAGGCTAAAAACTTATTAGTACAAACGAACCTTTCGGTGGAGCAGATAAGCGAAGATTGTGGATTTTATGGCATAGGTCATTTCATAAAAGCTTTTTCTAAATCTACCGGTGGAATGACACCTGGGAAATTTAGAAAACTTTGCTTTTAGATGTGTTCTTAATGAGAAGCTAGTGGTTTCGTTTCTAGAAAGAATAAAAAAAGGGTTGCCCATAAGGTCTTTTATGACCTATGGACAGCCCCTTTTTTTACACTATTTCAGACGAGACTATTTTTACTTTACCTGTCCTAAACTAGCTCCCTTAACAAAAAATCTCTCAATATCTCTCTCCACATTTACATCTGGGACTAACGGTGGTGCATGATGCGGCTTCGTCCTTGCATCAATAATGACATTGTCACAAGCCCAATGCTTATATTCGTATAGACTATTGACCCCATAGATATCATGTGAAGGATTGCTTCTTGTAAAGGTTGTCCATAAAAAATTATGAATGGACTCACTTAAAAACTGACTGTCATCACATAGTATAATAAATGGACATGATGTTAACGGGCCCTTTTGTTTAATTGCATCACATAAGACGTTTAAATCCTCTTGTGCTTGGCTATAAGAAGCAAATTCAGGTCCTTCAATCGCAATGATACCAGGCATAACAAGATCGGGATTATTATAGTCTTGATGCAATTCACGAAATAGATCTGGAACGTCCGAACATAAATCTCTTATTTTATCTCCATAAGCCGCAAACACTACTTTACTTCCCGAATTTAGCCCGGTTCCTGAATAATCCAAAGTATCAATTGTAGTATTTGTTTGAAAATGAATGTCTCTTCGGAGATTTATGCGCTCTAGTATATAGGTCAAAAACTCTTCTTCCCTACGAGTAGCTAGAGGCTGCTTTTCCTCGGCTGTAATAAACAAGTATTTTGCCAAACTTAACTGTCCTGTTCCTAAAATACGGTTTGCGAGTGTAAGAAGTTCCGTTGGCTGCTTTACCTTTTGATATGGTGTATAGCGTTCACTACCAATAGCAAAAAGCAAAGGATGAACTCCTGCTGCATCCACAGCATGTACTTCTTGCACACCTGGAATGTCTTGTTTAATCGCATCTCCCGTTAATTCATGAATAAGGTCTCCGAAAGCTGTATCCTCTTGAGGTGGACGACCTACGACTGTAAACGGCCAAATAGAATTAGACTTAGCGTATACTTTATGAACCCGCATCACTGGAAACGGATGAGTAAGGCTATAATAACCTAAATGATCTCCAAAAGGTCCCTCTGGCTTTGTTTCACCAGGATGAATCTCTCCCGTTATGACGAAGTCAGCATCGTGACTAATACAATAGCCATCGACATAACTATAGCGAAAACGTCGTCCCGCTAACAACCCTGCAAACGTCATTTCACTTAATCCTTCTGGAAGAGGCATCACCGCTCCTAACGTATGAGCAGGAGGACCTCCAATAAAGATACTTAGTTTTAAAGGAATGCCTAATCTATTGGCTTTCTCTTGATGCACTCCGATCCCACGATGAATTTGATAATGCAATCCAATTTCTTTATTCATTTCATACTCGTTCCCACTAAGCTGAATACGATACATCCCTAAATTCGCATTCATAATCCCCGGTTTTTCCGGATCTTCTGAATAGACTTGAGGAAGAGTCACAAACGCTCCGCCATCATCTGGCCAATGGTGAATAAGAGGAAGATCTGAAATTTGAATTTCCTGAAAATCTGTCGGCAGGCTTCCTTTCTTTTTTAATGGAAGTGCCTTCGTAGCAGCCAAACCTGAGCCGATATGCTTAAACGGATTTTTTAAAGGGCTCATCGGGTCATTTCTTAATGCAATTACACTTTGTGTCGCTTCTAACGTTTTTCGAAATATAAACTTACTTCTCTCAACTGTTCCAAATAAATTCGATACGGCTTTATACTTTGACCCTTTCACATTTTCAAATAACAAAGCCGGTCCATCAGCTTCAAAAACCTTTAAATGAATGGCAGCCATTTCAAGGTGAGGATCTACTTCCTCCTTAACTCGAATTAATTGACCATTTTTTTCTAAATCAATAATACATTCTTCTAAATTCATATACATAGTATAGTAGCTCCTATATTTAATACTTATTACAATCATACTTATTCTAGTGTACACTGTCTTCTGTGTATCTGCCAATGCACTAACTTGTACTCTCAACTATTCAGTAATTTATTCATAAAAAAACACCTCTCAAAAATAAAGAGGTGCCCCCTACTTGAAAATAATTAAATTCTGACCGATTTCCCTGATAACTTCCATTGTTTGCGCCAACCAACTTGTGCAATTACTAAAATTCCTAATGCGACTAGTGCAATAATGGAGAACGTAACAAACCCTGTAGCATATGTTCCAGTTATGCTCTTTAATGTCCCCAAAATATTAGGTAAGAAAAACCCGCCAATTCCCCCTGCCGCTCCAACAATCCCTGTGACCATACCGATTTCTTTTTGGAAACGTTGCGGGACCAATTGGAAAATCGCTCCATTCCCCATCCCAAGACAACCCATTCCAACAAATAAGGCTACCATAACCATCGCTAATGGAGGAAGTAAGCTTACAGCGAACATACATATCGCTACACCAATAAATAAGTATTGTAACAATCTAACTCCTCCAATTTTATCCGCAATTAATCCCCCCACTGGACGTAGGAAACTTCCTGCTGCAACAACTATTGTTACAAAGTCACCTGCACGTACACCAGAAACATTATATTGAGAAGAAAAGAAGTAACTTAAGAAACTCGCTAATCCAACAAAACCTCCAAATGTAACACTATATAAAATACAAAAATACCATGTATCTTTCTCCTTGAACACAGAAAAATACTCTTTAATTGGTTTCGGTGCTGGCTGGTTGGGTGGTTCTTTCGCTAAAAAGATATAGGAAAATAATACAAGTGTTAATGGAATTAAAGCTACCCCGAATACCCCATTCCAACCAACATATTCAGCAATTCTTGGACCAAAAAGTGTAGCAAGTAATGTCCCACTATTCCCCGCACCAGCAATCCCCATAGCTAGTCCTTGTAAATGAGGTGGATACCAACGACTTGCCATAGGAAGAGCCGCTGAGAAGCTTGCACCTGCTACCCCCAATAAGATACCAATTAAATAAAGTTCTCCTACTGTAAAACCGAATAACCATCCCCAAAATAAAGGGAGCATTGTGACTAGCATTCCCCCAATAGCCGTCTTTTTTGGACCAAATCTATCTGTTAAGATTCCCATAATGATTCTAAATACAGACCCAGCTAATATAGGAATTGCGACAATCAATCCCACTTGCGACGCCGACAATCCAAAATCGGCCGTTAAGTAAACACCCAGAGCCCCAAGTAACACCCAAATCATAAAACTAATATCAAAGTACAAAAATGACGACAACAACGAAGGAGCATGCCCGCTTTTTTTCAATTCGGATAATTTCATCTTTTTAACCGCCTTCTTAATTTGATTTGTTGACGTCATTATCGCAAAGACACATATTTGATACAGCTTTTTTGTCAGTTTTATTGACAGAGTTTCTTTTTGGGCGGAAATAAATGATGCACTTTACATACATATTTGTTTTGATGTCTATAACAAACTGTTTTTATGAAATGATTTTTTTGACAATAAACTACTATTAGCGACATTATTCACTGGGAAATGATTTATCTCTCCCATCCTATTCATTACAAAAAACACCCCCATTTAAAATGGGGATGTTCCTAAAAAGACAAGCTATTCTCTAAACTTTTACTCCATTAATCTTTAAATGCGCATGAAAGATTTCCATCAATGTTGGTAAGTTATCCTTATCCTCCCATGAGTCAGGATTCCAAATATTTGATTGTTTTAAAGCTCTAGGGCAATGGATAAAACACTCTTCTACATCTATCCCAATACCAAGTATAGGTGGTTTCCCCTTTAGACTCATTCGATTTAATATTTCTTCGTCACTAATGATTGTTGCTTTACCATTTACTCGAAGGACATCCTCGAGACCTGGGATTAAAAAAAGCAAACCAACCTGTGGATTAGAGAGGATATTCATAATAGAGTCCACTCTTTTGTTACCAGGACGATCAGGTATGACTATTTGCTCTTCATTTAGCACCTGTACAGTCCCCGCCGTATCTCCTCTTGGGGATACATCACAATGTCCGTTGACATCAGAAGTTGCCAAAAATACTAGAGGAGATTTTGCAATGAAGTTTTTAGCTTGTTCATCAATAATAGAAATAACTTTATTTGCAACATTTTCATGAGGAGACCCTACAATCTCTCTTAGCTCTTCTTCTGTTCTTATAGCAGACTTAGCAAAATTCACTTTCATCAAGATACCTCTCCTTCCCTTCTCCCTATCATTGTAATCTACAAAGTAAACATATACTATTTCATTTTTCTCAATAGGTATAACAAGTAAGGAGTACCAATCAATGCCACAATTAGTCCACTTGGAATCTCATTAGGAGAAATAAGAATTCTCCCTAAAAAATCTGCAATAACAAGTAACAATCCTCCAAGCAACCCAGATACAACAATCAGAGGCAGATGACGAAATCCAACCAACCTCCTTGCAATATGCGGTGCAACAAGTCCTATAAAACCGACCGTTCCTACAATTGAGACCGCAATTGTACTTAAAGCGACTCCAATTACTAACGTCCATACTCTTGCCGCCCTAACAGAAACTCCCAAACCTGAAGCTACATCATCTCCAAAGGTTAACGTATCGAGCTTTCGCGTCATGTAAATCGCCGGTCCAATGAAAAGAGCAAATAAGATAAGTGCAGAATATACATCATCCCACCCTTTTCCATACGTACTTCCCGATAGCCAAACGAGTGCTGCCGCAACTGCTAACTTCGCTTTAACAACAAATATTTGAGTGGCAGCCGAACCAAATGCCGAAATGGCAATACCCATCAAGGCGACTAGCATTGGCTGAAAATTATTTTTCCAGGCGGTAACTAAAATAATAAGCAAGGCAACAACTGATCCAATAATGGCGCCTAGTGGCATAAATGCAACTGGTATCGCTGGGAACATGACTAGTAATAACATAGCTCCCGCCCCACCCATTGATGTAACACCGATCACGCTCGCATCAGCTAATGGATTTCGTAACACTCCTTGTAACAAGACTCCTGTTACTGCAAGAATCATTCCTACAATAAACGATGTTAACACACGGGGGATACGAAAATTCCAAATATAAGGATTCGTCCAATTAAGGGACCACTCTGTTCCATTATAAGAAAAAGCAGTCACAACACTTAAAACGACCAATAATCCTAAAATTGGGATTATCACTTTTAAGCGGACTGGCGAAGTCGTACCTCCCATTTGCTTGTCTGACCTTTTAATGGAGCGAGCTGTCTTCCATGCCAAATAGAGAAGCCAAGGACCTCCAATTAATGCCGTCATAGCTCCAACTGGTACTTCCTGACCTGGTTGGATAATGCGACCTAACACATCAGCTCCAACCATCATAATGGCCCCCCATAAGAACGAATGGACAAAAATCATAACATGTCCTTTTACACCAAGCATTCGAACAATATGTGGTGCCATTAATCCAATAAAACCTATTGGACCTACTACACTAACGGTTACAGCAGCTAAGACAATAGCCACAGCCCAAGTAACTAGTTTGACCACCGCGACCTTTTGTCCAAGTGAAGTAGCTACATCCTCACCAAGTGATAAAATGTCTAACGGCTTGGCAAGTAATAAAGTACAGATAAACGCAATCGCAATGACGGGTGCAGCAAAGGTAACTCCATTCCAATTTAGTTGAACGAGTGTACCAGCCCCCCATAAAAATAACCCATTTGTTTTATTTTCAAATAATAATTGCAACGTTCCTGTAACAGATGCAAACATTAACGTAATGATCATTCCTGTCAGGGCGACTCGCACGGGCTCCATTTGTCGTCCAGCTAACATGATGACCATAACTGACGAAATTCCTGCACCAAGTAACGCAGTTAAAAATGGATAATTCCCTAACAAACTTGGAAAGAAAATCGTTGATGCAACAACAAAGAAAAATGCCCCTGCATTAATGCCTAACGTTCCCGGTGATGCTAAAGGGTTTTTCGTTAAAGTTTGTAATGCAGCTCCTGATACTGCAAGTGCTCCTCCTGCTAAAATACCAATCACCAGTCTTGGCAGCCTGAATGATAGTACTATATCTTGAATTCTTCCTTCTACCCAAACTTCAGTAAGTAAATCAGAAATGGAGTATTCAGCTTGTCCTTGTGTCAAGTGAATAATGGATAGTAGAATAAGCAGGAAGAAGCCCCCTGTCAAAATGACAAAGGACTTATTCAACTTCTTTTGAGACATTATTCATTCACCATAGTTTCTGTAATCTGATCAATCAATGTAACAGCTGACAAAGGTCCTCCATATAACCATGTATCAGCACCTAAGTCAAAAAGACGATCTTCCGCTACGAAACCAAGGCTTTCCCATACTTTGTTTCCTTTTAGTTGATTTTCGTAAATGTTATCCGTATCAGGTACAGTATAAAGATAATTTGCATCTTCGTATTTAACTAACCCTTCAACATTAAACGTACTAGACCCGAACATTTCAAATTGTTCTGGTTCATGGATGTTATTTAATCCAATTTTCTCCAAGATAATTGAAGCCATTGAATTAGGTGTAAACACACGAATTTCAGGTGCTTGAGGTCCTGAATACGCAAGAGTTAAGATCACATCGTTTGTTGTAAGGTTACCAGCTTCAATCTTTGCTTTTGCTTCCTCATATTTCACATCAAGATCAGCTAATACTTGGTCTGCTTCTACTTCTTTCCCAACTGCTTTAGCCATTTCCTTAAATGTCATTTCCATTTCTTCATATAAATTAATGCTTTCATCTTCAGGATATGGATTAAAAATAACAGTTGGTGCGATTGATTCTAATTGATCAAGCATACCATCATGACGGAAGCTTACACCAATAATTAAATCTGGATCAAGAGAAGCAATTGCTTCTAGACTAGGTTCTTGGCGTCCACCAACATCAGCCACACTCTCATCTAGCTGTGGTTCAATGTTCACATAGTCTCCGTAACCTTCAATATCAGCCATACCAGCTGGCTGCATTCCTAGAGCTAGAAGATTTTCTGCATAAGTCCACTCAAGTACTACAACTTTTTGTGCAGGTGAATCCAATCTTACTTCACCATTCACACCTTCTATTATTATTTCATTTCCTTCTTCATTTGCTAGTTCTTCCTCATTTGCAATCGTTGCTTCGTCACTTGACGAACAAGCAGCCAAGAAAAGCACAAATAGGAAAAATACGATGGATGTTAGCTTTTTCATATTGGACCCCCAGATAAAAATAAAATAATTTCTCTTTATGCCGAATTTGATAATCATTATCAATTCAATGTTAGTTTATAGTCTAATTGTACTTTTGTAAAGAAAAAAATAATGGTATTAAAAATCATTCTCACTTATCTTCCATTTGTGGTACGATGGATGTAAGTATTAAGAGAGTGGCTCATTGAATAATGTGGAGGAATGACGAAATGAAGACTTCTATACAAACAAACGGCTTATCCATTGGGTATCATGATCATTTACTGTTTGAAAATTTAAATTTAAAGATCCCACGTGGTGAAATCTCTGTATTTGTAGGTAGTAACGGTTGTGGAAAGTCTACCCTTCTTCGTTCTATTGCACGATTATTAAAACCGACAGATGGTTCCGTTTTATTAGAAGGTAAAGATGTTCATCGGATGTCTTCGCGTGAAATAGCAAAGAAAATGGGCATTCTTCCTCAATCTCCCATCTCGCCAGAAGGATTAACCGTTCATGAACTCGTAAAACAAGGACGTTATCCCCATCAATCATGGTTAAAGCGTTGGTCTGAGGAAGATTCAGAGAAAGTTGAAGCTGCCATGAAAGCAACACGTGTTGATGAGTTACGTGACCGACCAGTTGACGAACTTTCAGGAGGCCAGCGGCAACGAGCATGGATTGCTATGACACTCGCCCAAGATACAGATATTATCTTATTGGATGAACCTACAACCTATTTAGATATGACCCATCAAATAGAAATCTTAGACCTATTATTCGAGCTAAACGAACAACATGGTCGAACGATTATTATGGTGTTGCATGATATTAATCTTGCTTCACGATATGCTCACAATATTATTGCCATTAAAGACGGAGCTGTTTTCAATCAAGGGACACCAGAATCGATCATAAATTGTCAACTAGTGCGTGCGGTCTTTGGTATGGAGTGTCAAGTGGCAACAGATCCTATTTTTGGTACCCCTCATTGCATTCCTTTTGGAAAAGGTCGATGTGTAGTCCCGAAAGTAAATGAGGCGATTTCTGGTGGTGCATAATCTAGAAGACTTGAAACAATTTCAAGTCTATGTTGTGAGCGAACCATCAGGATTTATGACTGTTAGTGGTTGCTTGTCAAATGACTTTGACAACTTAATGACCAGTATGAGCATTTCAACAGGCTCACCAACTTCAGCCGTAGCGACGTCCGTCTTTATGCGGCGGTACGGCTTTTTCATATCAGCACAGCTCTATTTAAAAGCTTTTAATAAAGTTTGGGATGGTGGACTAGCTAACATTCATCTTGTTCAAACTGAAACTGGTCTCGCTTTTCAAATTGATAAACGTTTTATAAGAGATTCACAACCTGATGATCTAATATTGCTTTTAAAGAAGTATGGACATCCTGTGGTAAATACTTTATCAAAAAAAGCAAATATCTCAAAGATTATATTATGGGAAAATATTTGGGGTTACGTTCTATGGATGTACGGTTTCATAGACAGTGAGCAAGCTAAAATCGACTTAACTGTATTATTGGAAGACGATATATGGCAACCAGAAGTTCGTCGTTCCATGTTTAAAAAGTTTCTAAACGGACGGTCACTGATTGACGCGACCCAAGATTATCAGCGTGTTACTTGTTGTCTGTATAAAGAATTGCCAGAGAACGATGCTTGTCCGTATTGTCCAAATGCCAAGAGTCAAAATAGAAAGCCGCTTAATTAAATATAATTAGCGGCTTTTAATGTATTTAGTAGGTTACAGTTTGCTCCACACTTCTTACCACATGCAACACCCTGGATAAATTCTCCTTTTTTTCTTACTTTAATGAATTCCTATATTCACTGGGTGTGACTCCTACTCTCCTTTTAAAAACCTTAATAAAATATTTATCATTTTGATATCCAACTAAGTCTGATATTTCATATATTTTCAAATGAGGATTATTAAGTAATTCTTTCGCTTTTTCTATTCGAATTTGCATCAAATAATCCGTAATGGTCTCATTATATTCCTGTTTAAACTTCCTTGATATATACTCTCTACTCAAAAAGAAACGATCAGCAATCTCCTGAAGTTTTATATCTTTTTGATAGTTCTTCCTAATAAATTCTTCAATCACTTGGACATTATTCTTCTCTTTTTGAAACTTGCACCCCGATACCATCTTCATTAGATGATGAAACTCTTTTCTCTTTTCTTCTTTAAATTTTGTAAAAGAAAATTGTCCAGCTTCGTTCCAGTAATGAATTCCTTTATATAATAAATCTCCTTTCTTTAGTTCATATTCTTTCAACCAGTGATCTTTTAAAATGGCAAATTGAGATTCCCAAACTTTAATTTGATCGAAGTCTAGATATTGCCTCTCCTCAAATTTTGCAAAGACCTTATTTAAGATTTCATCCATTTGTTCTAAACTTCCACTCTGTATTGCCCATTTTATCTCCTCTGAATAGTCTAGAAGATAAACAGGTACCATGGAGTCCACTACTTGAATCTCATTTTTTATCAAATTAAAGTTCTTTAGCTTGTTACTTGCTGAATCATATGAGCGCTTGAGACTTGTTTCTTGATCCCCAATTATGATAGGACATCCTACTTTTTGGGAAATAGTGCGAATCATCGTTTCAGCTGACCGTTTGCTCCATAATAGGAGGACTAGTTCTGCCTCCATGTTTCTATTTCGGAATGCAATTCCATCATGACTAATGACCTCATTACATATTGGTAGAACAGAAGAAAAAGCATATTCCACATCATCTTCAAATTTAGTAGAAATAAGGATTTTCATTGGAAGTAAAGCAACTGAACAAGGTTGTTCGGCTATGTTTACTCCAAATTCTCTTTTGAGATGTCCAATTAAAGAACTTGGAATCTTTTCGTTGTTTAAAGCATTTGAAAGCATGTGATCCCAAATCATTTTATCGTTTTCCAAATTAATTAATATATTGTCATTCTGTTTTTTCCATTCTGTGACTGCTCTCGATAAAGTTTCGTTTAATTCGTTAGGGTTGATTGGCTTTAATATATAATCAAAACTACCATAGGTAATGGCATTTTTCGTATATTTAAAGTCATCATAGCCACTGACAACAATGGTTTTAGAATCTAAATCAGCTGAGCGAATCCATTTAAGTAATTCAATTCCATCACATCTTGGCATATTCATATCTGTAAAGATAATTTCTGGTTGATGCTCTGCGATTAATTTCATCGCTTCTTTTCCATCTGCTGCCTCTAAAACAGTTTGAATTCCAAATTTATCCCATTCTGCTAATAGCATTAACCCTTCGCGAACGTGCTTTTCATCATCTATAATAATGGCTTTCATGTAACCTACCCTCCATTTCCAATGGTAACTTTATAGTCACTTGCACGCCTCCTGAACTTCGATTTTGTATTTTAAAAATCGCATGACCAGAATAATAAAGCTGAAGGCGGGCGTAAATGTTCTTTAAGCCAATGGAAGAGTCGCCCTTTACAACATGGTCTTCTGTATAGAGAAGGTCTTGAATCTCCTTTAGACGCACTTCCTCTATTCCAGTTCCATTATCACGAACGGCTAGAAAGAGAAAAGAGCCCTTCCTCTTACAAACAACCTTAATTTCACCTAATGTTTCCCTTGTATCAAACCCGTGTTTAAAATAATTTTCAATAATGGGCTGTAAGATCATTTTTGGCACATGTAACTCTAATGTTTCCTTTTCTACTTCCAATATAAAATGAAGATCCTCTCCAAACCGTTGTTTTTGGAGGTCTAAATATGCTTTCGTATAATTGATTTCTTTCTCTAATGGAACAATATCTTCATCCATATTCATGCTATATCTCATAATCTGTGAAAGATCTGTTAGTGACGTATAGACCTCTGGTACTTTGCTTTTCAACGCCATTGTACCAATTGATTGCAGCGTATTATATAAAAAGTGCGGGTTAACTTGTGAATGCAACACTTTTAATTGATTCGTTTTATTTTCAAGTTCTAATTTGTATTCACGATTAATTAAATGGTTGATTTTCTCAACCATCATCTTGAATCTCTGTCCTAATATGCCAATCTCATCGTTACCAAGTGATTGAAAATGAACTTGCATATTGCCTTTTTCAACTTCTTTAATATTTTGAACAAGTACCCTTATTGGAGAGGTTATTTTAAACGAAACAAATAAAGTCGCCAAGATAACAAGAGTTAATCCTACAACCCCAAATACAATATTGATGACAGCAACACCGTATGCGCTTTCATATAATGTTGTATGTGGAATTCTTTTAACTAGAATCCAACTTCCTGTTGCATCTGAAAGGCGATCAAACACAACTACTCCTTGAAAAGTCGAATCTTTCCACTCAATGGTTCCACTTGGTTCTTCTGACTCAATAATTTCATTCATCCATGTTGCATCATCAACACGTACATCAGATACAGAAGAATAAATAAGCTCCGTTTCCGGTGTCATAATATAAAATTCTTCCGTTCCATCATGATAAAGGTAATGACTCATTTCATTCAACTTCTCAGGCCTTATTTCCAACGTTATATAAGCTAGAATCTGACTAGATGGCACGTTTCGAAATGCACGATGAATGAAGAACGTTCGATCTGTTGATGGCTCAATATAAATATTATGTGGATTTTCTCTAGCTTTCTGATATACTTCTATATTTGTATCTGCTTCCTTAGAGTAAATAATTGTTGAACGTCTCGACAGCGATATCGTTTCTTGATCGCCAACTAGAGCCATGTTTACTTGATTAATGCTATCGTCACTATACAAAAGAGCTCGCAGCACATTATGAACAACTCCCATGGACAAATAAGCATTGCTACTATACGTTTTTCTCAAATAACTCATGAAATCAGGATTACTATAAAAAGACATCGTATAATTATTTAACTCCCTTAAATACGTTTCTATATTTACTTTTCCTTGGTATAGTAAATTTACATTTTCCTCTATTGCCTGATCTTTTAATGATTCCTTTGTATAAATGTAGGTTACGATAATCGAACTACCAAAAGGGATGATCGTTATGAATAATAAAAGAACAATGAGTTTATTTCTGATGCTTGTTTTAAACAACGATATCTCCCCCGTAACCTTACTTTCTTTTCTAGAGTATATAGTAGAAAGCATATCTACGTATAGATATGCTTTCAGCTTTTTTGTATGGTAGTATTTACGTTTTATTTCAAGTTATCCCACGTAGCCTGGAATTTCTCTAACACTTCATCAAACTCAATTTGTCCAGCTACATATTCTTGAATAGCTGCAGCGAAATCTTGGTTGGCACCATCTGGCCACATAAACCATGTCCAAGGAATGGTTTGTTCTGCTACCGAGTACTCAAGAATAGACTCACCTAGTGCTCCTAATCCTGCAGGTTCAATGTTATCAAACGCTGGAATAAAGGCAAACTCTTCTGTCATGTAACGTTGACCTGTTTCAGAGGAAACCATCCAGTCAAGTAGTAACTTTGCTTCTTCCAAATGCTCTGAGTTTTTGTTTATAGCCCAGTTATTTGGAACTCCAACAGGAATGGCATTTGCTTCTGCTTCATCATTTAACGGAATTGGTAAGAAAGCCATATTCATATCAGGATTAATTTGATAAATCATGTTTTCAGTCCAGTTTCCTTGTTGAATCATAGCTGCTTCACCTGAAGCAAATAACGTAACTTGTGTATTGTAATCTGTTGTTAATGGGTTTGTATTACCAAAACCAATTTCTGTATCAATTACTTGCTTAAATTCTTCAAAGTGTTTATTTCCTACAAATGTTTCTGTTCCTTCAGATAATCCTTCAATAAAAGCGGCAGGATCGTCTTGTTGAGCAAATGGAATATTTAATAAATGTTGACCAATTACCCACCATTCACCATAACCTGCTGCAAATGCTGTAATACCGTTTTCTTCTAACTTCTCTACTGCAACTTGTAACTCAGACATCGTTGTCGGAACTTCCGTAATACCAGCTTGCTCAAACAAGTCTTTGTTGTAAGCAAATCCATATCCTTCTAAGTTAACAGGCATTCCATAAAGCACGCCATCTTCATCTGTCATAGGCACTTTTCCAATTGGTAACAAATGATCAACCCAAGGCTCATTAGAAAGATCAGCCAAGTGTTCTTTCCAAAGTTCTAACTCATTAAATCCACCGTTATTAAAGATATCTGGCTTCTCTCCAGAAGCAAACTTCGCTTTTAATGCTGCTCCATAATCGGCACCGCCACCTACTGTTTCAAGCTTCACTTTAATATTAGGATGCTCAGCTTCAAACTCCTTTAACATTTCTTGTAGCTGATCTGCAATTTCAACTTTAAATTGGAAGAAATTTAATGTAACTACTTCATCGCTATTACCTGAATCAGCATCGCCACCCGTATCCGAGCTGGAACTTTCTTTGTTATTGGATGAACAACCTGCAATAATACCAACGACTAACAACATTGACATGCAAAGTAATAAAAAACGTTTCATTGTAATTGCCTCCCTAATCCCCATTTTTTTATTTCTTATTTTTAATTTTTACAGCAATGCTGCAAAACTTGTAACCAATTCATTATTTAATAGAACCTGACGCAATTCCTTTAATAATGTGTTTCTGTAAGAACAAGAAGAATATTATGACTGGGGTAATCCCTAGTACGAGTGCAGCTAACCCCATATCCCACTGTTTTGTGTATTGAGCAAAGAATGAGCTTGTTGCAAGTGGAATGGTCCTTAATGATGCATCCTGTAACACTAAAAGCGGTAACAAGTAATCATTCCAAATCCATAATGTATTTAAAATAATGACTGTGACTGTTATCGGCTTTAAAAGTGGAAAGACAATTCTCCAAAAAAGACCGAACTGCGAACAACCATCAATTCTCGCTGATTCCTCCACTTCGATTGGTACCGTTTTCACAAAACCATGATATAAAAATAGTGATAGTGGTACACCAAATCCAAAGTACATGATGATAATTCCTGGAATGCTATTCATAATGCCCAACATTCCACCTAACTTTACAAGTGGGATCATAACCGTTTGGAACGGAATAACCATGGCTGATACAAATAAGATAAACAAAATCTTGCTAAACTTCCCTGGTGTTCGAACCATTTTCCAAGCTGCCATCGAACTAATAACAACAAGACCAATATTACTAAATACGGTAATAACAAGAGAGTTAAAAAATGCTCTCGGGAAATCAAGAATTTGCCATACCTTCACATAGTTTGAAAATAGCCATTCATTAGGTAATGCAGCTGCATCTATTAAAATTTCAGAAAATCCTTTTAACGAGTTCACAATCACGAAATAGAAAGGAACGAGAAAGAGGATAGCGATACAAATGGCGATAATTTCTACTACAAACGTTTTTTTCGTATACTTCACTACGCCTCAACCTCCTTCTTCTTAGTAATCATAACTTGAACCGTTGTAAAGATAGCGACGATCAAAAAGAATAAAATTGACTTCGCAGAACCTATACCATAGTTATTGTTTGTAAAGGCTTCTTGATAAATGTTAATGGCTACGGATTGTGTAGAGTTAAATGGTCCGCCACCTGTTAGTGATAAATTTAAATCAAAAATCTTAAATGCCATTGAAATCGTTAAAAAGAAACAGATTGTAAATGCCGGAAGAATTAATGGAATAATAATTTTCCTTAATGTTGTAAAGGCGTTAGCCCCATCTATTTTCGCAGCTTCTAGTAAGGAACTATCAACCCCTTGCAAAGCAGCAATATAGATGACCATCATGTAACCACTTATCTGCCATGCAAATACGATTACAATTCCCCAAAATGCGGTCGTTGCATCACCTAACCAAGGCTTAAGGAAAAAGGATATATTTGTTAACTCTCCAACTGCAGAGAAGCCTCTTACGAAAATAAACTGCCAGATAAAACCTAGTAGTAATCCCCCTATCACATTAGGGATGAAAAAAGCTGTTCTTAGTAAGTTTCTTGTTTTTAATGCTGAATTAAGCATCAAGGCAAACGAGAAACCAATAATGTTACTGATTAAAACTGCTGCAAACATAAACTTTGTTGTAAAGAGAAATGAGTCAAAAAAGCGTTGGTCGTTTGTAAAAATTCGTTTGTAATTCTCAAAACCAACCCATTCAATCGAAGAACTAATTCCATTCCAAGATGTAAAGGAATAATAAATCCCCATTATAAACGGAATAATCTGTATAACAATAAAAAATAAAAGTGCAGGTCCTACAAAAGCAGCATAAGATAAAATTCTCTTAAGCTTAATTTTTTTAGTAGACCGGGTCTCTACCTTTGCATTCGCTTTCGCATTTTTTGTTACTACTGTAGACTCCAATCATCTCACCACCTCTATATTGTAACCGCTTTCTTGTTTCTTATTATAGAGTGAAAGTTTAGGAGAAAATAGTGACTAGATTGACTAAAAAGGTGCACTATTGTGACATGGTCAAATAACCGATTGTTCCACATATTAATACGTAATTAAAACACGCCCTCTCGAAAACACGAGGGGCGCGCTATAGTCCATGCCTATTAGGTAGCAGAAAAACGTAACTTTTTAATTATAGAATCAATCACTTCTATTGTACTAGCTGAACCACCGAGATCTTTTGTTTTTATCCCTTCTCCAATGGTTTCTTTAATAGAGTTCATTAACAATGAACCTAACTCTTCATATCCTAGATGATCAAGCATCATTTTGGCTGTCCACAACTGACCGATTGGATTGGCAATTCCTTGACCAATAATATCTGGTGCGCTGCCATGGACAGGCTCAAACATAGACGGAAATTTGCCATTTAAGTTGATATTAGCAGCTGGTGCAATGCCGATGCTCCCCATAATGGCTGCTCCTACATCTGTAAGAATATCTCCAAATAAATTGCTTGCTACAATTACATCAAAATGTTTAGGTTTAGAAACTAAGAACGCTGCTAAAGCATCAATATGATTGCTTTCGGTTTGTACTTCCGGATAGGATGTTCCAACCTCTTGAAAAACTTCGTCCCAAAATGGCATGCTATGAATGATTCCATTTGATTTTGTTGCACTTGTAACCCGACCTTTTCGTTTCTTTGCTAATTCAAAAGCATAGCGAATCGTTCTCTCTGTTGCCTTTTTCGTGAAGACTGCATTTTGAATAGCAATCTCATCTTCCCCACTATGTATTCTCCCACCTGCATCACTATACTCCCCTTCACTATTTTCACGAACGACCATAAAATCAAAATGATTCGGTTCAGCTAGTGGTGTTTTCACTCCTTCGATGTATTGAGCAGGTCGAATGTTAATTACTTGCTCACATTCACGACGTATTTTAATGAGTAGTCCCCAAAGTGAGAGATGGTCAGGAACAAGCTTAGGGTTTCCAACAGCACCTAGGTAGATGGCATCTGTTTGCTGAAGTCTTGCTATTCCATCATCTGGCATCATAACTCCGTGCTCAAGATAATACTCACAACTCCATGGGTGCTTTTCATAATGAAATGTTATTCCACCATGCACCTCTGCTAGTGTATCTAGAACTCGTAACGTCTCAGGGACAACTTCCTTCCCAATCCCATCCCCCGGGATAACGGAAATGTTTAATGTTTTCATCCTGTACCCTCTCCTTTAATCTATAAAAGGGATAGATGCTAGTTTCCACCAACAGTTTGATGGATCACTATTTTCTATCCCCCTTCTATCTTTACTACGTTCCTATCTTAATTTCTAAACTCAGATGGATAAACGGTTAAATCAATTCCCCACAATATCGGTAGTAAGAAATACACTGCTAAAGTTATTAAGATAATAGATAAAATATTTATCCAAAAACCATTTTTGACCATTTCAATAATTTTCAACTTTCCTGTTGCAAAAATGATCGCATTTGGCGGTGTTCCTACCGGCAACATAAATGCACAGTTTGCTGCAATTGCTGCTGGTACCATGATCGCAAATGGGTGAATACCAATAGCTAATCCTAACGCAGCTAAAACTGGTAAGATCATTGTTGCAGTCGCTGTATTAGAAGTAATTTCTGTTAAGAACAAAACAAGAGTCGTCGTTAAGGCAATAATGAGTATAAAGTTCATGCCTTCTAAAACTGTTAATTGTCCGCCGATCCAATCGGCTAAACCTGATTCACGGAAACCTGCAGCAATCGCTAAGCCCCCACCAAAAAGGAGTAGAATTCCCCACGGAACATCTCTTGATACATTCCAATCTAATAAACGTCCACCTTTATTCATAGAAGGAATGATAAACAATAATGCTGCTGCAAAAATGGCAATCATCGTATCATTCAGACCTGGGATGGTCATAATTTGCCCTTCCCATAAGAACGTTCTAGTAATCCACATAAAAGCAGCAAATGTAAAGACTATTAATACAGCGGTTTCTTCAAAACTAATTTTACCAAGTTTTTTCTTCTCATTTTCAATAAGCATCTTTCCACCAGGTAACTCTTGTAACTTAATTGGATGAGCTACCTTTGTTAAGAACAACCAACTACTAATTAACAAGATCACAACTATTGGAGCTGCAAAAAACAACCAATCAGCAAATGAAATTTGAACCCCGAACAACTCTTGAACTGTTGCTGCAAGAATAATATTTGGTGGTGTCCCAATTAAGGTTCCTAGACCGCCAATCGTTCCAGCATATCCAATACCAAAAATCAAAACCTTTGAAAACTTTTCTTCTTCACCTGCTAAATTTTCTTTATCTTTAAACGCCTGAGCTACTTGATACGTAATGGCTGTACCTATTGGAAGCATCATCATAACAGCTGCCGTATTTGACACCCACATAGACAGAAACCCTGTTGCTGCCATAAAGCCAAATACGATTCTTGATGGACTTGTTCCAATGACTGAAATAATATTTAGTGCAATTCGTTTATGAAGATTCCATTTCTCCATCGCCAGTGCTATAAGAAATCCCCCTAAGAACAAGAAAATAATTGGATTTCCGTAAGCCGCTGTAACCGTATCACCATTTAATGTGCCGGTAATAGGTAATAAAATAATGGGCAAAAGTGACGTTGCTGGAATGGGAATCGCTTCTGTAATCCACCACGTTGCGACCCATAATGTTGTTGCTAAAACCATTCTTCCTTCGTAGCTTAGTCCTTCAGGAAAAAAGAACAACACAACGGCCATAAAAAGAAGGGGACCTAAGATCAAACCTACCTTTTGTGAAGGCTTATAACTTGGTGGTTTTTGCTCTTGGTTGACTGATTTTTTTCGATCTTGATCTAGTGTGTCCACTTTTTTATTTGTTCTCATTGGCAAAGAAAACAATAATAGTTTTTTAGATTGATTATGTGAATTCCACAATTGATTCCAAACGGAAGTTATGCTCGTTTTCATCTTCATTCCCCCTACTTTAAAAGCACAATACAAATCTAGCTAGTATATAGCACTCTGTTGTTTAATTATTCTGAATTATAAAGCGCTTCCAAGAATTGAACAATATTAAGTACTTACTGCTCTTTTTGGTCTTTTTGATCTTTCTTGTACCATTGGTTAATTAAATGGCACAAAGTGAAGCAGTGTTTATAAAAAAACACCCAAGTCATTAAACAAAATAATAATGACTTGGGCGCCCAACGCTACCATATTTCACTTGTACTTGTACTTTTTCAACTTGCTCTAAATGTTCTAAATACCTTCTAACAGTGACCCGTGCCATGCCTAACATAGAAGCTAATTGTTCAGCCGTTACAGGGTCGGATTGATCAATGAGCTTTAGCAAAATTTGCTTCAGCGTTGTTTCACTTAACCCTTTCGGTAACGATTGATCCCTCTGCCTAATTTGTTTTAATTCATCTATATCTGATTGATTGAGGGAAGCAACGTTGTTTAACTTGTACCACATTTTTTGGTACGTTTCTAAAGCCGTCTTAAAGCGATCAAAGCGAAAAGGCTTAACGAGATAATCAACAGCGCCTAGACGAAATACTTCTTGAATGGTTGTCGTATCTCTCGCAGCTGTTATCATGATCACATCACACTTGACGTCTTGATTACGCAGCGACTTTAATACCTCGATTCCTGATTTATCTGGTAAAAACATATCCAATAATACGACATCTGGCTTGGTTTCCAGTATCATCGCTTCGGCATCCAAGCCATTTGTAGCCGTTCCACATAATTGAAAAAGTGGAACTTTTTCAAGAAAGCCTGTATTCACTTCTAAAACCATTGGATCATCTTCAACAATAAAAACTTTAATCATTCATTTCCCTCTCTTTTGCTTCAATTAAAATTTCCGTTCCTTTGTTTGGCTCAGATTGAACAGTAATTTCCCCCTTTTGTGCGGATACAATTTGTTTTACAAGAGCTAGTCCAATTCCACGACCTTCTTTTTCTTTCGTGCTATATCCATAGGTAAAAATCTTGTTTTGGATCTCCTTAGACATTCCCGTACCATTATCTCGAACACTAATCAGTAAATGATTTTTGTCCATTTGAATGAGACATTCAACTATTTTATCAGCTTTTGCATGATGAAACGATTCAAAAGCATTTTCAATAACATTTCCAATGATCGTAACCATATCTCCTGAACTAAGGCTACCATAGCTTTCATGTACAAAGCTATTTTGGTCGATTAAAAATGTAATACCAAGCTCTTTTGCTCTCGAGCGTTTTCCAAGTAAAAGACCTGAAATTGAATAGTCTACAAAGTGTTCCTTTAAGAAAGTGATTACTCCTTCTTCATCAGCTGTTTCCTCTATGATAACATCTAGAGCGTCATCTGTTCGTTCCAATTGAATAAGCCCAGCAATACTATGAAGTTTATTCATATATTCATGATTCTGAGCTCTAAGTGCCTCTACTAACGATTTTACTCCTGTTAGCTCCTCTGCTAGACGAGTGGCGTCGGTTCGATCAATCATGGTCACAAGCGTTCCTGTATAATTTCCTTTTACATGGATGGGATACAAGGAGAGGAGATAGTTCTTCTCAAATAGAACAACATTCCGATTAATCATCTGCTCTTTTGAATCGGTAAGTAAGCCATGATTGAATCCTTTCCACAATTTTGGAAACACTTCTTGCACATGTGTGATGGTTTCTTCTTCTCGATTTTTAATATAGCTTTTAGCTAAACGATTCATAAAAGTAATCTGTCCATGTTCATCAAGGGCAATAATTCCGATATCCATTGCCTGCATAACGGCTGAGCGTTCTTCAACTAACTTAGCAATTTCGTAAGGTTCAAGACCAAAGGTTTGTCGTTTAATACTACGAGCTAATAGTAAGGAACCAAATAATCCAATCGCTAATCCCCAGATCAGCGCATTGATCAGATCCTGACTATACGTTGCCAAGATTGCCTGAAGAGTTGGGGTTAGGATTCCTACAACCGCAACTCCTACTTGTTTCGTCCCCTCTTCATTTATAATTGGTACAAACGCCCTCGTTGCATTGCCTAACGTTCCTTGAGCTATAGATACATATTCCAGATTCGCTAAGGCTTCCTTTTCATCCCCACCTACAAACGTCTCTCCAATTAACTCTTCATTCGGATGAGAATAGCGAACTCGATCCATATCAATGATGACGATATAATCAACGTTTGTTGCCTCTCTCGTACGCTCAGCAATCGGCTGAATAATTTGTTCTCCTCCTTGTACCCCAACATACTGGCGAATATCAGTCATTTGGGCAACAGTCCTTGCAATAGCAATAGCCCGTTCACCTATTTCTGTTTCAAATGCATCCGTAATATGATGAACCATATTCCAGCCCATTGTTAATACAGATGTAATGACAATCACAAGAGACATAAATAACATTTTCATTCGTAAGCTTATTTTCATTTGAGTTCATCCTAACTAGTTGCTAAATTCTTGTGATTTTATTACTCCCTTACATATTATAGGAGCATGCATATTTCATAAAGAATTTCTTCAAATCATTGTGTATGAAAAAACAATAATCGTACTTATAAATTAGTGAAAAAATAAAACAACTCCTGTATAGTAAACGTAAATAGAGGAGGTTATAGTATGTTAGAATCTCAACGTTTATTATCAAGTATTTTCATGTGTGGAGAACAAGAAGTAAAAAACATAACGGAGACATTCGCCATAACGTATGTTGTTGACTTACGTGCTGAAGCGACAAGTGGTGTTATTCAAAGTTCAAATATTGAATGGATTCATTTCCCTTTACTTGATGGTGTTCCTAATCAGGCTGACGTATTAAAAGAAGCCATTTCATTTGTTAGTCAAGCTCATAAAAAAGGAAAAACAACCGTCCTTCACTGAAAAGGTGGGAAAAGCCGCACTGGTAGTGTGGCAATGGGAGTATTACTCGAGCTTGGTCTAGCTGAGACCATTCAACAAGCTGAATCAATGGTTAAAAAAGTCCGTCCACAGATTACGGTCCATGAAGAATTTATACGTGATCTTCAAAAGATTTTCCCAAATAAGTAGTCGAGGCATTGGAACTTGGTGATATTCCAATGCTTTTCTTAATGATTATACGCAATGTAAAAGTCTTGTTAAGATTGTGGTCTTATGTTGTGATAGAACCCTACTTTTGATAAGGTAATAGAATAAATAAGAAGGTGATTCGATGGAAAAACAAAAAGCAAATAAACGCAAACTATTATTAGAAATTTTATTCGTTTCTACTCGCCTTGGATTTACTTCATTTGGTGGTCCTGTGGCACATTTAGGCTATTTTCATGATGAATACATACGTAGAAGAAAGTGGATGGATGAGAAAAGTTATGCTGATTTAGTTGCTTTATGTCAATTTTTACCTGGCCCTGCAAGTAGTCAAGTAGGAATTGGAATTGGCGTCATGCGTGCTGGTGTATTAGGGGGGATCGTATCATTTATCGGCTTCACTATGCCATCAGTTATTGCACTTATTATTTTCGCCTTGCTCCTACATAGCTTCGGTTTTTCAGAAGCAGGTTGGATTCATGGTTTAAAAATTGTAGCTGTCGCTGTTGTTGCACACGCAATTTTAGGAATGGCCCAAAATTTAACCCCTGATGTAAAAAGAAAAACGATTGCCTTGCTTGCTCTAGTTGTTACCCTTATATTTCAAACAGCCTTTACACAAGTTGGCGTTATTCTTTTAGCTGGGTTTATTGGATTTCTTATATATCGTCAACAGACATTAGATCATCATTCAACTGAAGTCCAATTTCCAATCTCTCATCGTTTCGCGATCATTTGTTTAACATTGTTTTTTGGATTATTGATCGCCCTACCTCTCCTTAGGGAAGCAACGAATCTAAATTGGGTTGCCATGTTCGATAGTTTTTACCGTGCCGGTTCACTAGTGTTTGGGGGAGGACATGTTGTACTACCATTACTTGAACGAGAATTTGTTCCAACTGGCTGGCTAACAGGCGAGGAGTTTCTCGCAGGATATGGCGCTGCTCAAGCAGTTCCAGGACCATTATTTACATTTGCAGCGTACATTGGTGCTGTTATTTATGGCTGGCAAGGTGGACTTCTCGCAACCGTAGCCATTTTCTTACCTGCCTTTCTTCTTATTTTAGGTACGTTGCCTTTTTGGAACACGTTACGTCGTAACCCAAAAATTAAAGGGGCGTTAATGGGTGTCAATGCTGCTGTTGTAGGTATTTTAATTGCTGCTTTCTATCACCCAATTTGGACTAGTTCCATTTTATCCGCTTTGGACTTTGCTTTTGCAGCTGTGTTATTTAGCATGCTAGTCTTTTGGAAGCTACCGCCGTGGGTGATTGTTGTAACAGGGGCATTCGGTGGTTTCTTACTTTCCTTTATTTAAACTGAGATAACTGTTAAAAAAGAACAAACTCCATCTACTCTTCTTAAAAGAGGGAGTTTGTTCTTTTGTAGTATTCACTTAAGCCTTTTTGATAGCCCGTTCCAAACGTAAATAACTTGATCTGCAATTTCAGCTGCATCCTGTGCAACCCAGCCGGCAAGATCCCTTAATGATCGTTCTCTTTTTTCTAACGGAACAATTCCCCTGCCTACCTCTAACATAATTAGAATGACTTCACTCGCTTTTTCTTGCTCTTTATCTTTGATCGTCTGAAACAATGATTTTAGTTTCCTTCGAATTTGATCTAGATTGTTAGTTTGTTCCAACTCATCAGCTAGCCACTTTTCCCATCCCTCTAACACTAAGATAGAATTTTGTTTCCATTTCGTTTCCCATTCTATAAGCAAATCTCCTTCATAAGACGAAACCCAACTACATTTTCTTTTCCTATCTTTTACAACTGCTCTTTTCCCTGAAAAAGCTCCTCCGATAATGAGTTGCATAACCATTCTCCTTTTTCCCAAACAAACGATAGCTTAATTGCTTCGCCGTTCTTAACTGATACATCCCAAAAATCGTAGGAAGGTAATAACTTAGATACTATATAGCGAATAACTCCTCCGTGCGTCATGATTAGAACTTGTGCGTTAGTACTTTCCTCTTTTACAATTTTTCGCTTTTGTAATTCATTCAAAAAAGAGTCAATTCTCGCTTTAAAAGTTTCGCTAGATTCTCCATTTGGAATAGGACATTCTCCACCACTATCAATCCACTTTTGATATGAGGCATCATCTTTCAAATCTTCATACGTTTGACCTTCCCAATCTCCAAAATCGATCTCTCGTAACCTACTATCACATGAAGCCTCTGTTGAAAGCTGTAAATATGCTAGCGTTTCTTGGCACCGCCTTAGGTCACTTGAAAAAATGAAATCAAAATTTTCTTTGTTTAATTCCTTTTTTAAAATCGACAACTCGTTTTGATCCTTACTTATCGATAGATCCGTATGTCCTAAGTATCTTTTCTCTTGATTCCATTTTGTTATCCCATGACGAACGAGAAATACATCCATGTAATAACAAGTCCCCATAGTTCTCCCCCTTCAATAGCCGTTCCTAATAAATCTCCATTTGTTCCTTTAAATTTATATTTCACCCACACACCGAATGCTGTAATAAATAGAAGATAAGCTGGTATGAAAAAGAGAAATCCTTCGAACAAAATGAGAATGGCTACGATCGGAATGAAAGCGTACAAACCATCTTTCCAATCTATGTTCTTTTTCCACTCCCATGCCAAACCTTGTTGCTTCGCCGTTGGAAGAGCAATCATTATAATAACAGCTCCTAACCGAGAAAAAGCTAAAATAAAAAGGAGTGCAAAAATTGGAAATCCAATTTCAAACAATGAATAAATCAAAAAGACTTTCCAACCTAGTAAGAACAAAAGAGCGATAATCCCAAAACTTCCTACATGAGGGTCTTTCATGATTTCCCATTTCTTTTCAAGTGAAGCATTAGAACCTAGAGCATCAGCCACATCCATCCAACCATCTAAATGTAATCCTCCAGTGAGCCATACCCATACCGTGACCGTAAGGAGTGCCATCATACTTATCGATAGATGTGACTCCAAACCTACTGCAACGACTAGGATGAGAAGACCCATGACGATCCCTACAAAAGGGTAACTCCTAATAGCCCACTTACTTGTTTGTTTGTTCCAAGGAACATTTATAGGAACAGGTAACCTCGTAAGAAATTGAATTGCTACTATCAAACCAAATACCATTTGTTTCATCACACTTTCCCCTTCCAATACGTAGGTAACCCAGCAATCACTTGGATAGCTTTATCAGCTTGTTGCACTATGATTTTATGTACTACTTGCAACATATACATATATTGCTGAACACCCTGAGAAGAATGAGGGAGCTCCTCATTTACATCATTGGATACAAAGATAAGATGAAAGTCATTATCCCACGCAATCTTTACCCACTCGTTAACAATCATTTCTATTTGCTTACTGTTATAATGTAGATCAAACATGACGTTGCTTACCCAAATCGTTAAGCAATCAACTAAAATGACATCTGTTTTTTTGCAAGAATCCAGAAATGAATGGAAACCATACGATTCTTCATGCGTTTCCCATTCTTTTACTCGCATGTTTTGATGGATTTTAATTCGCTCCTCCATCTCAGTGTCACTTCTTTTTGATGTAGCTATGTAGTAAAGACGGCCCTTATTCGTTTTTTCTTGTTGAGTCCTATATATTGAAACAGCAAGTTCCTCTGCAAACCGGCTTTTTCCTGAGCGAGCGCCACCTGAAACAAATATAATCACCCTTCATTTCTCCACTTCTTAAGAACATAGAGTAATTGCTCATTTTCTTCCTTTGACCTAACAGCAACTCTAATGAATGTTCCATTTAATCCTTTAAAATTATGAGTATGTCTTGTCACAATTCCATGATTTAACAAGTAGCGAAAAAGCTCATCCGTTTCTACCTGCATTTTATCTTGCAACAGATAGAAATTAACCTTCGAAGGTGAAAGAATGTAACCTAGATTTGTTAACTCCTCAAACATATACTTGGATTGCTCGTTAAGCCACGTTCTTGTCTTCTCAACAAATCTTGTATCGTCAAGTAATCTTGGAACAATTGCATCAACTAATGAATTCACACTCCAAGGAATTTGTTCTTCTCTTAGAACCTTAATCATGTCTTTATGTGCCATCATATACCCCACTCGAAGTCCTGGTATAGTATACATTTTTGTTAGGGAGCGTAATAAGACTAAATTAGGATAAATAGACAACCACTTTGTAAGCGATGGAATCGTAGTGGGCAAAAAATCAACAAAGGCTTCGTCAACAACTACTGTCGTTCCTGTTTTCATTCCTTCCTCTAATAGGCGTCGCAAATCTTCTTCCTTTATTACGGTGCCTGTTGGGTTATTAGGTCGGCACAAAAAAATCACGTCTGTATTTGGTAGTTTTTCAAGCATACATGTTAATGGTAATTGAAATTTTTCTTCCGCTTTATAAAAGACATCTTCCGTCTCAATATGATAATGATGACAAGCTCGTTCATATTCTAAAAAAGTCGGATGAACAATCATGCTTTTCCCATTTTCAAAGTATTTCGCCACTAAAAAAATAGCTTCTGAACCACCATTTGTTAGGAGAACTTGGTCTTTATCCAATCCTTCATAATCGGCTAAAGAAGTAGTCGTATGAGAGTAAGTCGGGTCGGGGTATTGAGTAATCGTATGATAATGATTGTTCAATGCTTCTTTTACCCAATCAGGAGGCCCGATAGGATTCAAGTTGGCACTAAAGTCCAACATTTGAGTATCTTTCTCTATTCCAAACAGTTGTTGCATTTCTTCTGGCTGTCCGCCATGATTAGGCCATTTCATCACTTCACCTCATTTATATTGTTTGTACTACGAATAAAAATAGAAGTCCGAATAAAGAAAATAACAGCCAACCTCCATGCATGTATATAATCGCGTTTGGAATATCAGATCGTTTTAACTTCCGTAGCGGATCTCCCATTCTTGCTCTTACCGATCTTTCTCCTTTATAAAAATTAACTCCACCTAATTGAACACCTAGTAAACCTGCTGTCATTGCTTCAGGCCAACCACTATTCGGACTAGGATGTTTTTTAGCATCTCTCATTGTGATTCTCCATCCATGAAGACGTTTTGATCCTGCAATAAAAAAAGATGATACCCACATTGCAAATGCCGTTGTTCTTGCAGGAATCCAATTAACAACATCATCAAGCTTGGCTGAAGCTCGTCCAAATTGTAGGAACTTATCATTTTTATACCCTACCATGGAGTCAAGCGTATTAATGGCTCGATAAGCCATTGCTAATGGAGCACCACCAATGACTGCCCAAAACAACGGAGCCGTTATTCCATCTACTGTATTTTCCGCTACGGTTTCAACGGTACCTCTCACCACTTCACTTTCAGACAGATTTTCCGTGTCTCGACCGACAATCATACGTAATTTCCTTCTTGCCTCATCTAAATTCCCGGTAGTTAAAGGAATGTACACTTGTAATGCAGCTGAACGTAATCCGTTAATAGCAATCGTTGTAGAAATAAAGTAAATTTCAACAACTGCACCAGCAAGGGGATGCCATTGATAAGCAAGGAAAACGATAAGATAGGTACCGAAAAATACAATTAGTAGTACAATTGCTACGAGTAAACATCCTTTCTGAAGCCGATGTTCTC
This sequence comes from Alkalihalobacillus sp. MEB130, assembly GCF_032335535.1. Taxonomy (NCBI): domain Bacteria; kingdom Bacillati; phylum Bacillota; class Bacilli; order Caryophanales; family Bacillaceae; genus Alkalihalobacillus; species Alkalihalobacillus sp. MEB130. Next base: position 361,474 of record NZ_JAOANA010000002.1, read on the forward strand.
CTTGATTTAATTTCCCTTCACAAAGAGATATCAGTTTCCCGATTTGTACAACCGGGTGTGGCAACCAATGAGGATCTCCTATTAGCAAATCTAGTAAAATCGCTAGCGCTAAAATGATACATAGTATGATAACAGGTTCGTTCCATGAACTAAGATTACTTACCATAAGACTCTTTCCTTTGCTTATTCTGAAAATCAGTCATCAGTTGATGCATTTTTTCTAAGTGTATATGTTCTCTTACAACGTTTGCTAACAAATCAAAGCCTTCTTCCTTTTTCTTAGAAAACGAAGCTCGATCTAAAATAGGAGCAAGTCCTTTTTTCAATCTTAGCTCGTTTACTAACAATTCACGAAAAACATCATTGTGAAAAATACCATGAAAATACGTACCAATAATTCTTTTATCTTGACTAATGGCGCCTTCCTCACGATCGGCTAATTGGACAAAGTGCTTATAGCCTGCCTCCAAATGAGATTCGCCCATATGAATTTCATAACCTGACACTGGTATCTTCTCATCACCAAATTGTGCTACCCCTGTTGATTGAACCGTTAATTTATAGGGGGTCATCGATGTTTTCATAGGCAAAAGACTTAATCCTTCTATTTCCTTCTTAAGTGATTCCACACCATCTTTATCTTCAATATGATTCCCTAGCATTTGATAGCCACCACAAATGCCAATGATTGTCGTTTTTTTCTGCTCCAACTGCAGTATTCGATTCGCTAAGCCTGTGTTATGTAAAAACATCATATCTTCAATTGTATTTTTGCTACCAGGTAATATGAGAAGATCTGGTTCTCCTAATTCTTCTCCTTTTTTCACGAAACGGACTGAGCAATCTACCTCTTCAAAAAATGGGTCAATATCTGTAAAGTTTGAAATCATTGGATACCGTATCACAGCAATATCAATTTCTTTGGATGAATCCACCTTTGTCGAATAATTACTGAGAACAACAGAATCTTCAGCTTCAATCATCAAATTCTCGATAAAAGGAATAACACCTAGTATTGGAATCCCTGTATAATTCTCAAACCAAGTAAGACCTGGTTGTAACAGAGAAACATCTCCTCGAAATTTATTAATGATTACACCGATTACTCTTTTTTTATCTTCCGGCTCAAGCAACTGTAGGGTACCCACCAAACTGGCAAACACTCCCCCTTTTTCAATGTCCCCTACTAAAATGACTGGTGCCTTCGCGATGTTTGCCACACGCATGTTAACAAGTTCACGGTCGTTTAAGTTAATTTCAGCAGGACTGCCTGCTCCTTCGATAACGACTCTATCATATTGATCAGATAATCTCTCATATGATTCTTCAATGATTCGTAAACCTTTCTGATAGAAATCTTTTCGATATTCTCCAGCTTTCATGTTTTTATAAGGTTTGCCATGGACCACAATTTGAGATTGAAACTCTCCGCTCGGCTTAATTAATATTGGATTCATGTCTGTTGTTGCTTCAATACCTGCAGCTTCAGCTTGTACACCTTGTGCACGACCAATTTCTTTCCCACAAGTAGTAATATAAGAATTTAAAGACATGTTCTGTGATTTAAAAGGAGCCGTCTTATAACCATCCTGAACAAATATACGACACAATGCGGTAACGAGAGCACTTTTACCCGCATCTGAATGAGTACCTTGAATCATAATGGGGATTGCTTGCTTAACCACTTAGATCACTCCTAACTGTTTCTAAATTAGAACCCAAAAAGGGAAGGGCACCCTTTTTTCATTTATCGTGCTAGCCTTTGCGATGGCTCCACTCGCCGTGCGCCTTTTGAGAAGTTCGCTCAAAAGGCTTAAAACATTACGGCGGCTCCGCTCATCGCTTCGATTAGATCCAAAAAGGGAAGGGCACCCTTTTTTCATTTATCGTGCTAGCCTTTGCGATGGCTCCACTCGCCGTGCGCCTTTTGAGAAGATCACTCAAACGGCTTAAAACATTACGGCGGCTCCGCTCATCGCTTCGATTAGATCCAAAAAGGGAAGGGCACCCTTTTTGGATCTAATCTCTAAAACTCTATTCCTTTTACTGCTGGGATTCCTTCGTTGTAGTAGTGTTTTTCCGGTTGTACGATTGAGACAAGGTCGGCTAGGTCTTTTATTTCTTGGAGCGCGTCTCTTCCTGTTATGACGAGATGGACATGTGATGGTTTATTTTGTATTAATTCCACGACTTCTCTAAGTGGCAGGACATCATCAATCGGGAATTTAGTTATGGCTAACGCATTATTTAATTCATCTAAAATGACTAAATCATACTCCCCACTCATAACGGCTTCTTTCGCTTTGGGCCAACCTATTTGCAAAGCTTCTCTATGTTCTTCGGGGGTTTTGGTCCAAGTGAACCCAATCCCTAGTTGGACCATTTCAACTCCGAGCTTTTTAAAGGCTATCTGTTCGCCATATGACCGTTGTGGTGATTTGATAAACTGATAAATTTTTACATTAAATCCTCTTCCGATTCCTCTTAGCGCTAGCCCTAAAGCGGAAGTCGTTTTTCCTTTTCCATCGCCTGTGTAAACAAGAGTTAATCCTTTTTGCGTTCCTTCATCTATTTTCATGTGATCCTCCTAATTTTTATCTGTAATCCCGGCCGAGCTAAATGTTGCCATTTCTTTTAACATTAACGTTGCTGATTGAATAATCGGAAATGCAACCGCCGCACCCGTTCCTTCCCCTAACCTTAAACCCAAATTGATAATAGGTTCTTTGCCTAATAATTCGGTCGCAATAGAATGTCCTGGTTCAACAGATTGGTGTGTGACGAGTAGATAGTCGGCCACATTTGCGTTTATTTCCTTTGCGAGCAACGCAGATGTTGTACAAATAAACCCATCCACTAAGACTGGAATTCTCTGTTCAGCTGCTGCAAGCATCGCTCCTGCCATTCCAGCTATTTCTAGTCCTCCTAACTTGCTGATCAAATCAATTGGGTCATTTCGATTTGGTTTTCGCTGCTCAATTGATTGAGTAATAACTGCTACTTTATGTACAAATTGCTCTGATGTAATTCCTGTCCCGTGACCAACCACATTATTCACAGATTCGTTGCTTAGCACACTAACAATTGCAGAACTAGATGATGTATTGCCTATTCCCATCTCTCCAAGAATGAGGCATTGCACACCTTTTTTAATCATTCTTAGGCCTTCTAAGTAACCAGCTTCAATAGCAGCCTCTGCTTGTTCTAGTGACATAGCATCTTCTTTTAAAAAATTGGCTGTTCCTCGTCTAATTTTTCTATTTACAAGCCTGTCATGTTTGCTATCAGCTGCTATACCTATGTCAATAATCTCGAGCAGCGCCCCTATTTGCCTACTAAAAACATTAATTGCTGCTCCTCCATTTAAGAAGTTCAAAACCATTTGTTCGGTTACTTCTTTTGGATAAGCTGAAACCCCTTCTTCCGTTATCCCATGATCGGCCGCAAAAACAAGAATCCCTGGTTTAGTTACACTTGGAAAGTGCTCACCTTTTATTTCTGCAAGGTTTATTGCGATTTCTTCGAGCCTTCCAAGACTTCCAATTGGCTTTGTTAATGTGTTGATATAAGCACTAACTTGTTTGCCGATGTCTCTGTTTCGCTCCGGGATAAAATAGATTCGTTGACTCATATCACATCGTCCTTCCCAGTTTTATGTTCTAGGCATTTCTTCATCCAGTTATCGACCATACTTGGACAAGAGGCGAAATGAAAATGAGTATAGCCTGCTACTAGATTATAAATGAAGCAACCTTCTACCATCGTCCCACGCATGCCTTTCGTTTCATATGCAGGTTGCAGTTGGTGCTCTCCTTGTTTATATGAGGAATAATGAAATTCATGACCTTTTGCTACGCTGTTTCCAAGAAAAAAGTTATCATTTAATCCTTTAATTTCTCGATATCCCAGTGCCGCTAATCTAGTATGCATTTGTACATTTCCAGGAATCACACCGACCATTTTATGTTTGGTTGATTTTGTCGTTTCAATAGATTCCGTTAAATACATATACCCCCCGCATTCAGCAAGTGTTGGTAATCCACTTTCAATTGCTCTCCTAATCGTTTGTTTTGAATTGTGATTCTCTGCTAATTTCTCTGCAAATTCTTCTGGAAATCCACCACCTATGTAGAGTCCGTCAGCTTGTTCCGGTACTGTTTCATCCGCTAGTGGAGAAAAGTATACGAGCTCCATTCCTTTAGCTTCCATCATTTCTAGATTTTCTGGATAATAAAAATTAAATGCGGCATCTTTTGCTACAGCTATTTTCACTACTTTTTCCTTTTGCTTTTCAAAAACAGAAGGTGTATTATGACCTGTTATCGGTTCTGCAACAGATATTTCGAGGAGCTTATCCAAATCAATTGTTTCAGTAACCAACTCTCCTAATTTAGTAAAGAAAGCGTCAAGTTCTCCTCTTTCTATGGAAGGAATTAAACCTAGATGTCTCTCAGGTATTTCAATATCAAGCTCTCGTTTTAAGTAGCCAATTACAGGAATTTGGCATTCTTGTTCAATTGCTTTCTTTACTAACTGAAAGTGTCCTTCACTTCCCACTTGATTGGCAATAACACCAACAATAGTAGGTCCATCAGCAAAAAATTGAAACCCTTTAACAATGGCGGCTGCACTTCTGGCCATACTGGAACAATTAACAACAAGCAAGACAGGACTTTTTGTTATCACACTTATTTCAGCGGTCGTCCCTTCATTTGTCTCTGGATTTTTCCCGTCATAAAAACCCATAACCCCTTCTAATATTGATATATCCGCACCTTTAGATCCATGTGTGAAAATATCCAAAACGGTACCCTTAGTTAGCATCCAACTATCTATATTTCTTGAAGCTCTCTTTGTCACCGCTGTGTGATACGAGGGATCAATATAATCAGGTCCACACTTGAATCCTTGAACGGTTAATCCGCGCATTTTTAAAGCAGACATTAAACCAATTGTTACGGTTGTTTTCCCAACACCACTTCCCGTACCTGCAATGACAATTCTACGGTTTGTCAATTGTATTCCCACCTTTCTTAATCTCGAATTCTAATGTTTGTGCGTACCCATTCGTTGCAAATATTTTTTAACTGCTAGAGTTGTTGCTTTGTAAACCAATTGACCTATACAAGTCCCAACTGTCGTTCCAGACCCAGCATATGGAGTTTGTGTTCCTTGCTGTGTCAAAGCTAGTAGTAACGCATCTGTTGATGTTCCTGTAGCAATCGTGTTAGAATTAGAGTCTTTTATTTGTAGGTCCTGCAGAGCCTTTACTTTTGCTTCGGTAGCAGACATATATCCATTCACAAGTGCACCATCTGAAAAATTTGCATCAATAAATACCATCGTATTAATCGTACCGACTTGGGTTTTACGGTTTGCCTTAACACTAGACGTAATATCAACGGCATTTCCAACTCCGGCTGTCACGATTACAAGCATGGAAATACCCTCTAATTCCTCTTCAATCACCACCATGTCCTCTAGCTTAACAGCCGTCATCATTCCAACTGCCCGCTCATATGGAATCTGATCGTTTTCCATCCACCTGCGAACATCACTTTTAGGGTCGGAGCAATGATAGTTTTTATCAACATGAAAATTACAAAAGTGAGTGACCCATTGTATTCCTTCGCCTATCACACCATTTGAAATTGTCCGAAGCGGTTTATTAAAACGAACATGGATATATTGGTCATTTTGCTCTATTTTATAGGAATCTTTAAAATAGAAAGGCTCTTTAACAACTGAGAAATTGGGTGTCATTAACAGTTGGGGCTTTGGGACATTTGGATGGGACTGAGTGTTCACATCGACTTCATAGACTTTTTTCAATTGTCCTTCTTTACGTAATGTATCAACGCCCCCAACATCGAGAAAAGCTCCATTATGAAGCAACGCCACTCGGTCAGCATAAAGAGAAGCCACATTTAAATCATGTAAAATGGCAAAAATGGTTAACTCCATCGACTTTTGACGTTCTTTTAATAAATCTAGCATTTGAAACGTATGCTTAATATCTAGATGATTCGTAGGTTCATCTAAGAGTAAAAGTTCTGGTTCTTGTGCTAACGCTTTGGCCAACAAAACCCTTTGTTTTTCACCACCACTAATCATCCGAAAAGGTGTTTTTCGGTAATGAGTGACTTGTGTAATTTCCATTACTTCCTCAATTACTTGCAAGTCTCTCTTTGATAATTGCTTGAAGAGCCCCTTTTGGTGGGGATAACGACCTAGACTAATAATTTCTTCTACAGTATAGTCAAAAGAGATTTGAACTTCTTGTGATAACACAGCTACCTTTTTTGCTTTCTCAAGTTTAGAAAGAGAGGAAATAGGTTTAGATGATAATAGAATATTCCCTTTTTGAATTGGAAGTTGTCCCGTTATTAATTTAAATAAAGTCGTTTTACCACTTCCATTTGGACCGAGTAGAGAGAAAAATTCACCTTTTTTGATTTCCAAATGTAAACCATTAATAATAGAGTTGTTGTTGTATCCTCCAACCAAATTCTCAACTTTAATCACTTCGATCCCCCCTTCCCATTCGTTCTCTTATTAATAGTAGAGCAAAAACAGGTGCCCCTATTAAAGCCGTAATTACTCCAATCGGTAATTCTTTTGGCGCTATAATCGTTCTCGCAACTAAGTCTGCTAGTATAAGAAATGCTCCACCTGTAAGCATTGATAACGGAAGAACATGCTTATGGTTAGGACCTGTTAAAAGCCTCACTAAATGAGGGATAACAAGACCAACAAAGCCTATTGAACCAGAGACAGCTACAGCGGCTCCTGTTAATAAAGAAGCGCCAATTAAAATATAGGTCTTCCCCTTTTTCACGTTTACTCCGATATGATCCGCCGCGTTCTCTCCTAACGCTAGAGCATTCAGTTCTCGGTAATGAATGAGCAGCATACATGAACCAATAATCGTAAAAGGGACAATTAATTGTACGTGGCTCCACCCTCTCATTCCTACACTGCCGTATAACCAATAAATGATCTGTGTCATCGCGTCCCTGTCACCTAAAGAAATAATTAAAGAGGTAACAGCACCAATAAAGGCACTAATAATAATTCCCGCAAGGATGATTGTTTCAATGGCCAAACTACGACTACTCAATCGCACGAGACCAAACACAACTAATAACGTAATAAATCCACTTATTATCGCAACAACCGGCAAAGTAAAACTTCCTAATCCGACAATCGTCACTTGAAAGAATAAAACAGATACCGCTCCAAGTGCTGCACCTGATGAGACACCGATCGTATAGGGATCAGCAAGCGGATTGCGTAAAAGTCCTTGAAAAGCAGCACCAGCTAGTCCAAGAGAAGCTCCAACGAAAAAGGCAAGGAGAACACGAGGGAACCGAATATTCCAGATAATCATTTCTTCATTTCTAGGAACCTCTTCTAACCATCCAAGGTTCAAACTATTTTCAGCAACAATATGTAAAATGATAGGAATCGAAATGATAACACTGCTTACCAATAAACCAAGGAGGGTTGTACCAAGTACAAACCCTCCAATTACGATATACAACCAAACAATCTTATTGCTCAAAAACGTCAGGATAGATAAGTTTCGCAAGAGTTTCCACTCCTTCGATTAAACGAGGTCCAGGACGAGTAACTGTATCATTATCAACATCATATACTTGTTCATTTTTAATTGCAGGTACCTCAGCCCATCCATCACGTGCAAGAACATCGTCTCTTGGATTCTCTACATAGTAACCATACGTCGTTATAATAACATCAGGGTTCAATTGAACAATCTCTTCTTCTGTCAAAGTTACCCAACCCTCTTGTTCTTCTGCTGCATTAATAGCTTGAATCGATTCAAGCATTTCATGCATAAACGTATTTTGTCCAGTTGTAAAGATATCTGGAGCTGGCGAAACTTCAACCCAAACTTTTTTCTGTTCTGTAACCAATTCTTCTGCTTGTTCTTTAATAGCGTCGTGGCGCTCCTTCATGTCAGAGATGATTTCTCCTCCTGCAGACTGACTTCCAGTAACAGTTGCAATCATTTCAATCTTATCGTAAACATCATCAAATGAAGTTGAACTTCCAACAACGACAACGTTAATGCCCGCTTCTTCGTATTGTTCCAGAATATCTGGGTGTGTATTGTAATGATAATCTGTTACGAGTGCAATATCTGGTAATAGAGTAAGAACTAGTTCGGCATTCATATCTTGACCGCCTACCTTTTCAACTTCAAGGGCTTCGGCAGGGTAATTACAAAAATCCGAAACACCAATTACTTTATCTCCTAATCCTAAAGCAAACGTGATCTCAGTATTACTCGCTTGAATAGAAACAATCGATTCAGGCTCTGTTTCAATTGTTACTTCGCGACCAGCATCATCTGTAATCGTAACTGGAAAGAGATCGTCACTATCTCCTGAGTCACTTTTTTCCTCTTCAACATCTGATTCAGTAACACTTGGCTCATCTGGACTATTTTGCTCTTGGATTCCACAGCCAACAATGATAGCTGCCATAAAGAATAATACTAGACCAAACAACCCCCACTTTTTCAAAAACTCAACATTCATTTCTTCTTTCCCCCTTTAATTTTGAGCACAAAAAAACGCTATTCCATAGGAAAAGCGTGAATGTTAAAGACACATATGTATTCAGTCTATAAGTCATATAAACCTAATAGCAATCTACATAAATGGTAAATTACTTGCGCTTTAAACATTCCTTTCCTCGAGGAAGCTTAATCGTACAAATAGGCAGGTCTCCTGACTTACGAATCATCGTAGGTTATCCTTCCCATGTGACAACACACAGTGGATTTAATCTAACCATCCTCATCGTATACAGTGGCGGGACCGTGTTGGATTTACACCAACTTCCCTCTTAGTCTTAAATGTAGAAAAACATGAACATTCAAGAAACCTATTTGTCTAATATTCATTTTTAGCTCTATGAGCAATTATAAGAGAGTTATATGTACTTTGTAAATAAGCCTTTTAATATTATTTTTACTACGATAGAAAATGAACAAAATTTGTAAACTCTCATCTAAGAAATTGTTCTATCATTCATAAGGTGTTTACAAATAGATAAAAGAACGATAAAATACAAATCGTAACCATTACTATTTGTGAAGATTAAAGAAACACTATTGAATGACAAAGGAGAACGATCATGCAAAAAATTCCTGTTACCGTACTAAGTGGGTACTTAGGTTCTGGTAAAACAACATTGTTAAATCACATCTTATCCAACCGCGAAGGATTAAAAGTTGCGGTCATTGTTAACGATATGAGCGAAATAAATATTGACGCCAGGCTCGTTAAAAATAATGGTTTCACTAGAACAGAAGAAAAATTAGTAGAACTTCAAAACGGCTGTATTTGCTGTACTCTGCGAGAAGACTTAATGCAAGAGGTTGAGCGAATCGTGGACGCAGGTAATATTGATTATATTGTAATTGAATCTTCAGGTATAAGTGAACCTGTTCCTGTTGCTCAAACATTTACGTATAGTGACGAAGAACTCGGGATTGATTTAACGAAAAAGTGCAAGTTAGATACGATGGTAACGGTTGTTGACGCGAACCGCTTTTGGGATGATTATGCATCAGGTGAGTCACTTCTTGACCGTAAAGAAGGTACAGATGAAAACGACACGCGTGAAATCTCAGACTTGCTAGTCGATCAGATCGAATTTGCTGATGTTATTGTCCTTAATAAGATTGAGATGCTAAAAGAAGTCGATAAAAAAGAATTACTAGGATTCTTACGTAAATTAAATGCTGACGCAAATATTATTCCAACGTCTTACTCAAAAGTTGACTTAGTTTCGATTTTGGATACTAACAAATTTGATTTTGAAAAAGTTAGTCAATCTGCTGGCTGGATCAAAGAATTAAATGAAGAGCATACTCCAGAAACAGAGGAATATGGAGTTTCTTCCTTTGTTTATCGAAGCAGAAAGCCATTTCACCCTGAACGATATATGAACTGGTTAGAAAATTGGCCAGTAGACGTTGTTCGCGCAAAAGGATTTATTTGGATTGCATCAAGAAACAACATGGCTGGCTTACTATCTCAATCAGGTTCTTTAGTTACTATTCAAGGTGCTGGAGAATGGGTAGCTGCGTACCCCGAAGAAGAGCAACACCAAACTCTTCTTGATGATCCGGAACTCCAAGCAAAATGGCATCCAGAATTTGGTGACCGAATGACCGAACTAGTCCTAATTGGAATCGACATGGATCATGAGCAAATAAGCAGTTCTTTAGATCACTGCTTATTAACCGATATAGAAATGGCTTCAGATTGGACAAAACTACATGACCCACTCCCTCAATATATAGAAGCGTAATTACTCGGATGTTCACAGAAATGAAATAGGAAGGAGATTCTTTGTTTTTAGAATCTCCTTCCTATTTTTCATTATGATACTTTTCACTTACTTCTCATTTATCTCATTTGAGATTGAACAATTCTCTCCGCTCCTCTTCTAGCACCTGATATGTTTCTAGAGACTGGTCCAATTACCAGTTCAGCCAATGCACCCATTACATAAAGATTTTCTCCCCATTGCAAAGAGTCTTCGGATACAATCGGATACCCGCAATTTGCACAGTGCAGTTGTTCCTTTTCTATAGTAGGTTGTAACCATTCGATACCTGGAGGAGAGGCGTGAAAACCCGTAGCTAATAAGACATGGTCTGTTCTAATAGATGTCTTTTCTAATTCTAGTACTATTTCCTCTTTTTCATATAATGCTTTGGATACGTTATCAATTAAGAGTTCAAGACGCCCTTCCCTACCCGCACTTATTACTTTCATCTTAAGCTCTTGTGGGATTGACCCTCTGAACCTTGCATTAGCAATAATCTTCCTTCTTTCTTCAAGACATGTAACCTTTTCAAATGATTTCATCTTCTTCGGACCTAACCAACCTGGATCGGAATCAAACTGATGTGTACGAAGGGGATGTCTTGTAAGCAGTTTTACTTTTCCTGGTCGTAAGTTACTCCATTTTAAAGCTGTATGTATTGCACTTATTCCTCCACCTATAATGACTATTTCTCCCTCAGAAGAGATATGCTGATTTTCATTGTTATCATAGATATGGTGAATATTAGCTCCTTGTACTTTCAATTCACTTGCCCAACCTGGCCAACACGGCTGGTCACTTAATCCCATTGCTAACACCACATTCTTACTCTTAATTTGTCTTTCTCCCATTAGTGTAACTAGCCAGTGCTTATCCACCCTTTGAAGTTTGTTCACACGCCCTTGAATCCAACTTTTTTTCAATTCAATCTCTTCAAAAAGAGAATCGCAATGTTCATTAAAAATAGAAAGGGAAGGTCGATCATAAGGACCATAAAAGTGAGCAGACATTTTCCCTCCTTTCGCTTTTGCATATTTCTCGAGAGAAAATGGATCAACATCAAGGTGATGGATAGATGGCGATCTTAAAAATGGCATTTCAACTGTTTTTGTACACTTCTTCCAAGTGAATAACGGTTCACGATGTGGATCAATGATTGCTAAGTTAGAAATCGATGTACCGTTTCTTTTAATTAAATACGTTGCTAACGTGGATCCTTGAATCCCTCCACCAATTATTGTCCATTCAAACATTTCTACTCTTCCTTTCTACATGTATACAAAACGTAATAATTACGATTTAATATCATTTTAAACGATTCATTAATATGATTCAAACAAAAAAAAAGAAAGCAACTCAAAAACAATCTGAGTCACTTTCTTCCTTTATATTATTTTAAGCCGTTTACAAATGTTTCAACGTTATGTTTCATCATTAATACATACGTCTCAGCGCCACTGCCTTCTTGCCCAACGGCATCTGTATACACTTCACCAGCAATTTCTACGCCCGTATCGCCGGAGACAGATTCCATGTAACGGCGATCAACCGTTGTTTCAACAAAGATGGCAGGAATATTTTGATCATTTACTACATCAATTACTCGAGCAATCTGTCCTGGTGTGCCTTCTTCATGTGAATTGATTTCCCAAACACCCTCTGTTTGGAAGCCATATGCTTCACCAAAATATTTAAACGCATCTTCACTCACAACAATGACACGGTTTTCTTCAGGAATTCCTTCAATTTCTGATGTAATAAATGCATCTAATTCTTCTAATTCCTCTAAGTAAGCATCTGCATTTTCGCGATATGTGCTCTCACCTTCAGGGTCACGCTCAATTAAATCTTCTACAATATTTTCCACATACACTTTCACATTTGCTACACTCATCCAAGCATGAGGATCTTCTTCCTCATCACCTTCAAGCATAATAGGTGTAATACCATCACTCACAGAGACAATTGTAACATCTCCAACGCTTTCAACTAACTTTCCAAGCCACTCTTCTAAGCCAAGACCATTCACATAAAAAACGTCAGAATCACTTACCTTTCGAAAATCACTTGGTACCGGCTCATATTCGTGTGGTTCTTCTCCTATTGGAACAATGTACTCAACTGATCCTCTATCCCCTACAACATTCCCAATAATATCTCCTAAAATGGAGAAGCTTGTTGTGATCGTTAACCCTTCTTCATCTTCTGATACAGTCGCATCTTCTGTAGTTTCTTCTTGCTGCTCTTCTACAACTTCCTCTTGCTGTGTTTCTTCTGCACTACAGCCAACTACTAGTAGGAAAGCAAGGCTTACTAGTAAAAACATAAAAAATCCTTTTTTTCTAAACATGTTTTCCTCTCCTTTAATTTTATTTCTTGTCCAAATCTAATTGTTTTGGACTAGGTAAACTTTTTGGGTAAAAAAATATTTGTTTCCTCACTGCAACAATTATATTTTTGCACAACTTAGTTTGTTTTGTCTATACATTTCTTCAATTTTTTATCCCTTTTTTAAAATTTTCTTATAAATCGCCTTTTCTTATAACATGTACTTGACCTATTAAACGAATTACCTATTGATACCTGTTCCTCTTTTACTTTATTTCATAAAAGGTGTTAACAAGTCGTAGGGCAACGTGAATCGTTCATTGTTAATGTGAAGCTCCTTTATTTCATTTTCATCACTAGAAGCCTTGTAAACGATAATGTATTTTGCAAGACAAAAGTGCAGAAAAATGCAAGAAATAGTGCAGAGTTTTGCCACCCAATAATTTAATTATCTTGCCTTTGATAAAGCGTTCGAAAGCCTGTAGCTTCCGCCACTATATGTTAA